>NZ_JADOTX010000001.1:6170669-6479203 GCF_015751765.1 Micromonospora ureilytica
CCGTTACCTCGGTGCTCTTGGTGACGTACTTGGCGATGTAGCCGGTGATCTGGGCGAGGTTGACCTCAGTGCCGGGTGCGTTGACGTGCTTGAGGTCCAGGCCCTTGTCCCCCCACGCGATGTGCCAGCCCTGCCGACCGTTGGCGGGGTGCGGTGCGGAGGTGTAGGCGGTCTTCACGAACGCGGCCCGGACGGCGTGCTCGAACATGTCCCGAGTGATGACGCGTGGTGGCGGCACGATCGCCTCAGGGCAGTCGGGGTTGTAGCCGTCGAGGCGGATCAGGGCGTGGTAGTGGATGACGCCGCGTACCTGGAATTCGTAGACCTTGATGTAGCGGCGACGCAAGTCAACGCCGTGTGCCCGGCCGAGACGGCGTAGCTCCCGGTCGGCTTGCTGGATGGTGCGGCGCCACAACTCGGGTGCCTCGTGGTTCCACACGACCTGGCCGACGTGGTCGTAGCAGTCCATGCACAACGGTTGCCCGAGCTGGGTATCTGCGGCCTTATGGCGCTGGCCGCAGCGCAGCTCCTGGCCGTGAGGGCAGGCCCCGCCGAAGCGGTGGCACACCGAGGGCCGGCAGGTGCAGCCGTCCTTCTTCCGGCAGTCCGCGGAGTGCACCTTCACCACCCGGTGGTGCACCGGCCCGAACGAGGGGGCGGTAGCGGTCAGGAAAATGGCGATGTGCTCGTCCAGCGGGGGTAGTCCCCACCGGTCGCCCTGGAGCCCAGCTTTGATCAGGTGGTAGGTGTCACGGCGGTACAGCTCCGCGCAGGACGGGCAAACCGCAGCGCGGCGGTTACCGCACGGGGTGTAGATCGCCCCGTCGGGCATGTCCTCGGTGTCGACGGTCGCCATCCGGTTGCCGTCAGCGTCGTTGACGTGGATCTGCCCAGCCAGCCGGATGGGGTGCTTGCACGCCGAGGCGGCGCGGACATGGCCGAGCCATTCGGAGTAGTCGGGGTCTTGGGCGCGGGCACGACCGGAGGCGACGGTGCGGGGGTCGTGGCCGCGTACCCACCCGTCGGCGGCGCGGTTGCGGGTGGTGCGGGTGGGCGTGGCCCAGGGCCAGTAGTCGTTTCCTGCTACAGCGGAGGCTCCCGTGCCCGAAACCGTGGTGGTTTCGGGCGCGAGAGGCAGCGTCGAGGAGGTCACGCAGAGGCTCCAACAGCGGTGCCGTTGTGGTGCTTGTCGTTGATGGTCGGTTGGGTGGTGAGGGCCATCAGGATGTCGGCTGCGGTTTGGGTGGGGACGCGCAGTCGCACAGCGAGTTGGCCGGGGGTGATGGGTTCACCGTGGGCTTTCGCGTGGGCGTCGGCGACGATCCGGGCACCTGAGAGCAGCGCCGGGGCGGGCTTGACCGCTGGAATGGCGGGTGCAGCCGGCGGGGTCGCCGGGGCCGGGATGTCCTCGGTGGGGGTGGTCTGCGGTGCTGCGATCGCGGGGGTGTTCTTCTTCGCCTCAGTCGCGGGCTCGTCAGTTGTGATCTCTTCGGTGGGTGCGGTGGCCGTGGTCGCAGCTGCCGGGCGGACCTTCGCGTCGGCGGTGATGTCGGGTGACGACGCCGGGGCGGAGGTGGCCGGCACGGGTGCCGGGACATGGTTGGTGGGCCGGGTTGCGGTGAAGACGAGCTTGGACAGGGCGAAGAAGGCCAGCGCGGGCAGCGCTGAGACCATCCATCCGAAGACGGTGGGCTTGGCGACGGCCAACTGTGCGGTCAGGGACAGTCCGACAGCGGCGATGAGCAGGAACATCGGATAGCCGATCGGGCCGCCAGTTTTGCGGCGGCGGATGATGACGATCATTGCGGCGATCGGGATGAGTTCGGTGATGACCGCGTTGGCCCAGCCGAACCAGTCAGCGGTACCGGTGGGGCTGTTGCTGATGGTCCAGTCGTGGACGTGGTTGAACGAGGCGGCACCAGCCATGGCACCGACGAGAAGCACGATGAGGACCAGGACGCCGTCCTGAAGACGTGCGATGAAGGGGGACTTGGGCGTGGGTGCGGTCATGACCGCCGTCCTCGGGTCGTGGGCCGAGGCGGGGTGTGGGGGTCGCGACGGGCATCGCGGTTCGAGTTCGGGTTGGGGCGGGAGGCGGTGTCCTCGCGCTGGGGGTTGGCGTAGAGGGAGAACGCCAGGATCTTGGCGGAGTGGTAACCCCGGCCGATGAGGTCGGCGGTGATGGGGGCGAGTTCGTCGGCGGTGGTGATGCGCTGCCGGGCGGTGATGTCGAGGGAGGCGATGGCGAAGCCCTGCGGGGCCTGGTAGCTGAACGAGACGTAGTAGCGGTGCATGGTGGTGTCCTTTCGGGTCAGTGGTTGGCCGGGTTGAGGGCCGAGGTGAGTAGGGGTCGGTGGGCGGCGAAGATGTCGCAGCAGGGCAGGTGGGTGGTGAGCGCGTCGTAGGTGTCGGCGCGGACCCAGGCGGCTTGTGCCGCGTCGTCGGCGTGGGCGATGGCCGGGAAGGCGTCGGCGGGGTAGGTGCCGAGGTGGGTGCGGGCGAGGACGGTGACCATCCATGCCTCATCGGAGGCGCGCGGGTCGGGCACGTAGCGCGGAGGCTCGATGGCCCAGGTGGCGTGGGGGATGGTGAGGCCGGTTTCTTCGGCCAGTTCACGGGCGGCAGCGTGGCCGGGGGTTTCGCCGGTGTCGACGTATCCGCCGGGCAGTGCCCAGCCGTGGCCGTCGGCGCGTTCAATCAGGAGGATCCAGCGGTGGCCGCTGGTGTCGGTCAGAGAGACGAGGGCGTCGGCGCAGAGCTGTTCGCCCCAGTGGCCGAGTTCGTTGCGGCCGTAGCGGACGGTGGTCTGCTGGCAGGGGTTGACGGGTCGGCCGTCGATGACGCTGAACGGGATGGCGGCGTGGGCTTGCCGGGTCGTCCAGTCGATGAGGGCAGGGTCCATGGTGGGATCGGCCCAGTCAGCGCCGGCAGCGATACCGGCCAAGACACTCGGGTGGGTGTAGGTGACAGGAGTCGTCGTGGTCACAGGGAACCTCCAGGGGTGCAGTCGAAGCAGGAGCCGGTTCGGCGGGGGATGTAGTAGGGCTTGACCTGGCCGCAGTCGGGGCAGGTACGCCGGGCGGTGAGCGCCTTGTCGATGGCCGCCAACTGGGCGGGGGTCGCGGTCCGCTTCGGGACGGCGAGGTCGAGCCGGTACAGGTAGGCGATGCGCTTGCCGCGACGCCAGAGGATCTGCGCGGCGGGGTCTTGGCCGCCGGGGCGCAGGTCGCGGGCACGGAGTTGCCGGCGGGTCAGCAGGTCGCCGGGGGCGAACTTGTAGGGGTAGGTCGGCAGGCCGTAGCGCTCGCCGGTCGGGTCGTAGAACACCATCGGGTCCTCCGAGTCGTCGTCGGCCTGGTCCTGGTCGTGGTCGTCGCCGGCAGGAGCGCTGCCGGTGGCGAAGGTGGGGTGTTCGTAGGCGTCGCGGTCGATGTCCTCGGGCAGGAACGCCGCCGCGCACAGGGCGCAGACAATCGGGCCTTCCTCGAAGGCGGCCTTGGAGATGCGCAGCTTGCGGGGGCACTCGCATTCGCACGAGACGCCGTTGTTGTTGTTCGTGCGGGTCTTGCCTTCCCCGGTCGGTTCGGGGTGGCGGTAGAAGCGCAGCGCCACGGAGAGGCCGGCAATGGAGGGCCGGTAGCGGGCGCGGGTGAGGTCGGTCAGGGTGCAGGGCGAGTAGCCGAGCTTGTCGTCCTTGGTCGTGGACAGGCCGAGTTCGGCGGCGAGGGTGGCGAACTTCTTGTTGTGCCAGCGGCCCTGCCGGGAGGTGTCCTGGATGCCTCGCACGTCGGCGAGGGCGTGGGTTGCTTCGTGCAGGAGCGTGGTGAACACGGCTTCCGGTTCGCGGGAGAGCCCTTCACCGGAGATGAGGATTTCGGGTAGCTGGGTGTCGCCGGCTTGCCAGCGCAGGGCGGCGAAGTGGCCCCACTTCATGCTCTGACTGGGCTTGGTGGGAGAGCCGGAGCCGACCACGAGAACAGCGGCCGGGACTTCGGTGTGCTGGGCGCGGATGGCCGACCAGGCGGCTTCAAGCGCGCCGACGAGTGCGGCGGTAGAGACGGAGTCTTGACACGTACGTGTCACGTCGGTGATCTGGGCGGCGGTGCTCATGCGGCCCTCCGGATGGTGTGTCGGCGGTAGGCGATGGCGGCGGCGCACAGCGCCTCGATGACGTCGGCCGGGGTGCGGCCGGGCAGGGTTTCCCAGTCGAAGACCGGGGCGTGAAGGCCGGCGTGGCCCACGGCGATGAGGTAGGTGTTGAACCACTCGACGGCGGCGCTGTAGGCGCGCTGCTCGGCGTCGGTGATGCCGGTCAAGTACCAGCGGGGGCGGCCGAACACGGCGGCCCGGATCGCGCCGAGGACCGACGCCGGGTAGGTGCCGGTGCGGTGACAGGCGCACTTCGCCGGGCAGGCGTCGTGGGCGTCGTAGAGGCCGGTCGGGGTCCAGCCGTAGCGGCCCAGGTAGAGGGCGGCACGGTCGAGGACGGCGTGAACGTTGCCGGTCGGCAACGCGGAGACGCTGCTCATCGGGCAGCCCGCCAGACGAGGAACCCGGCGCGGGTCGGCAGCCGTTCCTGGCTGTACTCGTGCTCCGCGTAGGTTTCGAGGTCGTCTTCGGTGGCGTGGGTCCAGTCGTAGTCCTCGGCGCAGGCGCGCAGGATGTCCAGGACATCGGGCAGGGTTTGGGAGGCGTCGTCGTTCCAGTCCGACACGACCTCGCTGCTGGAGTACCAGGAGCCGCTGGTGGCGTCGAAGTCGGGCACGCGCCCGTCTTGCCAGAGGAAGTCAGCCAGGCAGCGGACTGTGGCGTCTCGCAGGGTCGCAGAGGCGTCGTCGCCGTCCTGCTGGTCTTCGATGCTGGCGAGGTGGCCGTAGACGGCCATGGTGATGGCACCGAGGGTGCAGGCCGGCGGAAACGAGTCGTGCTCGCCCAGCTCGTAGGGGTCGCCCTGGGTCCAGCCTCGAAGTTCGAGGTAGCGGGCGGCGCAGCGCAGGGTGTCGGCCGGGGTCAGGTCGGCCAGCGCGGCGGGGGTGGTGGGCTGTTTTTGGGTAGGGTTCATGGCGGCCACGTCCTTTCGTGGGCGGTGGTTGGGCCGGCGGTCCGGGTTCGCTTTCCAGGGCTTGGTCCGGGCCGTCGGTCGCTTCTATCGGTGGTGCAGGTGGAGCCGGAGGATCACCCGTTGCCTGCCGTCGCTGGCAAGGGCGGGTGCGGAGCGGAAGACCAGGGCGCCCGCGTGTCGGGCGATGGCGGTCAGGGCGGCGATGTCTTCGCCGGTCCCGATGAGCACGAGGTCCAGGACGCGGGTCGGGGTGGCGGTCGTGGTGCTCATGCCGCTGTCCGCAGGTCAGCGGGGGCGACGAGGCCGGAGCGGCGGCGGGTCCAGGTGGCGTAGTCGGCGACGCGGATGATGTCGGCGTCGGTCATGTAGGCGGCTTTCACGCGGTTGGGGATGCCGCCTTCGGCGATGAGGTAGCCCTCGCCCTGGTTGTTCGGGTCGATGCTGTTGGAGGAGAAGCCGCGGGCGTACCAGCCGTGTCCGAGCACGATGTCGGAGGACACGTCGTTGGTGCAGCGGCCGGCGAAGCGCCACGCGAACAGGTCCCGCAGTGACGGCGGGATGATGTCTGAGGACGGGCGTTGAGTCGCGGCGGCGACGATGATGCCGACGGCGCGGCCCCGGGCGACGATGTCGCGCAGCAGCGCGGCGAACAGGTCCTGGTCTTTCTTGTCTCCGGCGGTGGCGGAGAAGTACGCGATCTCGTCGCAGGCCACGAGGATCTGACCGAACAGGTCGTTCGGGCCGATCTTCCGGCGGCGGTGCGACAGCAGGAACGCATACCGGTTGTCCATCACCGTCTGGACGCGGCGCAGGGTGCGGATGGCGTGGTCGATGTCGGGGCCGACGAACACGTCGGCGGCGTCCTTCCACAAACCCAGCTCGACCTGCTTGCCATCCAGCAGGCACAGCCGAACGTCCGGGCACAGGGCCGCGTGCCCGACGATGGTGTTCAACAGGCTGGACTTGCCCGCGCCGGGTTCACCGCCGATGAGGATGTTGCGGTAGATCATCGGCAGGTAGGCCGGGTGGCCGAACTCGTCAATGCCGAGGAAGACCGGGTCGAAGATGGACAGGCCCGCGCCGACCGGCACCGTCTGCGGCGCGTCTGGCTGCGGGGGCAGTTCGATGGTGTCCGTGAGATCCATGGCAGGGCTCCCGGGGTCGGTTGACACCTACGTGTCAAAGCGGGTGGGGGAGGGAAGGGGCGCGGACTCTCGACCCGTCAGGGGTGCTTGATCCGCGCCGTCCCGGTGCTTAGGCGTAGTCGGAGGGGTCGAACCCGTTCGGGCTCGTCGTGGTAGTGGGGTTGCGCGGCTTGCGCTGGCGGGGCGCATCGAGTGATGCGGGGACCGGCTGATCAGGTACGTCGGGCAGGTCCAGGCCGACGGGCGGCATGCCCGGTGAGGTGGGGGCGTTGGCCGGGATGTCCGTGGGGACGTAGTCCGGCAGCGGCGACACGACCGTGTGCGCCAGAGGTTCGCGGCGGGTGATGTCGATGCGGATCAGTGCGGCGTACTTGCGGCCGGCGCGCATGACGCGGACCTCGTTGGCCCAGCACGCCACGGCAAGCTTCTGCATCTGGCCGTCCTGCTCCAGATCCCGCAGGGACAGACCGGGTCGCAGCCACACCCAGACCCGTTCACCGGCTGGAGTCGGCTTGGCGAGCAGGATCAGCGGCAGTGAGCCGTGCCGGTTGGTGGCGATGAACGCCGCGAAGCACAACCGCAGCCGGTGCCGCACGATCAGGCACCAGGCCCAAGCCATGACCCGACGGCGCACAGGTGCGATCGCGGCGGGGACGCCGACGACCAGGGCGACGATGAGCAGCGAGCCCCACAGCGGGGTCGACTGCATCAGCGTGGTCCAGCCGTAGACGACGGCCAGTCCGAGCAGGATCTCCGGCAGCCAGTGCCAGAACACGCGGAGCACGGGCCACGCCACGATCAGCGCGAACAGCACCGCGCCGAGCACCGCGCCGAGGACGACGCCGAGAAGACCACCCAGGATCGGGTGCATGTACTCCGAGGCCACCGTGGCGGCCAGAAGGCCGACCACACCGAGGGTGACCCAGAACGCGATGGTGGCCCGACGACGGTACGAGCGGGCAACCGGCGCTTCGATGACAGTGACTTGACCCCCACGGTTCGACCAGCCGAACGGGGACCTCTGGCTAGACTTGGACACGACAAGTCCTCCCTACCTAGGGACCTTGTTGGACAGGACGCGGGGTCGCAGACGACGCCAATCAACGGCGACCCCGTGTCCACCTCTTCGCTTCTGTGGAGCCGAACAGGAACACCCGCCGCTAGACGGTGGCGGTGTCCATCGCGGTCAGCGCCGAAGCCCGAAACGCGACACCCGAGCGGACCTTGCCGTCGCGGTCGTTGACCCAGGGCAGCGCCTCCAGGTTCACCGGCACGACCGGCTGACGAACCGTGACCGCCGGCATCACCGGGCTGACCACCGTCACGTTGATGACCTCAGCGCTACCGTCCGCGAGGGCGTAGAGCTGCACCGCCCACATCGGGGCCTTCGTCTCCCGGTCAAACTTCTGCTGACCCGACTGGTCCAGCTTCGGAACCGGGTTCACCGCGACCTCGTACGACACCCGCGAGGTGTCCAGCAGCAGACGTCCCATGACTGACTCCCTTCAACTA
Organism: Micromonospora ureilytica; assembly: GCF_015751765.1. NCBI lineage: Bacteria > Bacillati > Actinomycetota > Actinomycetes > Micromonosporales > Micromonosporaceae > Micromonospora > Micromonospora ureilytica. Next base: position 6,178,389 of record NZ_JADOTX010000001.1, read on the forward strand.
GGGCTCGCTCACCTTGAGCGATTGCCCGTGTTCGATGGAGTCAGCGTAGCCCGTACAAAAGTACGTGTCTAGTACTTGAGTACGGGTCATCGATCAAACCCTCGATACGAAGAAGGGCGCCCCGCTGTGGGACGCCCTTCGGTGCAGCTCGGAACATGTGACGGTAGCTAGGCCACTCCTACGCGGCGAGCCAAGGCTGCCAGTCGGTCGGAGGGGACGGGTTCCATCCGTACAAGGTCGGAAACCATCGTCTCGACCACCGGGTGTCCCTTGACCTGCTCCGGGGTTAGCGCTTCGGCCTGCTCAAGCGCATCGACCGCCTCAGAGACCCTGCGACGCTGAGTCCATGCGCGTGCCACGTACATGAGGAGCCGAGCCTGCCGCTCAGGCGATAGGCCGGACGAGTCGATCCGCTCCGCCGTCCGGAGCGCAGAACCGGCGTCGCCGAGTTCGACTGCCACCGCGACCTCGTGTAGCTGGACATTCGTGGGGCCAAACTCGGTCTCGTAATCGTTGCGGTCGCCCCCCAGGAGCTGAGCTGCCTCTCGCGCTACTCCGAGATACTCGTGAGCCCTCTGGTCATCTCCCATCCGCGCAGAGGCCACAGCCAGTTGCAGATTCAGCGCGCCGAACAGAGACGCAGCCGCGGGCTTGTCCGCCGATACCTCGGACTCAAGCGCTGCCGCAGACGACGATGCAGCACTTATGACCTGCTCGAATTGCCGCCCGCCCTGAAACACCAGCGCAAGGCGGAAGGTTCCAGCGGCGACCAACAACGGGTCTCCGACCTGCTCCGCAACGAGCAACGCCCGATCGATTGCGACCCAGGCCGCCTCGTGCTGACCGAGCTTCGACAGTGCGGCTGAGAGGGCGTGATATACCGACGCTAGCTCGCTGAGGTACGTCTTTCGCGCCTCGCCTTTGGCGGATCGTGTTGCTCTCTCCAGATCCGGCAGTAGGCCCCGCAGCAACTCGGCCAAGTCCTCGTAGCGGGCGGCATGGGCATATGTCCAGCACAGATCGGCTCGCTCGGCTGTCTGCGGCAGGGGAAGCTCTCGGTCCTTGCCCAGGATCGCGGCCATGAGGTAGCTGGTACTTAGCACCGAGCGTAGGGCGGCGGCCGCCGAGGGAACCTCAGCGCTCTCCGGATCCGCAGTGCCCGGGGCTAGTTCGGCCATCGGGATCCCGAGCGCACCCGCAATCCGCTCCAAGATGGAAACCCGGTCAATCGAACGCACCCCGCGCTCGACCTGGGAAAGCCAAGCCTCAGACCGGCCGATCATCTCGGCAAACTCACGCTGAGAAAGTCCGCGCTTCTGCCGCCGCGTAGCAATAAGTCGACCTTGCTCGTTGCTGTCAGGCATTCAGTGAACCGAGGCCCTTGCTAGGTCCGACCGCTAGAAACTCAACCCGCGCGTCCTGCGTGTACGGTTCACGCTCCTTGTGGAAACGGATCACGTGAGGTTGCACTTCGTGCGCCTCGAATGCCTCTCGGTCTGCGTAGCACTCGTAGAAAACTCTGGCGAGCGGTTCTCCCTCGACAGAGTGCGTGGCGTAGATCAGCGTCCCCGGTTCGTGGGCACGGATCTCAATCCCTGTCTCTGCGACAAGGTCGTCAAACGCTTTCGCGCTCTCGTCGTCTTTCAGATCGAAGCGCACCACTAATGCGAACATCAAGCCACCCTTCTTGTTCCACCGAGAGTCACGGCTTGCCTACGCAACTCCGGCCGTACTCTTGTTCGGCCACCCGTATTCTATTACGGATCACCTCGGCGGGGGTAGTCGGCGAACGGGTTGGCTCGCGCAAGAGGAAGGTCCGATAGCGATGAACCAGCGGCTCTCGCCCCCGGGGGGTCTCGCCCGTGGCGGTACGACGTCCGCAAAGATCGGGCGGGTGGCGGATCTGGTCGGTCGACGTGCCGCCGTGGCCTGGTGTGCACGTCCGGGCGGATGTCCGCCAGCAACAGCGAGGATGATTCGCACGTCTGTACGATCGCCCTGTGGTGCGGGAGCTAACGGGACGCTGGTGGAACGGGGTGTGGGGTCGACTCGCACGGCGTGACGTGTGGCTCGCCCGTGAAGTCCGATGGCACCCAATCGCCCGCGCTGGTGATTCGGAGACAGGCAAGGTGCTCCGGTGGGAGTTCGACACAGAGGACGAGGCCCAGCAGATGGTGCAGCGTCTCGTCCAGGCCGACGGCGGCAAGTGGCGGAAGCAAAGCGCGGAGGCGGCTACGCAGCCGCCCACTTAAGAATCAGGCGAATTCCAGTCGTCTGCCGCTCGCACGGGAAGCCGGGCAAGCGTGTTCAACCGAGGCGGCGGCTAGAAGGCAAGCACGAGCAACACCACGACAAGCGCGCCGAGGGTGACTCCTGCGGCGAAGGTCGTTGCCTGCGTCGCGCTCGTTGACCTTTCGATCCGATCGACCTTTCGGGTCAGATTCGCCAGGACTACGCGAATGTACTGGCTGCTGTCAGCCTGGTGGCTTCGCATAACCGGAAGTGGTGCCGCTGCGGCGGGTAGCCTGAAGGACTGAAGCTGATGAGTTGCCTCAGTAATCACTTTCGCCGACTCTTGTATGTCCTGCGCAGCGTTTAAAAACATACGCGCGACGCCTTCATTGATGCCGCTGCTGGCGTCGAGCAGCCAGCGAGCCACGTCCTCGTTTATGTTCCTGCTTGCGACCCACAAGGCCCGCGCTACATCTTCGTTAATGCTGCGGGCGGCGGTTTCAAGCGCGAGAACGGTTCCCGGCGTTATTACTCCCTCCTTCAGCGCGCGACTCAGCAATTTGCCGAGATCGGGCGCATCTTTCGAGAGCTTCCGCAGGGCTGCTTTCGTCTTCTCGTCAACCATTTCGATCGAGCCGTAATTGTCGCGGCCTACGAAAACACCGCTCGAATGGTTGTGCTGCCCGGGATGGTCATCTGGATCTGAGAGGGCGGTGGGCACTTTTCACTCGCTTTCGCGACTACCGATGCCGCCGAAATTGTCTCCGCCGATAAAGACTCCCGAACCGTGATTATGCTGGCTCCCGATTTTGACCGACTTCACGGTTCCTCCTTCGGAGGCCATTGAGTCAATGTCGGCCTGGGCTTCGGGATGGGAGGTGAGGTAAGCAGCAAGCACGGCAGCCCAGCGAGACTTAATTTCTGCTTGCGACATTTGGCCGTGAGTCAACGCGGCGCTGTCCTGCGTCAGGGCCTCCAGGGACGCCCTGCGTTGATCCTCAGTCCCTCGTCGGAACGTTCGTGTTGCCCAGCTGCGAAGCTCATCGATGCGACCGTTGAGCATGTACGCAACGATGTTTCCTGCAGCGCCGGTGATGATGGCCGTGGCCGTCGCGTCGAGCACGCCGGTAGTCCCTCCTGTCAGAGGCTACAAGCATCTACGAGATCTAATGCGGCTTCTACGAGCTGTCGGATTCTTGGCTCTCGTACTTGTGAGAACTTTCTGTACGGGATCAAGGCGGCCCGCTTCGCAGGCCGCTCGCGCCGCCGAACCTGGGCCGGGCCGATGGCCCGCCGTCGCGCCTCTGGCCTTCGGCCGCCAGCGCGCCGGTGACAGCCCGCCGGCGGCGCGACATACGAAGAAGCCCCGGGCCGCCATGGTTGTTGGCAGATCCGGGGCTTCGGTTTGGTCGAGACACAGGCAGTGCCTCCGGCGGGGCGCTCGGGCGCTCTGGGATGGTGGCGCGCCATCCCGACAACCTTCGTCCGGGCTCAGCCGAGCAGATGGGGCCTGCCTGGCCAAGGTCGTTCAGACAGTGGGGTGCTCCACCTTGGCCAGGCAGGCCCCACCCACTCCACCAAGGTGCGGACGAAGGCCGACGGGATGGCTAGGTGACGGCTAACGAGAAGGCTGGCATGCTTACGTCTCACCTCGTCTCATACACAAAGGATGGTCGTGGCGGAGTTAGAGCCGGCGGATGACAGAGTGCTGGCGCAAGTGCGCTTACATGGGATCCGTTTGATTCTCGGGGATCTAGTGGCAATCGCCCACCTTCTCGGTCCTTCGGCCAACAGGTGGACCTTTGCAACCCACTATCTGAGTCCGGTTGCCCCTCGAAGTTCTAAGAAAAGCGCGGCGACTAACGTAGCGTATGTAATGTCCCGGAGTTCTTTAACGGAAGTTTTTTCGACGGCACCTCGTGGAATGCTTCCCTATCTTGAGCTGCGGAGCCAGCAAGAGAGGGGGGTGATCAGCCTCGTCGCCGGTGGGCAAAGCTCGTCCAGTTCGTCCACGACGCTTTCTTATTCAGGGGAAGGAAGCAATGTGCCGATTGAATACCTGCGCGTTGCCAACTACCTTATGACGAACAAGCGAGCGCGAGGCGTCAATCGATGGTTCTTCTCGCTGTCCGCCTTTCTGATCCCACTCATCTACGCCGTAGCGGTCGTCAAGTTCGCTTCTCCAGACGTCGCTACCTTCAGCTTCATCGACACGCTGCTTTTCCTGCTTTTGGCGTCAACATTCTTCTTCGCGCTGTGGATGATGGCATTGGCGATATATTCGAGCAATGCAGCGGCCGGCGTCAGGTTCAAGCCGGTCATCCATAAGCGTCAGGCAAGGCAACGGCTTGTGCAGATTGTAGAAAGCGCCTGGAGGGCTACGAAGGGCGCGAATGGTGGCGCGGTCGCGGCGATCTTTACAATACTGTCGTTCATCGTTGCTCTACTCGCATGGCTTGCGCCTCTGAAGTAGGGGCGGCTGCGGCAGGCGGGCGGCCCAAGATCATGCCGTATCCAGGCCGTCCAACGAGAGCCAACGGCGACCATCGTTGACTATCCATGCCAGGCATAGCGGCAGCTCAAGCCCGCAGTCGTCCGGTTTGATCGCCTACGCCCCGGTGCTAGATCAATACCGCTGGAAGTAAACGCCCCTGCCTCCCGACCTCCCGCGCGACCACGGGCATGGTGGCTGACCTGCCGAAACGCCTTCTGCCGGTTTCGGCGTCTTCCGCAATTACTCGCGCTCGTTGTGCCGGATCTTTGCCCGGGCCTGGCCCATGGATTGCTGGCGCGGCCTTCGCTGACGGCCGGTCGGAGGCTTCGGAGCCACCGTCGCCGCCTGATGCCTCGCTTACACGCCCGCTACACCTCATGCGTGACCGTTGTTGACCGGCCTTGCGGGCACGGTGGACAGCCGGGCGTCCGGATCGCAGTCCTCGCCGCCTCACGCCGGCCAGCATCGTTGATCTAGTCTCACCCGGCGGCGATATGGAGGGGCAACAATGGCTGACGACATCGAACCTGGCAAGCCTCGTCGGCGGGGGTTGGCATTGTGGGTCGCACTGTCTACGGTGGTGGTACTTGGGGCGGGCGCATTCTTCGGTGTTCGTCACATGTGCCAAAGTTTCGGTGCTTTCCGCGTCGGCACCTGCTTCCTGGTGGACGACGGCACGAGCATTTCCGAGGCTGGCGGCCTGCGCGAGGTGAGTGGTCGGGCGAAGGTGGTCGGCTGCGGAACCGCCCACGGGGCCGAAATAACCCGGACCGCCAGGCATCCGTCGGACTGTGGCGCCGAAGGTGCATGGTTGAAGAGCCGCGACCAAATTTTCTGCGTCACCTTGTCGGGATGACGCGTGTGAGGGCTGAATTCACATTGCGTCTCTGACCAGCCCCCTGGATGCCCAAGGTGGCGATCCGCCGACCACTGTCCGACGCCCGACGGGGACTACGCTGTCGCGAATGTCAGTCAGTCATCCCGTTTTCCTCGCCATCGTTGCTGGACTGCTCTTCGCCGGGGCGCTCGCGATACCTTCCGGCGTTCTCGCCATCCGCTTCCGGCTTGCGCGCGGTATCAAGGTCATCGGCACGATGCTCCTGCCGGTGCTGGGACTTGGCGCCGGGATCGGCCTGCTACGGCTGAACCCTGTTGAAGGCGAGTACAAGGTGGGGCTGTGGTTCCTCCTCCTGGGCATACTCGGACCTTTCGCCGCCGTCTATGACCTGCGTCGGGTGCTCACGCAGCGGCGGGAGGCTGAGCGCGACCCCGCACGTCAAGCGGACCTTGACGCACGTATGGACGCTGGCGGAACGCGCTGAGTGTCGGCTCTCGTGTCACGGGCCGCGCCCCCAACGGACACCACGGAGCGGCCCGGTGGCCCAACCTCGACCGGCACGGATCCGGCTCTCAGGGTCAAAGCCGGCCACCGACGCGCACCCCTCCCTCCCAGGCGAGCAGTTGATCTGACCCGGCGCGGCTCCGGAGCCGGCTCCCAGGCGATTGACAGCGGCGAGGTTCGAGGGAGCCGACCGCGCCTGCTGCACCGCTGACGCCCGATGTGTCATCGCGGTCTGGTGAGGTTCGGTGGCGGGTCGAGCCGAATCTCCGCGATGAGGCGCGGCAGTGCGTCCGCGTCGGCGGTCGGATACTGGGCTGGTGACGGAGGAGCAGGTTACGGAGCCGACGCAATGGACGATTCACGGTGAGCGCGTGGTGGACGGCAGCCGGCGAGCGCGGTTGAGCATCGCCGAGGTGGAACTGCCAGATGGGGTCCGCTTCGAGCAGTACGTGATCCGGGCGCCCCGGTCAGTCATGGTTGCGGTGCTTGACGAGCAGGAGCGCCTGCTGCTGATGCGGCGGCACCGGTTCGTGTTCGACCGGTGGGTGTGGGAGCTGCCTGGGGGTTACGTCGACGACGGTGAGCAGCCGGCGAGATGCGCGGTCCGGGAGGTTGAGGAGGAGACCGGATGGCGTCCGGGTGCGGTGGAACCGATGCTGTCGTTCCAGCCGTGGGTGGCGACCGCGGACGCGGAGAATCTGTTGTTCCTTGCGCGCGATGCGATACATATCGGTTCGCCGGTGGACGTCAACGAGGCCGAGCGAGTGGCCTGGATGCCGCTGGCGGAAGCGCGGGACCTCGTGTCCCGGGGTGAGATCGTGGGATCTGGCACGGTGATCGCGGTGTTGGAGCTGGTTGCGCGTAAAGCCCGGGGTGAGCTGTAGTCAGCGGCGTTGACCGAGGGCCACGTCGACGCGATTGATGAAGTGTCTGACGGCTGGCCGGCGGCGGTGCACTGTGAGGTCGGTTTGCAGGTCGCGTAGGTACCGGACGGCTCGGGCTGACCGCAGCTGAGAGGTCAACGTGAGCGCTTTGTCCCCGATGGCGCTGGCGCGATCGGGCTCGCCGCGTTTTGCGTGGATGGAGGCGAGGAGACTGAGGTTGAAGGCCTTCCCGCGTATGTAGCGTTCGTCCATCTGCAGTGAGCGGACGGTGAAGCGTTCGGCCTGCTGATGGTGGCCGAGGGCATGGAAGCAGTGGCCGAACTTGGCTGACAGGTATGCCTCGTCGAAGTAGCCAAGCCATTGCGGGTCACTGCTGCGGTCGGCCCGGTCGAGAGTCTGTTCTGCCTGGTGCAGTGCGGTGGTGCAGGCGCGTTCGTCGCGCGCGGCCGCGTGGGCGTGGGCTTCCATGACCAGCGCCTCGGCGGTCAGCACCGCGAGGCCGGCGCGTTGTGCCGTCTGTCGGGCGGCGCGGGCGAGATCGACGCCGGTGGCATTGTGACCGAGGTAGGTGGCTTGGTGGCTCATCGCGGCGAGGATTTCGGCGCCGAGCCCAGCATCGTCGGCAGTTCGGGCGAGGTCGAGGGCGTGGGTGAGGTAGCGCTGGGCGAGGCCGTGTTCGGCTGTGTCATAAGCCTGCCAGCCGGCGAGCTGGGTCAGTTCGGCGACGGCGGCGAGTAGCTTTCGGCCGGTCGCCGAATCGTAGCGGCCCTCGGTCAGCAGGGGCGTGACCTCGTGGTTGAGGTAGCGGGCCAGGGTTTCGCGCGAGTGGCCGCCTCCGTGCTGGTTGTCGAGTCGCCGGTAGGCGGAGGTCATCTCGCGGATGGTGTCGATGTCCGGCTGACCGACTGATCGGTGACCTTTCTGTGTGACGGGTTGTGTGGTGGGGGCGGTGAACCAGCGCAGCGCGGGCAGGGTGTAGCCAGCGGAGCTGAACACTGTCTGACGGAGCATGTCTCGGCGCTTCACGTCGCCTTCCCACAGCTGCGTGGCGGCGCGGACGTCCTCGCGCCAGGATCGGTCGTTTGGCACATCACCCCGAGGGCTGCCGGGGGTGAGGCGACGTGCTTGGTGGCGCGGTGCAAGGCCGAGCGACATCCGGGTCTCGTCGGGCATGCCGCAGCCGTCGGCGATCCGCTCCAGCACGTCGATGGAGGTCACCTTCCGGCCGGCGATCACGCGGCTGACGTAGCCCTGTTCCAGGCCGACCACTGCCCCGATGCGCGTCTGACTCGCCCCTGTGTGCCGGGCAAGCAGCCGGAAGAGAGTGCCGATGTCGCGGTCACGCACTGCGGTCCTGATGTCCTCCCGCGACCAGAAGCCGTCCGGAGTCCGAAGATGGTCGAGTAGCACAGCCGCCCCCACCGTCGTCGAGTGACTACGCATCGTGCTCAACCTGGAGCTTAGGTCTGGTGCTCGTGCAGGTCGAGCCCGCTCATGTCACCGTGACATGGCTAGCGAACATGGCCGCCGGACCGCAGCCGGCAGGACCGTCTTGGGCATGTTGTTCGATGTCGATAACCCACCGGTCGAGCCGCCTGGCGGCTGTCGCCACCGGCTGCTGTGGCGTCTGTGCCGAGCACTGTGGCAAGACCACCGCCCCGACTGTGCCGGCCACTACCTCACCGTCGACTGCGCGCAGAACGACCAACTCGTGTTGTGCCGCCTGGCACGCCTTGCCGTGGAAGGCCTGCGAACCGCTAACGGCGAGCAGGCCGTCGCGTCACCGCTGTGGCTCGGTGTTGCCCGGAGCCGCATCGCCACGGGCGACATCAACCTCGCCGCCGTCATCGCAGAGGCACGCTGGCACCGTCTTCGTGCAGGCCTGGCGGGGTGAGGATGGCTGCTATTTACGGCCTGGAGGCCCTGATCGACCACGCCCAGGCTCAAGTCGACGCTGCCGACGAACTCCTGAACCACCACGACGAGGTCGGACTCGACCTGTGCCGGTGCGGCCGGCCCCACCCTTGTCCAGAGCGACTGCGGTGGCTCCAGAGGCGAGCGCACTTCGTACACCTAATCGGTGGCCCGCAGTGACCACCCACGGCCCGGTGATGCCGATCTGGACCTGCGGAGGCTGCAATGCGCCTTGGCCCTGCCGGACCCGACAGCAAGAATTACGCGCTGAGTACGAGGGCGCATCCGTCTCCTTGGCGCTCTACATGGGCGCTCAACTGGTCTGCGCCTCGCGGGACCTGACTTGGGTGCCGGCAGGGGTCCTGCACCGTCGCTTCCTCGGTTGGACCCGATGAGCATCCTCCGGCGGGGGGACGAAAAGTTCCATTACAGCGATGGCTCCCACAAGTGGGTCCCCCCGGACCCGGACTACGACCAAGCGGTCTGGGACGAACAGGTCCGCCAGCACAAGCAAAAACACCTGAGGAACGAGCACCCGAAGGTACGCATCCAGCGTCTCGTCTGAGCCCAGTGAGTGTGCAACTCGTGCCAGCAGCCCTCGGGCGTTCCGGGATGGCTAGGGGTGACTGGGACACCCCACGCGTCAGGCCCCGATCTCAGCGACCATCGTGTCCGCGTCCTCGAACGACTCAACCGTGCGGAACCCTTCGGCGGCGTACAGCCTCGCAGCGAAGTTCGCCCGCTCCACGCTCAGCGACACAGTGCGGATGCCACGTTCTCGTGCGGCGTCCAGAACAGCGCGCAAAAGCGCCCGGCCCACACCCCGACCCCTCCAGGTTTCCACCACGCCGATAGTCAGCTCTGGCACGTCGTCACTCACGTACCCGTAGCCCGGATCAGCGGCGGTCAGGTATCGGAACCAGGCCGCGCCGACTGGCCGACCAGCCGGGTCCACCGCAACCAGGCCAAAGTCGTTTGGCTGCATCCACCCAGTGACATAGTGAGCCAGCGCGGGATTCGCCAGTATCTGCTCGCGAGACCAGTTGCGCTCAGGCAGCCAGTTCATGGCCTCCACGAGCATGTCAACCAGGAATTCGGAATCGGTCGAGGTGGCTGCGCGGATGCCGAGGTCGGTCACCGCCGAAGCCTCGCACACGGCTCCGACCAGGTCAGCCCTGTGGGCGCTGTGCCCAGAAGAGGGCATGCCCGCTGCTGCCTTCCGGGACGAAATCCTCGGCGGTGATCGTCAGCCCCGCTTGCCGCAGCCATGAGCGGTAACCAGCGGCGTCGGCGTGGCTCCACCACATGGTGGCGGGGCCATCGAGCCAGTTGTCCTCGGTGCCTGTCCAGGCGGTGCTGCCGACGGTGGTGAGTAGCCAGCCGCCGGGGCGTAACCAGGTGGCGATGCTCTTGATGAGCTGCGGCTGGTCGGCCAGGGGCATGTGGATGAAGGCGTACAGGCACACCACAGCGTCGAGCGAGGCCGGCGGCAGGTCGAGCCGGGTGGCGTCGGCGCGGAGAAAGGTGCCGTCGGGCACCAGGCGGCGCGCCCGCTCAATCTGCACGTCGCTGATGTCAACGCCTGTGACGCGGTGTCCAGCGTCGGTGAGGAAGCGGGCGACCGGCACCCCACAGCCGCATCCGAGGTCGAGGACTGCCGCTGAGGCAGGTAGGCGCTGGTGTAGGCCAGCGAGCCAGGGAGCGTACTGACCTTCGTCAGCGTCGTCCGATCGATAGTGGTAGGAGAGTGCGTCGTACCCGCGTCGGACCATGTCACGCTCGTCGTTCCTGCTCACTCCGGGAACGCTAGGCTCGGTGCCGCTTGCCGACTCATTGGTCGCGGTACGGCTTCGTCCTGCCAGCGGTAGAGGTCGCGCAGCAGGGAAATCTCGGCGCCGTGATGGATCAGTTCCCTGTTGATGTGCAGGACGATGCCTTCCATGGGAAACCGCTCGGGACCCACGGTGGGCGGGTTCTCCAGGTCGGCGTCCGAGAGTTCGCGGACTCCCGCGTTCCACCTCCCGTACATCTCATCGAGCTGTTTCAGCGCCTCGTCAGCGGTCCCCGCGTAGGCGAACGTCTCGGAGTCGATGTCCTGGCCGCCGAAGTGCCACCCGACCCGGTAGCCCAGGCAAGAGACGATGATGTGCGCCAGCCGCCAGGCAATCGTGGTCACCGGCGCCGGCACCGGGTCAGGGGACGCGAAGTCCATCGTCCATTCCCCCGAACCTGCCGACAACGGTGCGGCCGACGTGCCACGTGGCCGGATGCTCCAGCAGCCACGCACCGGCTCCCAGAAGTACTCCTCATCGGCAAGACCGTCCAGCCGCGGCCGCAGGTTCTTGTGCCAGTGCCGGTCCAGCTGGTCCGCGATCCGCTCGCTCCTTGTCATTTCCGCACGGTACCTACAGCGAACACCTGGCGGTGCCCCTCGTGGACGCCGATGCCAGCTGGGCGTCGATGGTGATCGTTGGCCCGTAGGGTGTCCTGATGTCGACGGTGAATCTGCGGCGATCGGCGCGTGGGGTCGTCGTCGATGAGGACGACCGCGTTCTGCTGCTCCGACTCGCCATTCCCGATCCGGCTGGCACGATCGCCGTTTGGATCACTCCCGGGGGTGGCGTCGAAGACGGTGAGACGCCACTGGCCGCCCTGCGGCGAGAGCTGCGCGAAGAGGTTGGCCTTGCTCTCGATGCCGACCCGCCGCAGGTCTGGCACCAGGAAATAGTCGCCTCCGGGTTCGCGCCCGGCCACGACGGCGTCGTGAACGACTACTTCCTCGTTCGGACCGCGTCGTTCACGCCGCGCGGTGCGATGAGCGATGAGGAACTCGCCGCCGAGCACGTCGTCGGCTGGCGTTGGTGGTCGCTGTCAGAGATCAGCGAACACCGCGGCCCGGAGTTGTTCTCGCCCCGCGATCTCTCCACACCGTTGGCCGCGTTGATCGCTGACGGAGTACCAACCCAGCCTGTCCCGCTTGGCCTCTAGGCAGAGCCGAGCGGCCCCAGCGACGACAGCCCCCGGAGCACGAGGGCGGGCTGTCCCTCCTCCGCGATCTTGCGTTTTCTGTGGGGACATAAGCTGGCACTCGGTGCAATTCGGCGACTGAAACTGCAAGATCGCCGCTGGCGGCGCGTTTGTGTAGTGACGAACCCGGGTGTCGGGAGGGTGAGCGCGATCAGAGGATCGTGACGAGGAGGCCGCACGCGACCAGGGGGAGCGCCGCGGCGAGGGTGCCCACCAGTGCCGACGAGCGGAGCCGAGTGCGGGAGATGAGGACCGCGAGCGTCGTCAGGCTGACCAGCAGCGCGAGGAACATCGCAGGTAGGGCCACGTAGAGCCCGAAGAGCAGCGCCCTCGATCGTTCGGAGTCGCACACCTCGCCGCAGTCCGCCGGAACCGACCCGGACAGCGTGCCGAGGAAGAGGCCGAATGCCACGACGACGGCCACGTACCAGCAGGCCAGCACCAGAAACGACGAGCGCGCGTCGGCCTTGTCGGCCTCGGTGACGTCGATGCGCGGCGGTGACAGTGTCATCGCCGGAGTATCCGCTGTTGCGCGCGGAAGCGTCAGCCCGCGAGGGCGTCGGCGCGGCCGGTCGGGCGGCGGGACCAGCACTGTGGGCGCTGCCGGACGGCGAGCTCCAGGGCCTGATGGTCGGACTCGATCATTTCCCGGGCTATTCGACGCGCCATTTCCAGGCGGTCGACGTGCATGTCAAGATCCGTCGGGCCGGCGCCTGCCATCTCGAACTCCTCGTCAGTGTTCGAACTAGTCGCATCATGCGTCATGCCGAGAATCGTCACCATTCCCCGATCGGTGGAAAGCTTCCGCCGTACGGCTCGGGGTCGCTTATCCCGGTTGCGCCGATGGTAGCGGTAGTCGCGCCACCTTGCCTGGAACTGCGGACACGCCGCCTTGCCTGCGGTTTGTACATTGCACGGTGCGCGGATCGGGGGGCGCGACAAGTCCGGTGAGGGATCTTCGTTACGGGAGGACCGCCGTGCAGAATTCGAGCAGAACCGACCCCTTGTTCGTTGCCGTCGAAGCAGAGTCGATCACTCGTGCGGATGTCGCGGGGCTCGTCGCGGGCCGGCTGGCCGCCGTCCGGGTGCCGGGGATGCTGTCCGCGGCCCGTTGTCAGGCGATCACCGCAGCCCTCGCCAACGCGCCGATGGACCGCTACGACGAGAGCCGGGTCTTTCCCGTGGTCGCCAAGTTCGGCCCGGCCATCAACGACCACCGGTCCGTCGGTGAACTCCGCGAGGACTACTGGGACGCGGCCCGCGCTGCCGAAAAGAGCTGGTCGACGCTGGGACTGTCGGATTCGCCCCGAGATCTTTGCCTGGCCGCGTTCCGAGACGCCTGGCCGGATGTCGCACCCGGGCGGCGGCAGCGTCGGGAGATGCACGTCGGCATCGTCCGCGAGATCAACGCGGGGCTCCAGGTGCACTACGACGACGCGGTCCGGGAGTACGCGGGCCGGCTGCTCGACGGCGAGGTGGTGGCACAGTTGGCGTTCAACATCTACGTCCGGGTGCCACCGGCCGGTGGTGAGACCGTGTTGTGGCGGCGGCGCTGGCAGCCGGACGACGAGTCTCGGCGGATTCCCGGCGGGTACGGCTTCCAGGAGGCGGTGGTGGCCGACACGCAGTCGTTGACGCTGCGCCCCATGCTCGGGGAGGGCTTTCTGTTTGATCCGCGGCACTATCACACGGTGCGTCCCGCGTCGGATGGCCGACGGATCTCCATAGGATGTTTCGTCGGGCTCACCGACGATGGTCGACTGGCCCTCTGGTCGTAGTGAAGGGCGTTTCCCCATGGTGGACAGAAGCGACGTCGAGGCGGCCGCGGCCCTTGTCGAGGGGCGGGTCCGGGAAACTCCGGTCATCGCTGTCGACGGTGCCGATCTGGGTGTGCCCGGGCAGCTCAGCCTCAAGTTGGAGCTGCACCAGCACACCGGCTCGTTCAAGCCGCGTGGTGCGTTCAACCGGATGCTCCAGGGGTCGTTGCCCTCGGCCGGAGTGATCGCCGCATCGGGTGGCAACCACGGCCTCGCCGTGGCGTACGCGGCCCGATCGCTTGGCGTGCCGGCGGAGGTCTTCGTGCCCGTTACCGCCTCACCGGTGAAGGTGCAGCGGTTGGCCGGGCTGGGCGCCCAGGTGCGTCAGGTGGGCCAGCACTACGCCGAGGCGTTGGCGGCGAGCACCCAGCGGGCCGGGGAGACCGGCGCGTTGGTCGTGCACGCGTACGACCAGCCGGAGGTGGTGGCCGGTCAGGGCACCGTCGGCCGGGAGTTGGAGCGGCAGGTGGACGGGATCGACACCGTGCTGGTGGCGGTCGGTGGTGGCGGGCTGGTGTCCGGCATCGCCAGTTGGTTCGGTGGGTCGGTGCGCGTCGTCGCGGTCGAGCCCGAGCAGATCCCCACCCTGCACTCGGCCCTGAAGGCGGGCCGGCCGGTCGACATCGAGGTGGGTGGCATCGCCACCGATTCGCTGGGTGCCCGGCGGATCGGCGAGATCGCCTTCGACACCGCCCGCCGGACCGAGGTGGTGTCCGTGCTGGTCCGCGACGAGGACCTGGTGCGGGCACGCCGGTTGCTCTGGTCGGAGTTGCGGGTCGCGGCCGAGTTGGGTGGCGCCGCCGCGCTGGCCGCGCTGGTCGGTGGCGCGTACGTGCCGCAGCCGGGGGAGCGGGTGGCAGTGATCATCTGTGGTGGCAACACCGACCCGAGTGATCTGGGCCCGGTCGCGCCGCACTGACCGTTCAGGCGCCGTCACGCAGCCGGCGCAGCGCGTGTTCCACCTGGAGGGTGTCCAGGTGGGTGTCTCCGAGGAGTCGCCGGCGGTCGGCCAGCAACTGTTCGTACACCTCGATCGCCGCGTCGACCTGCTCCTCCAGCAGCAGCACCAGGCCCAGGGTGGACCGGATGGCGAGCACCTCGCTGCGGTCGGCGTGCCGGGGTTCCACGGTGGCGAGGGTGGCCAGCAGTTCGGCTTCCGCCTCGGCGAGCCGGTCCTGTGCCTGCATGCAGCGGGCCAGCGTGTGCCGGGCCTGCCAGGTCTCCGGCTGGTTGAGCGGCCACAACCGGTAGCGGACCTCCAGGATGGCGTGCAGCATCTCCTCGGCCTCGGGCGCCCGTTGCTGGGCGAGCACCGCCAGCGCCAGGCTGTGCCGCACGATCATGGTGTCCCAGTGTTCCGGGCCGCGGACCTGGTCCTCGGCGGCGACGATCTGCCGCAGCTCCAACTCGGCCTCCGGCCACTGGCGCTGGGCCATGATCGCCTTGGTGAGCTTGTGCCGGCTGGCGAGGGTGTCGGCGTCGTCGCTGCCCAGCACCCTGGTCCGGTCCGCGATCACCTCGCGGAGCACCCGGTCGGCCATTTCCGGCTGGTTGCGCTCCAGCCAGGTGCGGCCCAACTCGTGACGCAGCGCCAGGATCTGCGGCCGGTCCAGGTCGTGGTCGTACGCGGCGCAACCGCGCACGATCGGCTCCAGGATGTCGAAGGCCGAGCCGGGTAGGCCGATCGCGATGAGGTAGCGGGCGGTGAGTCGGGTCAGCTCCAGTGCGCGGCGTACCGTCTCGGGGTCGTGCTTGTGTTTCTGCGGCACGAGGTATTCCCGCACTGCCTCGACCAGGTGCGGCACCAGCACGTCCCAGTTGGTCCAGGCCGCCGAGTCGTCCGGGTTCTGCCCCTCGGTGGCGGCGAGCAGCAGCTTCATGACCAGCCCGTGGTATTCGGCGATCTGCTCACGGACCTCGTCGCGGTCGCGGAACATGGCGTGCACCAGTGGGTGCAGCGACAGCACGTGCGCGAACGCCGGGTCGGTGACCTCCTCCTGGACGTCGAAGTCGACAAGGGCGAGGTTGCCGATGCCCTCCAGCACCTTCACCCGCTGCCGGCCGGTGAGCCCCTTGAAGAGTGGCGACTCGGCCAGGATGGCCGGCTTGAGGACCACCTCGTAGGGCACCGGGGAGATGCTCAGGCAGGCCAGCACGTTGAGCAGTGGCCGGCTCTGTTGGAGCTGGCGGCGGGCCAGCAGGTCCAGTGAGATGTCGTCGACCTCGCGGACGATCTCCAGGCCGAGGGACTCGTCGAGGTCGACGTCGGCGGAGTCGCGCGGCGAGCGGAACCGGCGCTGCACGGCCACCCGGTAGTCGGCGAAGGTGGTGATTGTGGATGAGCCGCGCCAGACCGGGCTGGCGTTGACCGACCGCAGGTAGTTGCCGGCCGCGCGTAGGGCGAGGGGCAACCCGCCCAGCTCCCGGGCGAGCTCTCGGGCGTCGGCCAGGCCGCCGGCCTGGGCGCCGGCCCGGTCGATCAGCACCTGCGCGCCGGCGTCGGCGTCGAGCGGGCGCACCTGGTGCAGCGTCGACCAGGTGCCCCAGGTGGCCCGGTTGCCATCCCGGCTGGTCACGATGACCGTGCCGTCGTCGGCCTCCGGGCTGCGCAGCCAGCCGGTGCCGTCGGCGAGCACCCCGTCGGTGGGGCCCAGGCCGGCGGGCTCGTCGGCGCTGTCGAAGATCAACAGCCAGGGCTGCGCGGCCTGGTTGAGGTAGCGCCACACCAGGTCGGTCGCGCTGATCATGCCGGCCCAGGCCTGGTCGACCTGGGTCTCCGACGCGCCGAGTTGGCTGACCACCTCACGCATTCCGGAGTTGAGCCGCCCGGCCTGCACCCACCAGACCGTCCGGCCGTCGGCCCGGGCGCGGCGGGCGATCTCCAGCGCGACGTGGCTCTTGCCGGAGCCACCCATGCCGCACAGGATGTGCACCGAGGACCGGGCCTCGGCGACGTCCCCCGGTCGCACGATCTCGTCGATCAGGTCGTCGCGCCCGTGCAGTGGGCTGTCCAGTCGTCCGAGTGGTGGATCGACGGAGACGCGACTCGGCCGGTCATACGCCGGCCGAGGCACGCCGGCATCCTCGGGTGGAACGTCCGCAGTCAATGCGGTCCCCCTTCGGTGGCGAATTCGAAATGGGCCGACGGCGAAAGATCCTGTCCATCTGGTGGACAGTCGGAGGGATTGCCACCCGCACCATGTCGACCGCAAGCGTATCCACCCCCGTACTGGGTTGCACACTCTCCGTTTAGGCCGCCCTGCCGACCGGAATCGGTGCCGGAATTCCCAATTCGCGGTCGATTCCGGCTGATCCGCCTGCGGGGCGCTCGACAGCTACATCCACGATGGACCCATGAACTGGTCGCCAATCCAGGACGTCGTCGACTGGGGTTCCGTACCGGATTGGTTCGGGGCGGTCGGCTCCATCGTCAGCGTGCTCTTCGTCTATGTCGGATTGCGACGGGAAATTCGCGCCCGCCGCAGCGACGATCTGCGGATCCGGGCCACCCAGGCCCGGTTGGTCTCGGCGGTGGCCGAGATTCGCGGCACCTCGGTGCTGCGGGTCGCCGTGGCCAACGAGAGCGACGCCCCGGTGCTGGACGTGGTGGTGCTGGCTCGGCTCGTCCCGCCCGACGACCCGGACGGTCCACCGATCGGGTTGGCCGCGGCGAAACAGGTCCGTCGGATACCGGGCCGCGACTCGCACGACCTCTTCGTCACCGTCGCGGCGGAGCACCGGCTACGCACGGTGGACACCGTTCTGGTGGACCTCACCTTCACCGATCACGACGGGAATCGCTGGCACCGGGTCGGTGCCGGCCAACCAGAGCCGGCGGGCTGACCGGAAGACGTGCAACGGTGGTCCGGCGGGGAGGACCCTCCGCCGGACCACCGTTTCGCTCAGATGGGATAGGTGCGGGCGACCGCCAGCATCTCCGAGCTGTGCGACCCGACGACGCCGACGGCCGGCGGTCGGGGGCGGAAGCCGGGCAGTGCGTCCAACCCGTCACTGGCGTCCATCGCCCGCAACGCCACCTGCCCGCCGATGGGCCGCACGACCAACACGACCTCGATGCCTTCCGTCGGCGGGGCGTGGAACACCAGCCCGAAACCCCACTTCCCGGCACGGGGCTCCACCGGCACCGACCGCCCGGCCACCTCGGCGCGCAGCACGGTGGCTGTCGACGTGTCGACGTGCAGGGTGGCGAGCCGGGCCGCTCGCTGCGGGGTGAGCCGCAGCCGCAGCGTCCGTTCACCGCCGGAGGTGGCGTCGGCCACCACCTCCAGCTTCGGCGCCGGCAGGTTCGCCGCCTGTGCCGGGCCGACTCGCAGCTCCCCGCCGCCGAGCCCGGGGAACTCGTCGCCGACGTCGGTCACCCCGTCCACGTAGCCGTCCGTCCACGGCTGCGGGTCGCTCTCGTGGCTGAGCCAACGGGCCTGGCCGGTGTCGGCGTCCATGGCGTACATCAGGTGGGTCGGGGCGGGGTGGGCGGCGTCGAACCTGTCGACGCCCAGCCCGACCCCGGCGAGCACCACCGCCGCCACGGCGGCGGCACCGGCCGGCAGCGCCGCGAGCCGGCGGGCCCGCAGCGCGAGCAGGCCGCGCTGGCCGCCGGCCTGCGGGTGCAGCAGATCCACCACCGGCAGGGCGGTCAGGCCGAGCAGCACCGCGACCAGCGCGGCCACCCCGCCCATGGCCATCCCCAGCGCGGGGAAGAGCAGCACCACTGTGGGCAGCAGGATGACCACACCCACTGCCGCGGCGGCCGTCACCGCCACCACCGGCCACGGTCCGTTCTGCCGGGTACGCAGCGCGACCAGCCCGCCGAGGGCGCCGGCCAGCGCCGGCACTGTGGTGAGGTACGCCCCGCCCGGCACCGCCACGGCGAGCAGCACCCCGAGCAGGGCCAGCCAGGCCAGCCCGCCGACGGCGAGCGCGGCCGGGCCGATCCGGCGGCGGGTCAGCGCGTACCAGGTGAACAGGATGGCGGTGGCGAGCGCCAGGACGGCCAGCCGGTACCAGATCGGTCGGTACGGGTCGAGCAGCTCCGCGTACCCCGGTCGGATCTTGGTGATCGCCAGCCACAGCAGTTGGGCGGCGACCGGCGCGACCACGATTGGCACCAGCCCCAGCGCGAAGCCGGCGGCCAGCCGGCCGGTGCTGGCCCGGCCGCTCCGGCGGGTCAGCCAGCCCAGGGCGGCAACCAGGGCCACCGCGAGCAGGGCCAGCGGCACTGTGAGCCAGCCCGGGTAGCGGACCAGCCCACCGGGGACGGGGAAGTAGGTGGCGTCGTGCCCGGAGCGCAGGTCGGTCAGGTCGGTGCCACCGAACGCCCGGGCCAGGCCCAACGCGTTGTCCCCGTGCTGCTGGAGGCTGCCCCGGTCCATGGCGGCCGGGGTGTCCAACGGCGTGTGGTAGATCGCGCCACCGTCGATGTACGCCGAGTTCAGCCCGACGAACTTCTGATCGAGGAAGGCGGTGAAGTCGGTGTCGTTGGGCAGCGCACGGTAGATCTCCACGGCGAACGAGGTGCCGACCGGGTGCGGGGCGGCCCGGCCGAAGATGTCCACCAGCTTCGCGTTGTTCCGAGACGTCTCGAACATGATCACCGGCCCGGTGGAGCCCCGCGCCTCGAGATTGAGCACCACACCGCCGTCGGCGGCCAGCGGGTGGCTGGCGGCGAACGCGGCCGCGCCGCAGAGGCACGCCTCCTCGGCGTCGGTCAGCACGAAGACGATGTCGTTGCGCGGCCGGGGGCCGGTGGTCAGCGCGCGGGCCACCTCCAGGATGGTCGACGTGCCGGCCGCGTCGTCGTTGCCGCCCGGCCCGGTCTGTACCGAGTCGTAGTGGGAGACCAGGAAGACCCGACCCGTCGAGTTGGTGCCGGGCAGCCGGGCCACCACGTTGCGGACCCGGGCCACTGTCGCCCCGCCCGCAGCCCCGCTGAGCTGACCGGCCTCCGGTGCCACGGTGTCCTGCACCTCGGTCTCCAGGCCCAGCCCCCGCAACTGCTGCTCCAGGTGCGCGCGGACCTGCTCGTTGGCCGGGCTGCCGGCGACGTGCGGCCGGGCGGCGATCACCTGGACGTCCTCGTACGCGCGGCCGGCGCTGAAGGCGCCAGCGGGCGCGTCGGCCGGCTTCGGGGCCGGGGTGCGCAGGTCGAGCAGACTGCCGGCACCGACCGCGGCCAGCGCGACCAGCGCCGCCGCGGCGGCCACGAGCCGCCGACGCGGTCGGGTCAGCGCGCGGTCGGCAGGGGGTACGCCCGGAATCGGACGGGGCGGTTTGCCCGTCGTGGCCGGGGTGGTGGGTGCGCCCACGGGAACTCCTCGGGGGGTGGTGGGGCCTGGGGTGGGATCATCCTGCCCGTCAGCGGCTACGGATGGGATGGCCGGTCCGTCAGGCGTGCACCAGCCGCCCGGTTTGTCCTCGGGCGGGCAGTGATGCGGCCCATCCCCGCCCGCGCCGCCGGCATCGTGTTGTGTGCGACCGTTGTCTAATACAGGATCAGCAGGGCACTCGAAAGGAGCCCGACATCACCAGCGAACTCCCGCGTCTCGCGGCGGTGACCCGGCCGCACCGGGGGGCCGGCTTGGCCGGTTCCCCAGTTGTGCCGTACCCGCACGGCGGCCTGGCGCGGCACGCCAACCTGCCGCCCGGTGAGCGGTTGCGGGTGCTGCTGGTGGAGGACGACGAGGGCGACGCCTTCCTGGTCGGTGAGCTGCTCGCCGAGACGAACTCGATGATCGACCTGCTGGTCGCCACCAGCCTGCGGGAGGCGCGGCAGCGGATCAGCGACGTCGACTGCGTCCTGCTCGACCTTGGCCTGCCCGACGCGCAGGGCCTGGACGGGCTGCGCCAGGTGCTGGAGATGTCCAGCGGCGCCGCGGTCTGCGTGCTGACCGGCCGCACGGACGAGCACCTGGGTGTCGTGGCGGTCGCCGAGGGTGCACAGGACTACCTGGTCAAGGGCCAGGTCGACGGGGTGCTGCTGACCCGGGCGCTGCGCTACGCCGTGGAGCGTAAGCGCGCCGACGAGAACGCCCGCCGGTTGCGCGAGGTCGAGCTGCGCCAGGCCGAGTCGGCCCGACTCGAACGCGGGCTGCTGCCCCAACCGCTGATGACGACCGACCAGGTGGCGGTGCACACCTTCTACCGGCCCGGCCGGCACGCCGCGTTGATCGGCGGGGACTTCTTCGACGTGGTGCAGACCCACCCGGACCGCCTCGACCTGATCGTCGGCGACGTCTGCGGGCACGGGGTGGACGAGGCCGCGCTCGGGGTCGAGCTGCGGGTGGCCTGGCGTGCCCTGGTGCTCGCCCGAGTGCCGGACGACGAGGTGCTGCCCGCCCTGGAGCAGGTGCTGATGAGTGAGCGCCGCCTCCAGGAGATCTTCGCGACGGTGGCCGCCGTCAGACTGGACCTGGCCGCCAACCGGGCGACCGTCCGACTGGCCGGGCACCCGCCACCGCTGCTGCTCTCCGGCGGCCGGGTCGTCCCGGTGCCCGCGCCCGGCGGCCTGCTGCTGGGCGTACGTCCTCGCCGGCCGATAGCCTACGACCTGGAGTTCGACACCGATGACTGGTCCCTGCTGATGTACACCGACGGCCTGATCGAGGGGCGGGTGGGTGCCGGCAACGAACGGCTCGACGTGCCGGGCCTCAGTGGGTTGCTGGACGAGCCGGCCAACCGTTCGGTGTCGCTGCCCGAACTGCCGGCCTGGCTGGTCGGCCGGGCCGAGCGGCTCAACGGTGGCGCGCTCGCCGACGACGTGGCCATGCTGCTGGTCAGCCGCGGTGGTGGCCGGTGAAGCCGGTTATCGGCGGCTGGAGTCTGCGCCGCCGGGTGATCACCCTGCTCACCGTCGTGGGCGTGTTGCTGATCGGCCTGGCCACCGCGGAGGCGGCGATGGCCGCCCGCAACCGCACCCAGATCGACGCCGTCCTGAACGAGACCGGCCCGTTGCGGGTGCAGTCGCAGGAGCTGCTCAACGCGCTGCTCGACCAGGAGACGGCGATCCGGGGGTACGCGGTCAGCGGCGACCCGGACGACCTGAACCCCTATCGGGAGGGGCTGGAGCAGGAGAAGAGCGTCGTCGCCTCGATGCGGACGCTGCTCGACGACTATCCACAGATCAGCCAGGAGCTGCGGACCGTCGAGGAGCATGTCACGCGGTGGCGGCAGTCGGTTGCGCAGCCGGTGATCATCACCACCGAGCAGAGCGGCACCAGCGCCGGCCAGGCGTTGGTCACCGAAGCGGCCCGGCAACAGTTCGACGAGGTGCGCTCGGCGGTGAACGACCTCCAGGAGGAGGTCCTGGCCGCCCGGGAGCAGACCGCCGACAACGTGCGTACCAGCAGCAACGTGCTGGTCGTCCTGCTGATCGTCGCCGCCCTGGTGGTGGTCGTGGCCGGTGCCGTGCTGCTGCTCTCGCTGGACCGGATGGTGGTCCGGCCACTGACCGGCCTGGCCACCCAGGTCCGTGAGGTCGCCGAGGGCGACTACCAGCACCGCATCGCCACCGTCGGCCCCCCGGAGTTCATCCGGCTCGGGGAGGACGTGGACGCGATGCGGCAGAAGATCGCCGCCGACCTGGCCGAGGTCCGGGCCGCCCGCGAGCGGATCGAGTGGGTCAACAGTCAGCTCCAGAAGCAGGCCGAGGAGTTGACCCGGTCCAACCGTGACCTGGAGCAGTTCGCGTACGTCGCCTCGCACGATCTGCAGGAGCCGCTGCGTAAGGTCGCCAGCTTCTGCCAGCTGCTCCAGCGCCGTTACGCCGGGCAGCTCGACGAGCGGGCCGACCAGTACATCGCCTTCGCGGTGGACGGCGCGCAACGGATGCAGCGGCTGATCAACGATCTGCTCGCGTTCTCCCGGATCGGGCGGCTCACCACCGGCTTCGTCGAGGTCGACCTCAACAAGGTGATGGGCGACGTGGCCGGCCAGACCGAGGCCGCCCGGCAGTACGCGGACGCCGAGCTGACCTGGACCGAGCTGCCGGTGATCTCGGGTGAGGAACCGCTGCTCACCAACCTGCTGGCCAACCTGGTCAGCAACTCGATCAAGTTCCGCCGTCCGGACGTACCGTCGAAGGTGCACGTCTCGGCCCGGTTGGTGGGCGCCGAGTGGGAGATCACCTGTCAGGACAACGGCATCGGGATCGAGCCGGAGTTCGCCGACAAGATCTTTGTGATCTTCCAACGGCTGCACTCGAAGGACGCGTACCCGGGCACCGGCATCGGGTTGGCGATCGTCAAGAAGATCGTCGAGTACCACGGCGGTCGCGTCTGGGTGGACACCGACGTGCCGGAGGGCACGGCGATCCGGTTCACCCTGCCGGCGCTCCCCGGGGACGTCGCGGCGGCTGCCGCTGCCGATTCCGCGCAGGAGGCGAACGCCGTGACCGTGGGCGATCCGACGCCCTCGACGGAGGCTCCGGCAGCGCCGACGGAGCAGGCCGACGGGTCGGACCAGCCGGACCGGGCCGACGAGCCGCCGGAAAGCGGTAGAACGGGTGACATGAGGGAGACGGTGGGATGACCGCGCCGGCGGATGGCAAGAGCCCGATCGAGGTCCTGCTCGTGGAGGACGACCCGGGTGACGTGCTGATGACCCAGGAAGCTTTCGAGGAACACAAGCTGCGTAACCGGCTGACCGTCGTCTCCGACGGGGCCGAGGCGCTGGCCTACCTGCGACAGGAGGGCCAGTACGCCGACGCGGTGGCGCCCGACCTGATCCTGCTCGATCTCAACCTCCCCCGGCGCGACGGCCGGGAGGTGCTGGAAGAGATCAAGAAGGACGAGAACCTGCGCCGGATCCCGGTGGTGGTGCTCACCACCTCACAGGCCGACGAGGACATCCTGCGCAGCTACCAGCTGCACGCCAACGCCTACGTGACGAAGCCGGTGGACTTCGAACGCTTCATCTCGGTGGTCCGTCAGATCGACGAGTTCTTCGTCAGCGTGGTCAAGCTGCCGCCGCGTGGCTGACACCCTGCTGGACGACGTTGGCGACCTCCTGTGGGAGGCCGCCGACCAGGTCGTGCTGCCACTGTTCCGCAAGCTCGACGACGACGACGTGTCGGAGAAGGCGCCCGGTGAGGTGGTCACCGTCGCCGACCGCCGGGCCGAGGAGCTGCTCGCGGCGGGGCTGCGGCGACTGCGGCCGGGCTCGATGGTGGTCGGGGAGGAGGGTGTCGCCGACGATCCGGGGTTGCTGCGGCACCTGCGCGACGGCGGGGACGTCTGGCTTGTCGACCCGGTCGACGGCACCGCCAACTTCGCCGCCGGTCGCCGGCCGTTCGCCCTGATGGTGTCGCTGCTGAGCGACGGACGGCCGACCGCCGGCTGGATCCTCGACCCGCTCGCCGGCACCCTCGCCGTCGGCTCGGCGGACGAGGGCACCCTGCTCAACGGCCGGCCGGTGGACAGCGCCGGCTCGGTGCCGCCGCTCGGCGAGCTGCGCGGCGCGGCGATGACCCGGTTCCTGCCGCCGGAGACCCGCGACCGGGTCCGCGCCGGCGGTCAGCGGCTCGGTGAGCTGCTGCCCGGCCAGCACTGCGCCGGCAGGGAGTACCTGGACATCCTCACCGGCGAGCAGCAGTTCGTCCTCTTCTGGCGCACCCTGCCGTGGGACCACGCCCCGGGCAGCCTGCTGGTCCGTGCCGCCGGGGGTGTCGCCCGCCGGTTCGACGGCGTCGACTACCACCCCGCCGACGACGGCCACGGTCTGCTCGTCGCGGCCAACGAGAGGGTCTGGGGCGAGGTACACGAGGCTCTCCTCAGCACCTGATCCGCGCGCTGCGCGACCGCGTCGGGACGCTCCGTCGACATCGAGGCGGCCCGGGGGTCAGGGGGCTGGTCACCGGCCCACAGTCCGGTATCGTGACCGGCGGTCTCCGCCAGCAGGCCGCCGACCGGCGTCGCCGTGCAGTGTTCATCGGGGGCCGGCGGTCGACGGAAGGACGCTTTCGTGCCCAGGACCAGGCTCAGCCCGCGGCTCGGTCGCCGCGCTCTGTTCGCCGTGCTCGCCGCCGTCGCGTTGGTGCTCGGCGGTGCTGCCGTGCCCGCGTACGCGGAGCCTGGCGAGGGCGGCAGCAAGAAGCTGCAGGACGCGTTGGAGCTGACCGCCAAGGGGCACATCGAGGCCAAGGCCAAGCTGGACAACTCCAAGCGTCGCCAAACGGCGCTGACCGGCGAGCTGGTGGCGATGGAGGGTCGGCTGGTCGGGCTCACCAGCCAGGTGGGCGAGGTGGCCGCCCAGTCGTACCGGGTGGGTCGGCTGAGCGCGGTCTCGATGCTGCTCAACACCGCCACGCCGGAGGCGTTCCTGGAACGCGCGGGCGACCTCGACCTGATGGCCCAGCGCGACAGCAAGCGGCTGCGTGACCTCACCGCAGCCCGGCAGCAGGCGCAGCAGGCCAAGGTCGCCATCGACGCCGAGGTCCGCGAGCAGCAGAAGCAACTCGCCGTGATGGCGAAGAAGAAGAAGGAAGCCGAGGAGGCGCTCGCCGAGGTCAGCTCCGGCGGCAGCAACGGTTTCAGCGGCGGCAGCTCCACCTCGGCGAAGCCGGCGCCGCGTAACTCCGACGGGTCCTGGCCGTCGGAATCCTGCTCGGTGAAGGACCCGACCACCTCCGGATGCATCACCCCGCGCACCCTCAACGCGCTCAAGCAGACCCAGGCGGCCGGCTACAAGCGGCACGTCTCCTGCAAGCGCAGCGGCGGCGGCGGCGAGCACCCGAAGGGGCGGGCCTGCGACTTCTCGGCCGCCACCAACGGCTTCGAGGACAAGAACGCGACGGGCGGCGACAAGTCGTACGGGGACAGCCTGGCCGCCTGGCACGTGCGCAACGCCGACCGGCTGGGCGTGCTCTACGTGATCTGGTACCGGCAGATCTGGCATCCCGGCACCGGGTGGCGCTCGTACAGTGGTAGCGGCAGCCCGGCGGCCTCCCACACGAACCATGTTCATCTCTCGATGTACTGACCCGAAGCACCAGCTTCGCTGCGTACCATCGCGACGATGAGCTCCCCACCGTCCGACGTAGCGGCCCCGCCGGCTTCCCCGGCCCTGCCCGTGCCGGTCACCGGCCGGGCGCTGCCCAATGGCCTGGCCGCCTTCCTGGTCTTCTTCTCCAGCGGTGCCGTGCTGGTGCTGGAGACCGTCGCGCTGCGCCTGGTCGGCCCGTACGTCGGGGTGACCCTTCAGGTGACCAGCTCGGTGATCGGCATCGCGCTGGCCGCTATCGCGTACGGGGCGTGGTCCGGCGGTTGGCTGGCCGACCGGCGCAACCCGCGGGGCCTGCTGGCGCCGGCGTTGGTGCTGGCCGGCATCGCCACCGCCATCACCCTGCCCGTCGTCAGGTACGCCGGCGAGGTGCTGCGGGGTGGTGCCGCCAGCGGCATCCTGCTGCTGGTCGCGCTGGCGGTGTTCGTGCCAGCCGCACTGTTGGCCGCGGTCACCCCGTTGGTCGTGAAACTCCAGCTCGCCGACCTGCGCCGCACCGGCCAGGTCGTCGGTCGACTCTCCGGGATCGGCACCCTCGGCGGCATCACCGCGACCCTGCTGACCGGGTTCGTGCTGGTCGCCGCCCTACGCAGCACCGTCATCCTGCTGGCCCTGGCGCTCGCGCTCGGGCTGGTCGGCATCGGCCTCGGCTGGTACCTGCGCCGGCAGGAGCCCACCGAGCTGCCCGGTCCAGCCCGGGTTCGGGCCGCGCTGGCCGTGCTCGGCCTGGCCGGGGCGGGGCTGACCACCGTGGCACCCAACCCGTGCGACATCGAGACGGCGTACCACTGCGCCCGGGTCACCTCGGATCCCTCCCGGCCCAGCGGGCGGACGCTGCTGCTCAACTCCGCCCAGCACTCGTACGTGGACCTCACCGACCCGAAACACCTGGAGTACGCGTACACGAAGTGGATCGGCGCGGTCGCCGACGTCGCCGCGCCGGCCGGTCAGCGCCTGGACGCGCTGCACCTGGGCGGCGGCGGGTTCACCGTGCCGCGTTACCTGACCGCCACCCGACCGGGCACCGACAACCTGGTGTTCGAGATCGACGGCGGGCTGGTCGAGTTGGGCGAGCAGGAGCTGGGCGTACGGCCGGGGCCGGAGCTGCGGGCTGTGGTGGGTGACGCTCGGATGCTTGTCGCCGGCGAGCCGACCGACAGCCGCGACCTGGTGGTCGGTGATGCGTTCGGGCACCTGGTGGTGCCCTGGCACCTGGCCACCCGGGAGATGGCCGCCGACGTCCGGCGGGTGACCCGCCCCGGCGGCGTGTACGTGCAGAACGTCATCGACTACCCGCCGCTGCGGTTCATCCGCGCCGAGCTGGCCACTGTGGCCGCCGAGTTCGGGCACGTCGCGTTGATCGCGCCGCCGGAGGCGCTCGCCGAGGAGCAGGGCGCCAACTTCCTCATCGTCGGCTCCGACGCTCCGCTGCCACTGGAGGCCGTCCGCGCCCGGCTGGCCGAGGTGGACCCGAGGGTCAGCCTGCTCTCCGGCGCGGCGCTGACGGACTTCGTGGGCGGGGCGATGGTGTTGACCGACGACTACGCCCCGGTGGACCAACTGCTGGCCACCGCCTAGGCACGCCCTGAACGGGTGACAATCCTGACCGATTCCGATACTCCAGGTGTAGGCGGGCTGTTCCTGGGCAACAACGCTCACCATGGGTGGTGGGGACCGAAACGGCGCGCAGTTGCTCGATGAGCGGTACCGGCTGATCGAGCAACTCGGCGCGGGCGGGATGTCGGTGGTCTGGCGTGGCTACGACGAGGTGCTCGGCCGCCAGGTCGCGGTGAAGGTGCTGGCCTCCCGCCTGGCCAGCGACCGGGCCTTCCGCCACCGCATCCGGATCGAGGCGCAGGCCGCCGCGCGGCTCTGCCACCCCAACATCACGAACGTGTACGACTACGGCGAGTCCGAGCAGGTCGGTCTGACCGTGCCGTACGTGGTGATGGAGCTGGTCGACGGTGCTTCGCTGGCCAGCCGGTTGGGCCGGGAGAGCCGACTGCCGTGGCGGGAGGCGGTGACCATCGGCGCCGAGGTCAGCTCGGCGCTGGCCACCGCGCACGCCCGTGGGGTTGTGCACCGCGACGTCACCCCGGGCAACGTCATGCTCACCTCGACCGGCGTCAAGGTGGTCGACTTCGGTATCTCCGCGCTCGTCGGGGAGAGCGAGAAGGGGCCGGACGGCGCGCTGTTGGGCACTCCCGCCTACCTCGCCCCGGAGCGGCTGGACAACGGCCAGGTCTCCCCGGCCACCGACGTGTACGCGGTGGGGCTGCTGCTCTACCGGATGCTCACCGGCCGACTGCCGTGGCTGGCCAGCACGACCACCCAGATGCTGCGCGCCCACATGTACAACGACCCGGAGCCGATGCCCACCGTCCCGGGTCTGCCCGACGGGGTGGCCGAGCTGGTCGGACGCTGCCTGGCCAAGCGGCCCGCGGACCGGCCGGCCACCGCCGAGCTGACCCGGACGCTCGCCGAGGCGGCCGGCATGCTCGCGGCGGTGCCGGTCTCCCCGGCCGCCGGACCCCTGGACGCGGCCATGCTCGGCAGTGCGCGCACCACGATCCTGCCCTGGTCGGCGGCGACCGACGCGTTGCCGTTGTCGCGGACCCGCAGCCGGGATCGTCGGACGAGGCAGCGGGTGACCCGGCGTCGGCGGGTGGAGGCCGGCGTGGCCGCCGTCGGGCTGATCGCGGTCACCGGGGCGATGTGGGGGTTCACCTCACGCAGCCCGGCCAGCGGCGGGGACCGGCCGACGACCGAGGCTCGGATGGGCCTGCCGGCGGCGGCGCCCTGCGAGGTGGCGTACGCGCTGCGCACCGACTCCGGCACCGAGTTCGCCGCCGAGCTGACCCTGACCAACACCGGTGGCCGTGAGCTGCGGGACTGGACGATGAGCTTCACCTTCCCCGGCCAGCAGAAGGTGACGAAGTCGGAGCCTGCGCCGGTGCACCAGCAGGGGAGCACGGTGCTGATCCGGCCGGCGGCCCAGCGCACCACGCTGGCCCCCGGTGGGGCCGAGAAGGTGACCCTCACGGGTAAGTACACCGGGGCGAACCCGTTGCCTGTCGAGTTCCGGCTCGGCGAGGCGACCTGCGGGGTTCGGGTGTCCGGGGTCGCCGGCAGTGCGCCGTCCACGGCCCCGCCGGGCAAGGCCGCCACGACGAAGGCACCGCCCAAGGCCGCGAAGGTGCCGAGCGGCTCCGGTTCGGGTGGCGGCGCGGCGAAGGCCAAGCCGCCGAAGCCTCCCAAGGCTCCCGCGCAGCCGAAGGCCGCGGGTGGTGGTCCGGGAAAAGCGGGAAGGTGACCAAGGGACCGGGTGGTCACCGTAAGAAGTAAGAGGCTGTCTCGTTGCAATGAGACGCGCTGAACGTTCCGCTGCTCGGCTGGCGGGTCGTGGATCAGCGCATCCCCGCGAACCGCTGCACCTGGTCGATCCCACCCTCGACGATGAGCACCCCGCCCTGGGGGAGCGCCGTGTCGTCGGAGGTGTACCGGAAGCGTTCGCCCGGCAGCTTGGCGCCGACCACGCGTACCCCGTAACGCTCCTCCGGTCTCAGGTCGAGCAGCGTGCGCCCGACCAGGGACTCCGGCACCCGGACGGTGGCGATGGCGAAGTCATCGTCGAACTCGATGAAGTCGAGCAACCGGCTCACGATCAGGTGCGCGACCCGGTCCCCGGTCTCCGCCTCCGGGAAGATCACGTGGTGCGCGCCCACCGACGCCAGGATCTTGGCGTGCTTCTGCGAGGTGGCCCGAGCCCAGATCTGGGGCACACCCAGCTCGACCAGCGCCAACACGGTCAGCACACTCGCCTCCACCGAGGCCCCGATGGCCACCACCGCCCGTCCGAAACTGGTGATGCCCAGCTGCCGCAGCGCCCCCTCCTCGGTCGCGTCCGCCTGAACCACCCGGTCCAGCACGGCCGACCAGCGCTGCACCTTCGTCGGGCTGCGCTCGATGGCCAACACCTCGCGGTTCATCCGGGTCAGCGACCCGGCCAGGTGACAACCGAACCGACCCAACCCGATCACCACGATGCCGCCGCTGTCCGCCCGTCTAGCCGACACCTCGGCCCTCCCTGCTACTAGCCGACAATGGGTTGCTCCTGGGGGTAGCGGTAGAGCCGGCGCCGGGTGTTCAGGGCGATCGCCGACCCCAGGGTGAGCGTCCCGACCCGGCCGATGAACATGAGCACGGTCAGCGCGAGTTGGCCGCCGGCCGGCAGTTCGGCGGCCAGACCAATGGTCAGACCGGTGGTGCTGAACGCCGAGGTGATCTCGAACAGGGCCGCGACGAAGCGGACGCCCTCGGTGAGCAGCAGCAACAGCATGGTTCCGGCCGCCACCAACGCGACGCTGAGCAGCGCGACGGTGACCGCCTGCCGCTGGCTGGCGGTGGCCACCCGCCGGTGCCCGATCGTCACGTCGGGCTCACCCCGCAACTCGGCCCAGATGGTGAACGCCAGCAGGAAGAACGTGGAGACCTTGATGCCACCCGCCGTGCTGGCGCTGCCGCCGCCGATGAACATCAGCACGATCAGCAGGGGATAGCTCTCCTCCTGGAGGTCGGCGATGTTCAGGACGCTGAAGCCACCGGTGCGGCTCAGCGCGATCTGAGTGAACGACGCGAGGAGCTTTCCCGGTACGTCGTACTGGCCGATCGTGCCCGCGTTTGTCCACTCGGCGGCGAGCAGCCCGGCGAAGCCGACCAGCAGCAGCGCCGCGCTGCCCCAGATGGTCAACTTCGTCGCCACCGCCCAGTGCGCCGGCTGGCGCCACTCGCGGACCGCCTCGAACAACGCGGGAAACCCGAGACCGCCGATGATCGCGCCGATCGCCAGGGGCAGCGACACCCACGGGTCACGGCTGAAGGCGAGCAGACCGTCGGTGTAGAGCGCGAAGCCACCGTTGTTGAAGCCCTGCACGGCGTGGAAGGCACCCGACCAGAGGGCCCGCCCGAACGGATAGTCGTAGGCCAGCCAGAGCCGCCCGGCGATCAGCGCGGTCATCACCGCCTCGCAGGCGAAGACGGTCAGCGCGATCCGGCGGAGCAACCGGCCCACCTCGCCGATGCCGAACTCCGCCGTCTCGGCCTGCACCAGCAACCGGTTGCGGAGCCCGAGCTGACTGGAGACCACCAGGATGACCAACGCCGCGACGGTGAGGATGCCGAGGCCGCCGAGCTGGGTGAGCAGGGTGATCACCAGCAGTCCCCAGCCGGACCAGTAGTTCGGCGTGTCGGTGATCGCCATGCCGGTGACCGACACGGCCGAGGTGGCGGTGAAGAGGGCGGTGACCACGGGTGGCCGTTCGTGTTCGGCGGTCGCCCAGCGCGCCATGAGCAACCCGGTACCGAGCAGGATCGGCACCAGGAACGCGAACGGCACCAGCCGCACGGGATTGCGGAAAAACCGGCGCACCAGACAATCTTCCTGTCCGCCCGCGACCCTGGAGTGGGAACGGGCATTCCGGAGGTTCATCTGCCGGCCAGCCATCGACCAACTCCTGGCAAATCGCGGACGGTCTGCTTATCCGGACCATCGATGACAGGAGACGGCGTTGCGACGTACCCTCTCGACCCTCGGCGTGGCCAGCGCTCTGCTCGCTGCCGCCGTGGCCCTGCCGACCATGGCCACGGCCGAGCCGGCCGCGACCGCCGACCGCACCCGTGCGAACGACCGGCCAATCGTGATCGGCCACCGTGGCGCCAGCGGCTACCGCCCGGAGCACACGCTGGAGGCGTACCGGTTGGCGATCCGGATGGGTGCCGACTACATCGAGCCGGACCTGGTCTCCACCTCCGACGGCGTGCTGGTCGCCCGGCACGAGAACGAGATCTCCGGCACCACCGACGTGTCGACCCGCCCGGAGTTCGCGGCCCGGAAGACGACGAAGACCATCGACGGCGTCGCGGTGACCGGTTGGTTCACCGAGGACTTCACGCTCGCGGAGCTGAAGACACTGCGTGCCAAGGAGCGGCTGCCACAGGTACGCGTCGCGAACACCGCCTTCGACGGCCGCTTCGAGGTGCCCACCCTCCAGGAGGTCATCGACCTGGCCCGGACCGAGGGGCGGGCACGGGGCCGCACCATCGGCATCTACCCGGAGACCAAGCACCCGAGCTACTTCGCCTCGATCAAACTGCCGTTGGAGGAGCCGCTGCTCCGCGTGCTGCGGCAGAACAAGCTGGACCGGAAGAACTCGCCGGTCTTCATCCAGTCGTTCGAGACGGCCAACCTGCGCCGCCTGAGTCGGTTGACCGAGGTGAAGCTGGTCCAACTGCTCGACGCGGCCGGCCGCCCCTACGACTTCACAGTCGCCGGTGACGCCCGCACCTACCTGGATCTGGCCACGCCGGCCGGGCTGAAGTGGATCGCCGGGTACGCCGACGGCATCGGCGCGAACAAGAACCTGATCGTTCCTCGGAACGCCGTCGGCGCCCTGCTCGCCCCCACCAACGTGGTACGCGACGCGCACCGGGAGCACCTGCTCGTGCACTCCTGGACGTTCCGCGCCGAGAACCAGTTCCTCCCGGTGGACTTCCGGATCGGCACCGACCCGAACGCGCGCGGCGACATCACCGCCGAGTACGAGCTCTTCCTTGGCCTGGGCCTCGACGGTGTCTTCAGCGACCACCCGGACACTGCCGTCGCCGCCCGCGCCGGCCTTTGACCCAGACCCCGGCCCGGAGCTGATCCGCTTCGAGCCGACCGCCGGGCCGACACGCGCCCGGCCCACACGCTGGCCCGCCTTCCGCCACCCGGAAGGCGGGCCAGCGGCACGTCCGGGCGGGTCCGTCGCACGATCGCGCTCGATCCAGGTTGTAGTGGTGTCACTAAGCGACCGAGGCCACTACATCCATGATTGAGCACGATCTTGCAGAGGCGGCGGGAGAGTGGCAGCAATTTCACTGATGCTGCTGCCTCGGGGCGGGTTGAGGCAGCAGCATCAGGGATACCGCAGCGGTCTTCGCCAGTTGGTCGTCGAAGAGGCGGCCCAACGGACCAGTGCCGCTGGCTGCCCAATTGGCCGCCACCGACCTGTAGACCGACGCGGGGTGCTATCCCTGTGCCCGGCGAACTCAACCGGCCGACACGCCGCGCAACCCTTCCCATGCGTACGGTTGTTCGACAGTATTGGCGCGACGAGCGGAAGGAGGGGCGCATGGCGGACAAAAGCGCCATCGAGTGGACGGAAGCAACCTGGAACCCCACCACAGGTTGTGACCGCATCTCGTCGGGCTGCGACAACTGCTATGCGTTGACTCTCGCCAAGCGTCTGAAGGCCATGGGCTCAGCCAAGTATCAGACTGACGGTGACCCTCGCACGTCTGGGCCGGGTTTCGGGATCGCGCTCCACCCTGACGCGCTTGACATACCGCGGCGCTGGCGTGATCCCCGGACAGTCTTTGTTAACTCGATGTCGGACTTGTTCCACGCGAGGGTTCCCCTCGAGTACGTGCAGCAAGTTTTTGAGGTGATGCGCGAGACGCCCCGCCACACCTTCCAGGTGCTGACGAAGCGCGCGTCTCGGCTTGCCAAACTGGCGCATCACCTTGACTGGCCCACCAACGTTTGGATGGGTGTGAGCGTCGAAGACGAGAGCCATCGGAGTCGGATCGACTGCCTCCGGCAGGTGCCAGCAGCGGTTCGCTTCATCTCGGCGGAACCCTTGCTTGGTCCATTGCCGCGTCTCAACCTCGCTGGGATGGACTGGTTGATCGCGGGTGGCGAGTCGGGCCAAGGCTGTCGCACGGTGGACCGATCCTGGGTCACTGATCTGCGTGACCAGTGCGACCAGGCAGGGACCGCCTTCTTTTTCAAGCAGTGGGGCGGTCGCACACCCAAGGCCGGAGGGCGCCTGCTCGACGGTCGCACCTGGGATGAGATGCCAACGCCTCGCCTGCCCGCTGCCGCCTAATGGCAGCCGGTCGGCGCTCTGTCGAGGTTCAGCCTCTCAACGTCGCCGGATGGGCTCCTTCCAGAAATCGCCGACGCCGTTGTGGTCGATGAGCCCTTGCCGGTGCAACGACTTGACTGCGTGTCGCGCATGCCGCGTCCACGCTTGGCCGAGCACCCCCCGGTAAACCTCAGACACCCGCTCCGCGAGCTGGACGCTGTTTGATTCCCGCAACAGCCGAACAATGTTCTGCTCAACAACCCGTGCCACGCGCGGTAGTGCGCTGCTCACGAATGCATGGCGATCGAACGCAAGTGATCCGAATAATGTGTCCTGACTCATCTGGTTGTTGTAGCGGGCTTCCTCGAGGTCCACGCCTGCTTGCCCGAGGGCGTCGGCGAAGTGCCATGCGCCTTCTGTGTGCCTCGTGAACAGCATCAGCACATACTTTGGCGAGAGTTCCGGTCGTGGTCGGACCGGCATCGTGATCGCGCTGTAGGTCGTTCCCGTAGTCAGCCGTTTCTCGTACTCCTCGCCGACTTTGAGAGCTACCTCGGTTGCAGTCTCCTCATCTCCCTCGCGGTTGATCCGAGCGAAGTGGTCCTGCCACCAGTCATCGCCGAGAAACCTCGTGAGGTGATCGGCCGTTTTCTGCTCCGCAGGAGGCAGCCGGTCACCTCGGGAGCGCGCCACTTGAACCGCTCGCCCCATCCTGGCAATGGCGGAGACGCTGAAGTGAAGGAGAACCTCCGTCGGCGGAGAGGGCGGTCGGCCGAGGAGCCCTGAGCGCACCAGTCCGAAATCGAGCGCAAGGCCGAAGGGGTCGAGGAAGGCAAAGAGTGACGCTTGACGAGCGACCGAGAGGACCTCATGTCAACGCCGGCTGAAAGTTGACCCCTCCGTTCCGGCCGAATTTTGACCCCCTCGCTTCTTGTTGATGTTCAGTCGTTGGTCTTGATGGCTGCGGGGACGCGGCCGAGGTCGCGGTCTTTGAGCCGGTAGCTGTCGCCCTTCATGGAGACGACTTCTGCGTGGTGGACGAGGCGGTCGATCATGGCTGCGGCGACGACGTCATCGCCGAAGACTTCGCCCCATCTGCCGAAGGGCTTGTTCGAGGTGACGATGAGGCTGGCGCGCTCGTAGCGGTTGGAGACCAGCTGAAAGAACAGGTTCGCGGCTTCGGCTTCGAAGGGGATGTAGCCGACCTCGTCGACGATCAGCAGCGGGATCCGGCCGAGTTTGACCAGTTCGTCTTGCAGGCGCCCGGCGTGGTGGGCGTCGGCGAGGCGGGACACCCATTGGGCGGCGGTGGCGAACGCGACCCGGTGCCCGGCCTGGCAGGCCCGGATCCCGAGGCCGATGGACAGGTGGGTCTTGCCGGTGCCGGGCGGGCCCAAGAAGACGACGTTCTCTTTCGACGCCACGAAGTCCAGGGTTCCGAGGTGTCCGATGGTCTCCCGTTTGAGGGAGCGTTGGTGCTCGAAGTCGAACTCTTCCAGGCTCTTGCGGGCCGGGAAGCGGGCTGCGCGGATGCGTCCCTCACCGCCGTGGGCCTCGCGGGCGGCGACCTCGCGTTGCAGGCAGGCGGCGAGGAACTCCTCATGCGTCCACGACTCCGCCCGAGCCCGCTCGCCCAGACGATCGACCGACGCAGCCAAGGAGGGCGCTTTCAGTGCGCGGGTGAGGAACGCGATCTCGGAGGACACGTTGCGGTTGCTGGTTTTGGTGGCCATCAGGCGGCCACCTCGTCCAGGCCGAACATCCGGTCGTAGTCACTCAACGCTCGACGCTCGACCTGAGCATCGACGGCCGGCACCGGGGTGTGCTGGGCGGCGGCACGCAAGTCAGCCGCCGCTTGGCGGTGGACCGGGTCGGTGATCGTCTGATGTCCGGCCCAACAACGCTCATGCTGGGCGACCAACCGGCCGTCGCAGGACACCTGGACCTGGTCGCCGTCGGCGGTGACCTCGACGCGTCGGCCAACGACCGACGGGTGCACGGAATAGTCGTTGGCGTCCAACCGGACGTAATGATCACGTGGCAAGCGGGTGGCCTGTCGCCAGCCGACCACCGGCGCGACCGGCGGCAGTGACAGCATCGCGGCCCGGTCGGCGTCCCACCGGTCCACCGGGCGGCAGCCCAACACCCGGTGCTGGCGGTTATTCGCCCGCGCCAACCAGTTGGTCAGCTGGGCGTTGAAGTCATGTGCTGAGCCGAACCGGCGCCCCGGCAGAAACGACGTCTCCAGATAGCCGTTGGCTCTCTCGACCAGACCCTTGGCCTCCGGATCCGCCGGCCGGCACTGGATCACCTTGATGCCCAGGGTCCCGCGGAAAGCGTTCATAGTCTCGGTCAACTGCGGCCGGCCCGCCCGCCACTGCCCGACCGCGGACTCGTTGTCCCACACCAACGCCTTGGGCACCCGTCCCCAGCCTGAGATCAACGTCCAGTGCCCGGCCAGCAGATCCGGCGACTGCCTGCTCGGGATCATCACCGCTGACAACCACCGCGAGTAGCCGCACACCATCACCAACACCGGCGGCCTGCCGACCTGCCCAAAGCCCAACGGCACGTCCGCCGGCGGGAACCACAGATCACACTGCGCCAACTCCCCCGGCAAATAATCCGTCCGCTGACTGGGGTCGGGACGGCGGAACAACGGCCGCAGCTGCTGCACCCGATCGGCGAACACCGTCTTGCCCCGAGTCCACCCGACCCGCTCCATGATCACCGTCGTCGGCATGTCCGGGAACTCCGCCAACAACACCCGGATCTGCGGCTCCACCGCATCCACGATCGAGCCCTTCACCGCCCGCTGATAACGAGGCGGCTCATGACTGGCCAAGGCCTTCCGCACCGTGTTCCGCGAGACCTCAAGCCGACGAGCGATGGCCTTGATCGCCATCCCCTCCGCCCGGTGCAACCGACGGATCTCTGCCCAGTCCTCCACGCTCAGCACCTCCCGATGCTTCCGGAGGTGGTCAAGATTCAACCGGAACCACGGGGTCAGTTTTCACGCGGCGTCGACACCTCAGGCAGATGATCTGCCACGTCGCCCTGCCGGAGGATGCGCCTCGTTGAGCCCCCACGCTGCTGCAGAACCCGCTGAAGATTCGCGTAGTGGGAAGGATCTTTCTCGACGAAGAAGAGCAATACGTTGCGAAAGCTCCCGACCGTGTCGGCGCACCGCGACAGCAGCAGCGGTGACCCTTCCTCCCCTTCCTCCTCGTACTCGCCTCGTCCCGCGTAGCCGTCGAGGAAGACGACCGGTTTACCTTGGCCGGTCTTGGATGCGAAGACGACCGGGTAGCGCTTCAAGATCCCGTGCTTGAGTACTGCTGCGGCTTTACGGGACCGGAAGAAGTCGTCGTTGGCCGACACCGCGCCTCCTTGCAAGCATCACCAATGGTGATGCGAAGGTAGCGGACGGTGTGCCTAGCTTCTGTCCTGTCAATCAGGCGGAGCGGTGCACGGGAGAGCGCCATGCCGCTCACCAGTCCTAACGGTTGGCAGGTGGCGGCGGGGGCGAGCGGCGTGTCCTTGATCTGACAGTGGAATGAGTCAGTCGCGTGAGTGTTCAGCGACGTACGTGCCGCGGCCGGGCTGGCCGGTGATCAGCTCGCGGTCGTGCAGCAGGGAGAGCGCCCGCGAGGCCGTGTTCATGTGCACAGCGTGGGCCTCGGCGAGTTCCCGGGTGGAGGGCAGCTTGTCGCCCGGCTTCAGCTCGCCGCTCTTGATCTTCGCGGCGATCTCGTTGGCGATGCGGCGATATGGGGCTTCTGCTGTGGGCATGGTGAGGACTCCGGTCGGTTCGGCGTCTTCGATCATGCCGGCCTACACCAGTTACTGCAACAGGCTGTGGTGTCGCTGCTTCGCAGGGTCGACCTACACAAGCATTTGGGGTAGGTTGCTGATGTCCGGCTCCGGTTGGTTCGGCAAACCCTCGGGGCGTGGGCGTGAGGTGGGCTCCGCGTTCGTACCGCCACCGATGAGGGCTGCGGGCGTGGGGCCGGGCGGTCCGGTGGGCGTCCCCTACCGGCACACCGGACCGCCCACCAGGTTGACGAGTCGAGGGTGATGGCTGTGCGCATGGAGAGAGAGCGTTTCGTGGTGCACCTGCCGGTGGTTGCGGCAGACCTGCCGGGGGCGCTGCGGTTCGCTCGGGTGATCACTCGGGCGCTGGGTTTCCTCGCCGACGTCGATCGGGCCGAGACGACGGTGTCCGAGGAGGACGCTCAGTGCGTACGTCATCGGGTCTTCTGTGACAGCTTGCTCGACGGTCGCCGGCGCTGCCCGCGTGCGGCTGCCCACGACGGGCCCTGCGGTTGACCGAACCGGGCGAATGGTGCGGGGCGACACACG
Source organism: Micromonospora ureilytica (assembly GCF_015751765.1). Taxonomy (NCBI): domain Bacteria; kingdom Bacillati; phylum Actinomycetota; class Actinomycetes; order Micromonosporales; family Micromonosporaceae; genus Micromonospora; species Micromonospora ureilytica. The sequence continues at coordinate 6,216,380 of NZ_JADOTX010000001.1, forward strand.
GCTCGGGTGGTCCGTGGGGGTTCGGGCCATCGAAAGCGTGGGCTCCCGGCTGGTGGTGCGGCCCGCTGTAACCTCCGGCCACCTCAATCCTGTTACTTGTGTGTTTCCGCCACATAGCTCGTGGGTGACGTCACTTCTAGCGTGAGCCGTCACGAAGAAGTTCTCTCCCTCCGAGTCCTCATGTGGAGTCGCAATGACGGTCCGGACGACGCGGCGGGTGTTCCTCTCCGCCGCCACGATGATGGCCGCGGCGCTGGCCGCCACGGCCTGTGGTAGCCCGCAGGACACCGCCACCGGCGGCGGCGACAGCGCCGCACCGGTCAAGGTCGGCCTGGTGTACTCCCAGTCGGGAGCTCTGGCCAGCTACGGAAAGCAGTACATCGAGGGGTTCAAGGCGGGGCTGGACTTCGCCACCCAGGGCACCGGCAAGGTCGGTGACCGGAAGATCGAGGTGACCGAGGTCGACGACGCGGGCGACCCGGCCAAGGCGGTCTCCGCGGCGAAGGACCTGATCGGCAAGGGCACGAAGATCATCGCCGGCTCCACCGCCTCCGGTGTGGCGCTCCAGGTGGCGCCGATCGCGGCGCAGAACAAGGTCCTGTTCATCTCCGGCCCGGCCGCCACGGACGCGGTGACCGGCGCGAACAAGTACACGTTCCGCTCCGGTCGGCAGTCCTACCAGGACGTGGTGACCGCCAAGTCGTTCATCGGCGACCCGACCGGCAAGAAGGTAGTGGTCTTCGCCCAGGACGGCGCGTTCGGCGACGCCAACGAGGCGGCCGTCAAGGCCGTCATCGGCACCGCGGGCGCGACAGTGAGCAGTGTCCGGGCCCCGGCCAGTGCCACCGAGTTCACCCCGTTCGCCAGCCAGATCAAGGCCGCCAAGCCGGACCTGCTCTTCGTGGCGTGGGCGGGCACGACCGCCCCGGCCATGTGGCAGACCCTCGACCAGCAGGGCGTGCTCTCGTCCACCACCGTCGTCACCGGCCTGGACATCCGTGCCTCGTGGCCGACCTTCGGTGCCGCCGGCGCGAAGATCTCCTTCCTGTCGCACTACTTCGACGGTGCCAGCGACACCGAGGCCAGTAAGGCACTGAAGGCTAAGGTCAACACCATCGACCTGTTCCACCCGGACGGTTTCGCCGCCGCGCAGATGGTGGTCCGCGCCGCGCAGGACGGTGGGGACGACGTCGACAAGATGGTCACCGCCCTGGAGGGCTGGAGCTTCGACGGGGTCAAGGGCAAGATGACCATCCGGGCCGCCGACCACGCGCTGCTCCAGCCGATGTTCCAGGCGAAGCTGACCGGCAGCGGCACCACCTTCACCGCGACCGCGCAGAAGAGCCTCACCGGTGACGAGACCGCGCCGCCGGCCGTGGCCATGAAGGGCTGAGCATGCTCGCCACCCGCGGTCTGACCTGGCGGATCGGTGAGGTCGCCATCGTCGACAGCGTCTACCTCGATCTGGCGCCCGGGGAGTTCCTGGGTGTCATCGGGCCGAACGGCGCCGGCAAGACCTCACTGTTCAACCTGATCACCGGCCTGCGCCGGGCCACCGAGGGCCGGATCGTCCTGGACGGGCAGGACATCGGGGCGCTCCCGCCGCACCGGCGGGCCCGCCTCGGTCTGGGCCGTACCTTCCAGGCGTCCTCGGTCTTCGGCTCGCTCAGCGTGCGGGAGAACGTCCGGCTCGCCGTGCAGGCGCACCGCGGGGGCTCGATGGCGCTGTGGCGGCGGGCGGCGGCCGACCGGGAGGTCGCCGCCGCCGCCGACGCGGCGCTCGACCGGGTCGGCCTCGCCCACCGGGGTACGGCCCTCGCGGGCACCCTGGCCCACGGCGAGAAGCGCAAGCTGGAGATCGCCCTGCTGCTCGCCGGTGAACCGCGGGTGATGCTGCTGGACGAGCCGATGGCCGGGGTCAGCGCCGAGGACGTACCGGAACTGGTCGCCGTCATCAAGTCGTTGACCGGCGACAGCGGCCGGGCGGTGCTGATGGTCGAACACCACATGGACGTCATCCTGGAGTTGGCCGACCGCATCGCCGTCATGCACCACGGCGCGCTGCTGGCCTGCGACACCCCGGAGACGGTGATGGCCAACCCCACAGTGCAAGAGGCCTACCTGGGGGAGCAGCTCTAATGGAACCGATCCTCAGTGTGGAGGACCTGTCGGTCCGGATCTCCGGGCTGCACATCCTCCAGGGGGTGTCCTTCACTGTCGCCCCGACCGGCGTGACAGTCCTGCTCGGTCGCAACGGCGTCGGCAAGACCACCACGCTGCGCGCGATCGTCGGCCTCACCCCGCCCGCCGGGGAGGTCCGCGGCACCATCCGGATGGGCGCGCAGAGCCTGCTGGCCCGGCCGACGCACCGGCTGGTCCGGGGTGGGCTCGGCTACGTGCCCGAGGACCGCTGCGTGTTCGCCGGGCTCACCGTCGCGGAGAACCTGCGGCTCGCCGAGCGGCGCGGCACCAGCCCGGCGTACGACAAGGTCTTCGCGCTCTTTCCGGAGCTGGACCGGCGCGGACGGCAACGAGCCGGTTCGCTGTCCGGCGGGCAGCAGCAGATGCTCGCCATCGGGCGGGTGCTGCTCAACGACAACCGGCTGCTGCTGGTCGACGAGCCGACCAAGGGGTTGGCGCCGAAGGTGGTGACCGAGGTGGCCGAGGTGTTGGAACGGGTCGCGGAGTCGGTGCCGGTGCTGCTGGTCGAGCAGAACCTGGCCGTCGTACGCCGGCTGGCCCGCGACGCGGTCGTGTTGGCCGCCGGCAAGGTGGCCTGGACCGGCGACGCCCACGAGTTGCTGTTGGAGACCGCGTTGACGAAGTCGCTGCTCGGGGTCGGCTCGGCGGAGGGGGCCTCGCCGAGCGCGAGGAGTGAGCTTGCGAGCCCCGCCGTCGCGAGGAAGGACCAGCTCTGATGGGGACCGTGATTCTGTTGGCGTTGACCGGGCTGGGCCTGGCGGCGCTGTACTTCCTGGTCGCCTCCGGCCTGTCCCTGGTCTTCGGCCTGGCCGACGTGCTCAACTTCGCGCACGGGCTGTTCCTCGGCGTGGGCGCGTACGGCACCTGGTGGGCGGCGGGCAACCTGCCGGGCGCCGGCCCGGACGGGTTCGGCTTCGTGTTCGCTGTCGCTTTCGGGGTGGCCGCCGGCACGCTTGTCGCGATCCTGGTCGAGCTGGTGCTGATCCGCCCGCTGTACTCCCGCACCATCGAGCAGGTTTTGGTCACCGTCGGGCTGTCGCTGGCCGGGGTGGCGTTGCTCCAGGCCACCTGGGGTGCGGACGCCCGACCGTTTCCGCGTCCGGACTGGACCCGGCAGGTGACCGGGATCCTCGGTGCGCAGGTGCCCAACGGTGGCCTGCTGCTGATCATCGCGGCGGTGCTGGTGCTCGGTGCGATCCTGGCGTTCCTGCGCTGGACCCGGTACGGCCTGGTGATCCGGGCCGGGGTGGAGAACCGGGAGATGGTCACCGCGTTGGGCATCGACGTCCGCAAGGCGTTCACCCTCGTCTTCGCGATCGGTGGGGCGGCCGCCGCGCTCGCCGGCGCGCTCGGCGGCGTCTACTTCGGCACCGTCTCGCCCGGGCAGGGCGGCTCACTGCTGATCTTCGCGTTCATCGTGGTGGTGATCGGCGGGATGGGCTCGGTGGTCGGCTCCGCGTACGCGGCGGTCGTGGTCGGGCTGGTGCAGCAGTTCGTCAACTACTACGGCACGTCCGGGCTCGGCGACATCTGCGTGGTCGGGCTGCTGGCCGTGGTGCTGCTGCTGCGCCCGCAGGGCATCGCCGGAAAGGTGGCAACGGCATGACGGTGATCGACGCGCCTCCCGCGCAGGTGCCCGACGAGTTGACCCCGCAGCGGGGGCGGTGGCACCGGGTGCGCCCGTTCCTGCCGCTCGTCGCGCTGGCCGTGCTGGCGATCCTGCCGTACTCGACGATCTCCCTGCCGGGGATCTTCGAGGGGCCGGTCAACTCGCCCGGCACCCTGCAACTGCTCGCCATCTGCCTGATCTTCGGCGGGCTCGCGGCCGGGTACGACCTGCTCTTCGGCCGGACCGGCATGCTCTCCTTCGGGCACGCGCTGTACTTCGCCGCGGGTGTCTACGGCACCGACATCCTGGTCACCCGGGCCGGTCTGCCGTTGTGGCAGGCGGCGCTGCTGACCATCACCGGCGGCACCATCCTCGCGGCGCTGCTCGGCGCGGTGGCGCTGCGGACCGTGGGCATCGCGTTCGCCATGGTCACGTTGGCGTTCGCCCAGGTGGGCGCGATCCTGGTGGCCCGGGACTTCGGCGGGCTCACCGGTGGCGAGGAGGGCCTGCCGCTGGACGTGTCCGGGCTGCCCGCCGGGCTGGTCGGGGTGACCAACACGGTCAACCTGTACTGGTTGGCACTGGCGTACCTGACCCTTGTGGTGTTCGTGGTGCACCGGGTGAGCGGGTCGCCGACCGGGCGGGTGCTCGCCGGGCTGCGCGACGACGAGCGGCGGATCGGCGTGCTCGGGCTGGACCCGTACCGCTACAAGCTGGTGGCGTTCACCCTGGCCGGCGGGTTGGCGTCGGCGGGCGGGGTGGTCTACGTCCTGATCGTCGGCGGCGCGTCGCCGCACATCACGTCCTCCGAGCTGACCCTGTCGCTGCTGGTCATGGTGGTGCTCGGTGGGCCGGGCACCCGCTGGGGTCCGGTGCTCGGCGGTGTCCTCTACATGTACCTGGACCACCGGCTCACCGCCTTCGGCACGAGCGACGCGGTGGACAACCTGCCGGCCATCCTGAGCCGTCCGCTGAGCCAGCCGCTGTTCGTCCTGGGCACGGTCTTCATCCTGGCCGTCTACTTCTTCCCAGGAGGCCTAACCAGCCTGGCCCCCCGCCTGTCCCACCTAACCCGCTCCCTACGCCCCCCACGCTGACCCCCGCCCCGCCTTCACCCCGTCGATCATGAAGTTATTGCCACGACACGCCGCACCGGATGTCGCCAACTTCATGATCGACGGGGTTCTGTGCAGGGGGATGACGGACGGCGCTGGTAGACATGTCGGGTGGATGACGATCGAGCTGGGGTACGGGAGCGGGCCGAGGCGGTGCTGCGCCGGCTGGCCGGTGACCATGCCCGGCTGCGCGAGGATCAGTGGCGCGCCATCGAGGCGCTGGTCGTCGACCGGCGGCGGGTGCTCTGCGTCCAGCGGACCGGTTGGGGCAAGTCGGCCGTCTACTTCGTGGCCACCGCCCTGCTCCGGGACCGTGAGCAGGGCCAACAGGCCGGGCCGACAGTCATCGTCTCGCCGCTGCTCGCGTTGATGCGCAACCAGGTCGAGGCGGCCGCGCGGGCCGGCATCCGGGCCCGCACGATCAACTCGGCGAACCTCGACGAGTGGGACGAGATCACCGCCGAGATCCAGACCGGCGCGGTGGACGTGCTGCTGATCAGCCCGGAACGGCTCAACAACCCGGACTTCCGCGACGGCGTCCTACCGAAGTTGGCCGCCACCACCGGCCTGCTGGTGGTCGACGAGGCGCACTGCGTCTCCGACTGGGGGCACGACTTCCGGCCCGACTACCGGCGGCTGCGGACGTTCCTCGCCGAGCTGCCCGAGCGCACCCCCGTGCTGGCGACCACCGCCACCGCCAACGCCCGGGTCACCCAGGACGTGGCCGAGCAGTTGGGCGACGCCCTCATCCTGCGCGGCACCCTGGACCGCGAGTCGCTGCGCCTCGGGGTGCTCGACCTGCCCAGCCCGGCGCACCGGCTGGCCTGGCTCGCCGACCACCTGGACCAGCTGCCCGGCTCGGGCATCGTCTACACGCTGACCGTGGCGGCAGCGGGGGAGACCGCCGAGTTCCTGCGCTCCCGGGGCTACCCGGTCGCCTCGTACAGCGGGCAGTCCGACGACGCCGACCGGCGGGCCGCCGAACAGGACCTGCTCGACAACAAGATCAAGGCGTTGGTCGCCACCAGCGCCCTCGGCATGGGCTTCGACAAGCCCGACCTGGGCTTCGTCGTCCACCTCGGCGCGCCGCCCTCGCCGATCGCGTACTACCAGCAGGTCGGCCGCGCCGGCCGCGCCGTCGAGCACGCCGAGGTGCTGCTGCTGCCCGGCGTCGAGGACGCCGCGATCTGGCGCTACTTCGCCTCGCTGGCGTTCCCACCGGAGCAGCAGGTCCGGGCCGTGCTGGCCGCCCTGCACACCGACCGTCCGCTCTCCACCCAGGCCCTCGAACCCCTCGTCGACCTGCGGCGGGCCCGGTTGGAGCTGATGCTCAAGGTGCTCGACGTGGACGGCGCGGTCCGCCGGGTGCGCGGTGGTTGGCTCGCCACCGGCGAGCCGTGGGTCTACGACGAGGCCCGGTTGCGCCGCGTCGCCGAGGCGCGCACCGTCGAGCAACAGGCCATGCGGGAGTACGCGACCACGTCCGACTGCCGGATGCGGTATCTACGGGAACGCCTGGACGACACCGGCGCGACCGACTGCGGCCGGTGCGACACGTGCGCCGAGCCCCTCTTCGCCGCCGACGTGTCGACGGCCGCGCACGCCGCCGCGCAGACCTTCCTGGGCCGACCCGGCGTGGAGATCGCGCCGAAGAAGCTCTGGCCGACCGGGCTCGACGCTGTCGGCGTACCCCTCAAGGGCCGGATCGCCCCCGCGGACCAGGCGCTGCCCGGCCGGGCCGTCGGGCGCCTCTCCGACCTGGGTTGGGGTGGCCGGCTGCGTGCTCTCGTCGGCCCGGAAGCGCCGGACGCGCCGCTGCCCGACGACGTCGCCGGTGCGGTCGTGGAGGTGCTGAAGGCGTGGGCGCACGGCGACGACCCGTGGCCCCGCCGGCCGGTGGCGGTGGTCGCTGTCGGTTCCCGGCGGCGGCCCCGGCTGCTCGGGTCGCTCGCCGAGCGGATCGCCACCGTGGGCCGGCTGCCGCTGCTCGGCGAGGTCACCGTTGCCGGCCCCGGCGGCCCAGGCGGGCCGCGCGGCAACAGCGCCCAACGGGTACGCGCGCTGCACGACGCCTTCACCGTGCCGACCGACCTGGCCGACGCGTTGGCCGGGCTGGACGGGCCGGTGCTGCTCGTCGACGACCTCATCGACTCGGGCTGGACGATGACGTTGGTGACCCGGGCGCTGCGCCGGGCCGGGGCGACCGGCGTGCTCCCGCTCGCCCTCGCCGTGGCCGGCTGACGCGCAGCGTTCGCGCCGGTCCTCGGCGCTGCTCGGGTCCGCGGCCGTCGTCGTTGCTCGGGTCCGTGCCGTCGTCGGTGCTCGGGCGGGGTGTTGCTCGGTCCGCGGCCGTCGTCGGTGCTCGGGCGGGGCGTTGCTCGGTCCGCGTCGGTGTCCGTGGCCGGGTCGGGGTGCTGCCTGGCGCTGCGGCACGGTCTGCGGCGGTCGGGTGGGAAAGTTCCCGGGCGGCGTCCAGTGCGACCGTCGCCACGCTGTCCGGGCGTCGGCCGGACGCGGCCGGACGCGGCGGTACCGTGGGCGGCATGACCGACCAGCAGCCCGTCCGCCGCGCACACGCAGGCACGGACCTGAACGCCGCAGCCCAGGCGTTGGGCGTCGGCAGTGTCTGATGACGTCTCCGCCGGGCCGGACCGCAGCACTCTCCGGCTGGCGCTGGTGGTCGGTGGGCTGGTGCTGGCGGTGCTGCTCGGCTTCGGTCTCGGCCGGATGAACGTCAACGGTGCCGCCACCGGCAGCCCCTCGCTGGCCGCCGAGCACACCGATCCGCCCGGCGTCGCCCCGCACAACCACGGCTCCGCCACGGGCGTCGATCAGGGCGCGGCCACCGAGCCGGGCGGTCTGGCGGTCAGCTCGGCCGGGTTGACCCTGGCCCCCCTGGCCACCGAGTTCGCGGCGGGTCGCCCCGGTCAGTTCCGCTTCCAGGTGCGCGACGCGCAGCGCCGGCCGGTCACCCGGTTCGCCATCGTGCACGACAAGCCGATGCACCTCATCGTCGTCCGACGGGACCTGACCGGTTACCAGCACCTGCACCCGACCATGGCGGCGGACGGCACCTGGTCGGTGCCGTTGACCCTCGCGCAACCCGGCCTCTGGCGCGCGTACGCCGACTTCACAGTCGTCGCCGACACCGGCGCGCAGACCGCGGTGACCCTCGGCACGGACCTGGTGGCGCCCGGCGACTACCAGCCCCGTCCACTGCCGGGGCCGGCCACCTCGACGACCGTGGACGGCTTCACCGTCGGCTACCAGGGCACACCGCAGACCGGGGCGGCAGTGCCCCTGACCTTCCGGGTCGACGGCGCTGGCGGCGCGGCCCCGCTGGAGCGGTACCTCGGGGCGTACGGGCACCTGGTGGCGTTGCGCGAGGGCGACCTCGGCTATTTGCACGTGCACCCGGAGACCGAGCTGGTGGACGGTCAGATCAAGTTCTGGTTGACCACCCCCGGCCCAGGCCGCTACCGCCTCTACCTCGACTTCCAGGTGAACGCCGAAGTCCGAACCGCCGAGTTCACCCTCACCGTCCCCTAGCCCCCCTGCGCCGCGGGGGTGGGAGGGGTGGTGGGTGGGGTGGGGTGGGTTTAGCCGGCTCGGCGGATGGGGCGGCGGGCCAGGTAGCGGAGGAGGTCGCGGATGTGGTGCTTCTCCTCGGCGGGGACCGCAGGGTCGGCCAGCCGGTCCAGGATGGCCCGGACGTCGGCCTCGACGGGGCCGTCGTCGTGGCGTCGACGGGGTGTGGGGCCGGCGTCGGGCAACCCGAGCGCGCGGAACGCGGCGGCTACCGGCAGATCCAGTGCGGCGCAAAAGCCGCGCACCTTGGCCAACTCGGGATAATCCTGCCAGTCACCGGCCAGCCAGCGGAAAACGGTGGAGCGACCAACGCCCGTGTGTGAGGCAAGATCAGTCACGGTCCAGCCACGTTCGTCGCGAGCGTCATCGATGGCGCGCCGGACGAAGCGGGCGAAGGCCATCTGCGGTGATACGTCGGCTGATCCCATCCCTGTGTGTCTTCCCCTCCTGCCGGAGCACCGGGACGATGCGCCTTCCGAGGGTAGTACTCCCGGAGCCGGAAACAATTGACTGACCGCACAAACTGTCCCGTGGACGAGACTTTTCTCTGGAAGCGTGTGTGCAGAACGAAAATTGCATCGGGCGATCATCGTCGTTCTTCGATTAGGCTCGGTGCCCGTCCCGACATGGCGTCTCGCCTGCCGCGCCCGACCGGACCACCGCCGAGGAGCACCATGGCCGAATCGAGCCGCCCCCAGCCGTACCAGCCCGGTGCGGTGAGCCTCTTCTTCGTCGCCAAGGCCGGCGTCTTCGCCGCCGCGTTCTGGATCTGGTTGCTGGTCCTGGTGCTCCGCACCGACTCCGCGAGCGGTCTCCACGTGCTGGCCGCCACCGGCACCATCACCACCACGGTGGTCGCGGTCCTGCTCGGTGCCCGGATGGCGTTGCAACACAACGCCGCCATCCGGCACGCCGAGGTGAAGAAGCTGCTGGTGGACATCTCCTGGAACGCCTTCGCGGCAGCCGGCAACGCCGAGAACGGTGGCAAGGTCGTACCGTTCCCGATCGCCCCCGGCGACGGTGAGTGGCCCGCCCAGCGTCCCGGTGCCGATCGGGTGTCCGTCCTCGACTTCGGCGCCAGCGAGCGCAACGGTGGTCGAGACCGCCGGCGCTAGGGCACCCAGGGCTAGGCGCCGGGCGTCTCTCCGGCGGCCAGCAGGGCCTCCAGCCGGGGGGTGACCTGCCACTGGTCCACGAGTTCGCGGTACTCCGCGCGCTGCGGCTCGGTCGCCTCAGCGCCGGTACGACGTGCGCGGATCAGCAGGTTACGTGGCGTGTGCTGTGAGTCCACGAACTCCACCACCTCGGTCCGGTACCCGTGCACCCGCAGCAGCCCGGCGCGCAGTGCGTCGGTGAGCACGTCGGCGAAGCGCTCGCGCAGGATGCCCTGTCGGGTCAGCAGCTCGTAGGGGCCCGGGGCGGGGTGGGCGCGGAGCTGCTTCGCCAGATCGTGGTGGCAACACGGCGCCGCCAGCACCCAGCGGGCCTCCCAGCGCACCGCGCGGGCCAGCGCCTCGTCGGTGGCGGTGTCGCAGGCGTGCAGCGCCAACACCAGGTCGGGGGCGGGGTCGACGACTGCGTCGGCGATCGTCCCGGCCACGAAGCTGATCTGGTCGGCCCAACCCAGCCGCTGCGCCAGCTCGGTGTTGCGCCGCCGCTGGTCCTCCCGGACGTCCACGCCGATCAACTGGACGTCGAGCCCTCGGCTCGTCAGATAGCGGTACGCGGCGAACGTCAGGTAGGCGTTGCCACAGCCCAGGTCGACCACCCGTAGCGAACCGGTCAGGTCGTCGGGCAGGGTCGCGGCCAGGGCACGCAGGAACGCGTCCACCTGGCGACGCTTGGCGGCCGAGCCGCCGATCTCGGCGAAGATCGGGTCACCGGGATCGAGCAGGTATTCCTTCGTCCGGTCATTTCCGGCAGGCGTCGCCGCCGGTCGGGACGCCGCGGCCCGGTGCACCTGCGCTTCGCCGGACTTGGTCACCCGCAGCTGGAGCGTCGCGGCGGCCGTCTCGACGTGCCAGTTGCCGAACGGCTCGGCCAACAATTCGTCGACCGCCGCGGCGGCCTCCGGACCAGGGACGATGTTGCGGGTGTACGGGCGGGCGCCGTCGGACGTGGTGATCTGCATCCGGGGCCCGGCCTTGAGCGTCACCGGCCGCAGTTCGGCCCGCTCGACTGTGGGGCGGCGCCCGCGGCGGCGTCCGGCGGCGACCGCCCGGGTCAGCGCGGGGTCGAGCAGCAGCGCCCGAACCTCGGTCAGGGCGGCATCCAGTGGTTGCGGCATCGTTCCATCTTCGGCAGGTGGGTGGGAGGACGGGAACATCCCCCGCACCGCGCGAGGCGGTGCGGGGGATGTCAGGTGTGGCTGGTGGTCAGTCGGCGGTCGCCTCGGCCGGCGTACCCGCGCCGGAACCGCCACCACGACGGCGCCGGCGGCGGCGCGGCTTGGACGCCTCGCCGTCGGACGCGGTGGCCGGCTCGGCGGGGCCGGCGTCGGCGGAGATCACTGCGGTCGCCTCGGCCGCGACCACCTCGCCGGCCCGGCGGCGACGCCGGCGGCGGGGGGTACGGCTGCTGTCGTCGGCGGTGTCGGCGGCGTCGGTCACGGGTGCCTCGGCGACGGCCGGCGTGCCGGCGTCGGAGCGGTCACGGCGGCCATCGCCCCGACCACGGCGCTCGCCGCGACCCTCGCCACGGCTCTCACCGCGACCCTCGCCACGGCTCTCACCGCGTCGGGGACCCCGACCACCGCTGTCGCCCCGACGGGAGCGGGTCGTCCCACCCAGATCCTCTTCGATCTCGGCGGACAGCCCGGCCCGGGTGCGCTCGGCCGTCGGCAGGGTGCCGCTGACGTCGGTCGGGATGTGCAGGTCGGTGTAGAGGTGCGGCGACGTGTGGTACGTCTCCGGCGGCTCCGGCATGTCCAGACCGAGGGTCTTGTCGATGATCCGCCAGCGCGGCATGTCGTCCCAGTCGACGAAGGTCACCGCGACACCCGTCGCGCCGGCCCGGCCGGTACGACCGATCCGGTGGGTGTAGGTGTCCTGGTCTTCCGGGCAGTCGTAGTTGATGACGTGGGTGACGCCCGTGACGTCCAGCCCACGAGCCGCCACGTCGGTGGCGACCAGGATGTCGATCTTGCCGGCCCGGAAGGCTCGCAGGGCCCGCTCGCGGGCACCCTGGCCAAGGTCACCGTGCACCGCGGCGACCGCGAACCCGCGGAAGTCGAGATCCTCGGCGACCCGGTCGGCGGCCCGCTTGGTACGCGTGAAGATCATGGTCAGCCCACGTCCCTCCGCCTGGAGGATGCGCGCCACCACCTCGACCTTGTTCATCGAGTGGGTGCGGTAGACCAGCTGCTGGGTCTGCGGCGACGGGCCGGTCTCGGCGGTGTGCCCGGCGTGGATCGTCATCGGCTGACGCAGGAAGCGCCGCGACAGGGTGACGATCGGGTCCGGCATGGTGGCCGAGAAGAGCATCGTCTGCCGGTCTTCCGGAAGCATCGCCAGGATCTTCTCGACGTCGTCGAGGAAGCCCAGGTCGAGCATCCGGTCGGCCTCGTCGAGGACGAGTGCGTGCACCCGGTCCAGACGGAGGTGCTTCTGCTTCTGCAGGTCCATCAGTCGACCAGGGGTGCCGACCAGGATCTCGACGCCCTTGCGCAGCGCGTCGATCTGCGGCTCGTACGCCACGCCACCGTAGATCGGCAGCACCCGGACACCACGCGTCCGGCCGGCGGCGGCCAGATCCTTGGCGACCTGGATGCCCAGCTCACGGGTGGGAACGACGACCAGCGCCTGGGGGACGCCGTCGCTGCCCTCGCCCGGGGCGAAGACCCGGTCGAGCAGCGGAACGCCGAAGCCGAGGGTCTTGCCGGTGCCGGTGGGCGCCTGACCGATCAGGTCGACGCCGCGCAGCGCGATCGGGATCGCGTATTCCTGGATGGCGAACGCGCGGGTGATGCCGGCCGAGGCCAGGGCCTCGACGGTCTCGGCGCGGGCGCCGAGTTCGGCGAACGTGGGGGCCTCCGGTCGAACCGGGGCGGTGGGGGCCAGTTCCTGGCCGTCCAGCAAATCTTGAGTCAGGTCGCTCATGTGGATGTGGGGGTGCCCTCTCGTGGGTGCGCCCGTCATGTCCTCAGGGCGCGTTCGGTATGACGCGGGCCACACGGTCGGCGGCAGATTGCCGAGCCGGACCGGGCCGCACGCGCGCCGCGGGCTGAGCTTCGATCAGATCGGCGCCCACGGCAACTGCTCCATGTTACCTGAACAGGCACACCCCCGTCCCGATTCCCAATCGGCCACCAGCCACGCGGGGCAAGTAAATGTGACCTACGCCACACTCGCCGCGCCCGCCCTGCACCCGTCCGCGTCGACCATGGGGTTGTGCTGGGGCACGAAGTTCGCAGAGCGCGACAAGGCAGGCACCATCACTCCTTGATCGACCAGAGGCGGCGCGGCACCGCGCGGGACCGCAGGCGCAGCCCGGCACGCGGTAGCCTGCCGCTCGTGTCTGCTTTCGCCGTCGCTGACCTCTTGGGTCTCGTCGCCTTCGGTGAGCTGCTCGCCTTCGAGCGGATGGCCGGCGACGCCCGACTCGCTCCCGACCTGCGCCGGCGTGCCGCGCTGAGCGAGATGGCCGCAGCCGAGATCGCCAACTATCGGCGCCTCGCCGACCGGCTCGCCGCGCTGGGCGTATCACCGGAGGATGCGATGGCGCCCTATGTCGAACCGGTGCAGGCGTACCACGACTCGACCGAGCCACGGGACTGGGCGGAAGTGGTCACCAAGGCGTACGTCGGCGACGCGATCACCGACGACTTCGTTCGCGAGATCGCCGACGCGCTGGAGGAACCGGACCGGGCGCTGGTGCTGGACGTCCTGCACGACTCCCGGTACGCGGACTTCGCCGCGGCGGAGATCCGGGTGGCCGTCGCCGACGACCCCCGGGTGGCTTCCCGACTCTCGATGTGGGCCCGGCGGCTGGTCGGAGAGGCGTTGTCGCAGGCCGGGCGCGTCGCCGCCGAGCGGGCCACACTCACCGCGCTGATCGCGCGGGACGGCCGGATCGACGTGCCTGGGTTGTTCGGCAGGCTCACCACCGCGCACACCGCGCGGATGGCCGCCGCTGGGCTGAACAACTGACCGCCCGGCTGGTCGGGGCCGGTGCCGGCCTGCGGCAGGTGGGCCGAGTGCCGACCTGCCGCGATGGCCGGACCGGTCAGCGGACGGTGAACCCGACCGCCCGGGACGACGCCTCGGCGATCTCGACGTAGGCGACCTTCTCGATCGGAACGATGACCCGCCGGCCCTTCTCGTCGGTCAGGGAGAGCGTGCCGCCGTTGCCGGCGAAGGCGTCGGTCACGATCTGCTCGATCTCGGCCGGCGACTGCGCGCTGTCCACTACCAGCTCGCGCGGCGCGTACTGCACGCCGATCTTGACCTCCACTGTGCCTCCTCAACTGGGGCGAAAGAACCGCCAGGCGAAGGCTATCCGATCACGGGGTCGGCGGTCAGGCTGACTCACCTTGCAGCGGGAAGCTCGCGATGCCCCGCCAGGACAGCGCGGCCACCAACGCCTCGGCCTCGGCCTTCGGCACCTGCCGGCCACCGGCCAGCCAGAACTGTGCGGCCGTCTCCGCCGCGCCGACCAGCCCGGAGGCGAGCAATTCGGCGTGTGCCCGGCTCACACCGGTGTCGGAGATGATGGTGTCGGTGATCGCCGCGATGCAGCCCTGCTCGACCCGCTCCACCCGCTGCCGTACCGCCGGGTCGTTGCGCAGATCCGACTCGAAGACGAGACGGAACGCCTCGCTCTCGTGGTCGACGAAGTCGAAGTACGCCCGTACCGACGCGCCGACCCGCTCCTTGTTGTCGCTGGTGCCGCGCATCGCATCTTGCACCTGAGCGACGATGGCGTCACAGTGCGTGTCGAGAAGCGCCAGGTAGAGATCCATCTTTCCGGGAAAGTGTTGGTAGAGCACCGGCTTCGACACCCCGGCCCGCTCGGCGATGTCGTCCATCGCGGCGGCGTGGTAGCCCTGCGCGACGAACACCTCCTGCGCCGCAGCGAGAAGCTGCTTACGACGCGCGGAGCGGGGCAGGCGGGTTGGCCGGCCAGCGGTCTGTGCACCGTTCCCCGCAGCGGTCATGGGATCCTCCGAGTTCTCAGTACGAGCCGGCATTTTCCCCCCAGACCGGGCGAGGCCCGTGACCTCGGTCGTGGAAATGGCCCGCCGCTGTAACTTATCGCCACTCTCGGCACACGGTAGCCTCAGCGGGGGCGACCAAGGAGCGCGCGGTGAGTGAAACAGGGCAACCCGGAGCCGCCACCCCGGGAGATCACGGTGACGGAGCGGGTCAGCACGACGACCCGAGCCGTTCCGTCAGCGGGTGGGCGCCTCCGGCGGGGGGGTGGCCCCGAGCCACCGACCGCGAGGACGCCCGGGACGAGGCGCCTCGCTGGCAGCCCGACCCCGCGTCGGGCTGGCGGACCTCCTCGACACGACACGGCGACCTGCCATCGCCGCTGGTCGGGCGGTCGGGCGATCCGGAGCCGCCGGCCCGCACCAACGGCCACCGCGTCAACGGCGCGCACCCCTCGGACGACGTCAACGGCGTCCAGCACCCCGGTCTCGAACCGCAGGCGGGACGCCCCACACCGGTGAGCGCCCCACCCGGGCTGCCCGCCGAGGGTCGCCCCGGGGCGGCCAGCGACCGGCTCGTGGTGCCCGCCCAACGTCCCGCACCGCCAACGGAACAGGGTGCCGCCAAGCCCGACACGGGCCCCGCCCCACACTCCACCGTCGATCCGGCTGCCGCGCACCGTGCCCGCTGGGCCGAGCCAGGGTTGCCCACCTCGGCCCCACCGGCCGTCCAGGTGCCGCCCGTCGGCACCGCCGCCTCGGGTTTCGAGGTGCCGCCCGGCTTCCACGCGCCGACCGGCGAGCGGTTGGCCGCCGACGAGCATCCGACAGCGCCACGCGACTGGCGAGAGCCGCTCGCACCGGAACACGCGGCGACCTCTGGACGCACCCCGGGCCCGGCCGGGCACTCCGACGAGGGCGAGCCCGGTCGCGCAGCCGAGAGTCCCCGGCCCGCTGAGACACACCGCGCCGGGGAGTCGTCGGCCATCGAGCCCGACTGGTCGGGCCCGAGCTGGAACCGTCCGAGTTGGGGCGGCGGGTGGGCCCCGCCCTGGTCCCGCCAGGACGACGAGCCGGTCAGCCCGGCAGCACCTGACGAGTCGGCGCCGGGCTGGGTCGCCGAGCCCAACCAGCCGTACGAGCCGGTGCGCGCCGAGGTGCCTCGCCCGTACGAGCCGGTGCGCGCCGATCAGCCCCGTGCGTACGAACCCGGCCGGGGCGAATCCGAGACCGCGCCGGAGCGCCCAGCGGAACCGACCAGCGCGCCACCCGCCGACCGTCCGTCCTGGGCGGGGTCTGGGGCGACCGGCGGACCCCGGGCCGACCGTCCGTCCTGGGCTGGCGGGGCCGAACCCGACCCCACGAGCGCGTCACCGGCGCTGCCGTCCTGGGCCGGGGGGTCCGATCCGGCGCCGACAAGCGTGCCGCCGGTGCGGCCGTCCTGGGCTGGCGGGGCCGACCCCGACCCCATGAGCGCGCCACCGGCGCTGCCGTCCTGGGCCGGGGGGTCCGATCCGACGCCGACAAGCGTGCCGCCGGCACGGCCGTCCTGGGCCGGCGGGTCCGAGGCAGCGACAAGCGTGCCCCCGGTACGACCGTCCTGGGCCGGCGGGTCCGAACCGCCCGCGACCAGCGCGCCATCCGCGCGGCCGTCCTGGGCCGGCGGGGCCGATCCGATACCGGCCAGCGCCTCGCCGACGCGGCCCTCCTGGGCCTCCAGTCCGTCACCTGCCGACCCGCCCGCGGTGGCCGAGCCGTCACCTCCGGCACCCGCCGGACCGCCTCCGGCGCCAGCCGGGCCACCTCCCACGCTGACCGACGCGCCGCCGGCTCCGGCGGGCCCGCCGCTGGTGGCGGAGCGTTCGTCCTGGACCAGCGGTTCGCCGACGGCGAGCAGTTCCCGGGCCGAGCGGCCGGACTGGTCCGAGGGCAGGCTCCCCGCGACCCCGGTCGAGCGACCGTCCTGGCCGACCAGTCGATCGGCCAGCACCGGTGGGGGCGACGGTGGCGAGACGCCCGGCCAGTCCCGGCCCGAGATCCGGCCGACCGCACCGTTCCGGCTCCGGCCGGCGACACCCGAGCCCGGTCCGTCGCCCGTCAAGTCGCAGCAACCGGCCGTGCCGGCCAACGACCCGCCGTCGACTGACGCCACCCCGCCCTCCATCGCAGCGGTCCCGCCCGCCGCCGTGAAGGGTCCCGGCCGCCGCGATCAGCCCGCACCGGCGTCCGCCTCTCCCTACGCGGCGCGCCGATCCGCACCCGACCTGACGTCGCCGCCCGGCGACGGGCAGCAGTCGTCCCCGAGCGCGGTGGTGCTGCCGCAGCGCGTCCCCGCGGAACCGGACGTGCCCGTCGTGCCGGAGCCGCCAGCCGTGGAGCCACCCGCCGAAACCCCGGAATTCGCCCGCATCGCCACCCACCTGCGTCGGGACGACGAACCAGCTCCACTGCGGGAACGCCCCGAGGGGTTCGACGTCAACGCCATCCTGGACGCCGTCCGGGAGGTGGCAGGTGTCCGCGACGCGGCCCTGCGACGTACGCCGGCCGGGGCGCACAGCCTGCGACTGGACCTGGCCGACGGCGCCGACCCGGCCGAGGTGAGCCGGCAGGTCGCCCGGCTTCTGCAGGAGCGGATGGGGCTGGCCGCGGCCCCGCAGAACGTGCCCGGCCTGCCCACCACGCCACCTCCGCCGGTTCGCCGTCGCGCGGCCGAGCCCGCCGAGCGGCGTACCCCGGAGACTCGAAACGCGGCTTCGCGCGATCCCGGCGAGGTTCGGGCGGCCGAATCGCCGACGGTCGTCCGTCCGCCCGCCGGTCGGGTCGAGGCCGCGCCGGCGGGCCCGGAGCAGCGGACCGGCACGGACCCGACGCGCCGCCGCCGGTCGAACGCTCCGCACCGGGGTCGCGCCACCGTGGAGGAACCCGGGTCGGTCTCGGCCGCGCCGGCCGCGCCGGCCGGCGCCGCGACAGGTAGCCCGGCGACGCTGGGCACGTCGTACTCGGGTGGTCAGGTGACCACGACGGAGTCGGCGCCGTCCCGGCCGCTGGAGACCGGCGGCGAGCCGGGGCCCCGGGTGGTGATCGACCACGTGCAGGTCAGCACCTTCGGCCTGGACGCGAACGTGGAGGTCCGGCTGCTGGCCGGGGAGGACAGCGCCTCCGGGTACGCCACCGGGCCGGCGGTGGACGGTTACGTGCTGCGGCTCTGCGCGGTGGCGGCGGCCGCCGCGGTGGACGAGTTGCTGCGCGGCGCCGAGAACGCCGAGCGGGGGCGCTGCTTCGTCGAACATGCGGCGGTGGTGCCGTTCGGCAACTGCGAAGTGGCCACAGTGGTGGCGCTGCTGGTCTGTGAGGGCTGGGTCGAGCAGCTCGCCGGGTCGGCCCTGGTCGCGGGTGATCCGCGTCAGGCGGTGGTCCGGGCGACGCTGGCGGCGGTCAACCGCCGGCTGGAGGCGCTGCTGTCCTGAGTGGTCCAAGGCAGACTGGAGCAATGAGACGCGCCACCCTCTGGCCGGACCACCTGCTCCCCGACCACCGCGTCCCGCCACCGTGGCCCGGTCGGGAGGTCCGCCTCGACGGCCGGGTCACGTACGTGCGGGACACCCCGGCGACCGCCGCCGGCGCGGAGCCGGCGCTGTACGTGCACGGGCTGGGCGGGTCGTCGCAGAACTGGACGGACCTGGCCGGGCTGCTCGCCGACCGCTTGGACGGTCAGGCCATCGACCTGCCCGGCTTCGGCCGGAGCGAGCCGGGCTCGCGCTACACGATTCCGGCCTTCGCGGATCTGGTCGTCCGCTGGATCGAGCATTCCGGTCGGGGTCCGGTGCACCTGTTCGGCAACTCGCTGGGCGGCGCGGTCGCGGTGCAGGTCGCCGGGCTCCGGCCGGACCTGGTCCGAACCCTCACGCTGATCTCCCCGGCGCTGCCGTTCCTGGATTTCCGGCGCTCGTTGCAGGGGCGGATGCTGCCGGTGCTCGCCATTCCCGGCGGTGAACGGCTGGTCGCCCGGCACCTCACGCAGCTCGCTCCGGAGGTGATGGCCCAGCAGGTGTTGGAGGCGTGCGTCGCCGACCTCAGCCGGATCTGCGATCAGCGCCGGGCCGAGGCGCTGGAGGAGATCCGGGTGCGGTACGAGGCCGAGCACTACGCCGCCGCGTACGTCCGGACGTTCCGGGGGCTGGTGTCCAGCTTCCTGCGGGCGTACCTGCCGGGTCCGGGGTCACTGTGGCGCCTCGCCGGGGCGGTACGCGCTCCGACCCTGGTGGTGGGCGGTCTTCAGGACCGCCTGGTCGACGTGCGGGTCGCGCCGCAGACCGCCCGGGTCATTCCGGACAGCCGATTGATGATGCTCGACGGTGTCGGCCATGTGGCGCAGTTGGAGGTTCCCCGGCTGGTTGCCCGCGCGGTGGTCGGCCTACTCGCCGAAACGGAGGACGCCGCGGGGCGGTCTGATCTGGCAGGCTGACCTGGATGCCCAGCTCAGCACGCCATCCTGTTCGCCGTCGGCGCCGTCTCGCGCTGCTCGCCCAACTGGTGGCGGTGGTGGTGGCCGTCGGCGCGGCGGTGACCGTGATCGCCGAGGGGCAGGGTGGGCACCCCGCCGCCGACCGGTTGGCTGTGGAGCAGATCGGCGCGCCGCCGCCGCTGGTCGCCGGGCCGCTGCCGCCGTCGGCCGACCCCTCGCCCTCCGACGTGGTCCCGTCCAGTCCGCCCCCGCTGTTGCGGGTGCCCGGCGCGGTTCCGAGCGCCGGCACGGGCAGGTTCGGCTATGACGCTCGCTCCGGCCCGGTGCTGGGTCGGGCGGGTGAGCTGCGGCGTTACCGGGTCGCTGTGGAGTCGGGCAGTGACGAGGACGCCGCCGAGTTCGCCCAGGCGGTTCAGACGGCGCTCGCCGGGCCGGGCAGTTGGGTCGACAGCGGCCGGCTGCGGCTGCAGCAGGTGCCCGGGGCCGCGCCTCGCGATTTCACCGTCTACCTGGCCACCGCCCGCACGGCGGGTCGGATGTGCGCCGAGGGTGGGGTGGACATTCGGGTGGGTGGCCGGCCGTACACGTCCTGTCGGGCGCCCGGCAAGGTGATCATCAACCTGGATCGGTGGCGGTTGTCGGTGCCGCACTTCGTCTCGGCCGGTGTGCCGTTGTCGGTCTACCGGACGTACGTGGTCAATCACGAGGTGGGTCACCAGCTCGGGCATCGGCATGAGCGCTGCCCCGGTGCGGGCCGGCCGGCGCCGGTGATGATGCAGCAGACGCTCTTCCTCGACGGGTGCCGGGTCAACCCGTGGCCGTACGTCGGCGGGCGTCGTTACGCCGGCCCCGCCCTCTGAGCCGATCGGCTCGACACGCCGATCATTGACCCCTCCATCAGGCGTCTTGCGGCAATAGCGATAAAAATGGAGAAATGCCCGAATAATCTGGCACGCTTGATGTCATGACGCCGTCGTCCCCTTACGGCCCGCCCCGGCCGCCCGGCCCCCGGTCGGCCTTCCGGGGTGTGCGTCCCGCGCTCGTTCGGATGCACAGGCGTCGTCGCCGCAGCATGCTGCTCGGCCTACTCGTGCTCGCCGCCGCCATCGGCGTGACGGTGAGCCGGGGCGGCGAGCCGCCGGACGAGCCGCCGGCCGCCACCCAGGGCGGAATGGGCCACGGCGGTGGGGTGGCCGCGCACCCGGCGCCCAGCACCTACCCGTCGGTCGGCGCGGGACGCTTCACCGCGGCCGACGGCGAGACACCCGTGCACGGCACGGACGGGCCACTGCGCCGTTACCGGGTCGTCGTCGAACGCGGCGCCGGCCAGGACCCCGACGTGTTCGCCGCCAGGGTGGACGAGGTGTTGGCCGACCCGCGCAGTTGGATCGCGTCAGATGAGCTGCGGGTGCAACGGGTGGCCGACGCCGGTGCCGCCGACTTCACCATCTACCTGGCCACCCCGGTCACGTCCGAGCGGATGTGCGCCGAGGGCGGGTTGACCACCGAGCGCTACACCTCCTGTCGCCTGCCCGGTCAGGTCATCATCAACCTGGCCCGCTGGATGGAGGCGGTCCCCGACTACGGCGCTCCGCTGGACACCTACCGGACCTACGTCATCAACCACGAGGTGGGCCACGAGTTCGGCGAGGAACACGAGGCGTGCCCCGACCCGGGGGAGCCCGCCCCGGTGATGCAGCAGCAGACGTACGGCCTGCATGGCTGCGTCGCCAACGCCTGGCCCTACCTCGACGGCCGTCGCTACGCGGGGGACATCGTCCCCTGATCGGCCGGGTCGTCGGTTATTCCCGCTCCCGCATACCGGACCACGTGTCATCCCTCATGGCCGAGCGGGGCTCCCGCGAGCAACAATGGCGCGGTTCACACCGCCGATCCCGGGGAGTCCACCGTGTCGTTGCCCCCGCTCGTCGAGCCCGCCGCCGAGCTGACCGTAGACGAGATCCGCCGCTACTCACGTCACCTGATCATTCCGGACGTCGGGGTGACCGGCCAGAAGCGGCTGAAGAACGCCCGGGTGCTCTGTGTCGGCGCCGGTGGCCTCGGGTCGCCAGCCCTGATGTACCTCGCCGCGGCCGGGGTCGGCACGCTCGGCATCATCGACTTCGACACCGTCGACGAGTCCAACCTCCAGCGCCAGATCATCCACGGCGTGTCCGACATCGGCCGGTCCAAGGCCGAGTCCGCCGCCGCGTCGATCCGCGAGATCAACCCCCTGGTCAACGTGGAGATCCACAACACCGCGCTGGACCGGGAGAACGTCCGCGAGATCTTCGCCCAGTACGACCTGATCGTCGACGGCACCGACAACTTCGCCACCCGCTACATGGTCAACGACGCGGCGGTGCTGCTAGGCAAGCCGTACGTCTGGGGCTCGATCTACCGCTTCGACGGCCAGGCGTCGGTGTTCTGGGCCGAGCACGGCCCCTGCTACCGCTGCCTCTACCCGGAGCCGCCGCCGCCCGGCATGGTCCCCTCCTGCGCCGAGGGCGGCGTGCTCGGGGTGCTCTGCGCGTCGATCGGCTCGATCCAGGTGAACGAGGCGATCAAGCTGCTCACCGGCATCGGGGAGCCGCTGGTCGGCCGCCTGATGGTCTACGACGCCCTGGAGATGGAATACCGCAAGATCAAGGTCCGCAAGGACCCGAACTGCGCGCTCTGCGGCGACAACCCGACGGTCACCGACCTGCTGGAAGACTACGAGGACTTCTGCGGCGCGGTCTCCGAGGAGGCCCAGGAGGCGACGCTCGACTCGACCATCACCGCCCTTGAGCTCAAGGAGTGGCAGGACGCCGGCAAGGACATCTTCCTCGTCGACGTGCGCGAGCCGGCCGAGTACGAGATCGTCCAGATCCCCGGCGCCACCCTGATCCCCAAGGGCGACATCATCTCCGGCGAGGCCCTCGCGAAGCTGCCGCAGGACCGGCAGATCGTGCTGCACTGCAAGTCCGGCGTCCGCTCGGCGGAGGCGCTCGCCGCGCTCAAGGCGGCCGGATTCAAGGACGCCGTGCACGTGCAGGGCGGCGTGCTCTCCTGGATCAAGCAGATCGACCCGTCGCTGCCCGCGTACTGAGCGATCGCGCCGGGGTGGCCCACGCGGGCCGCCCCGGCGAATCGACGCAGATCACGCCGAGCGGCCCTCCGGCCGGAGCGACGCAGCCATTGCGGGCTGGCCGATTCTCCGAGGCGGCATCGCGTCTGCGCAGGTAGCGTCTCCGCCGTGGTCGACTTGGAAGCCGCGATCGGGTTCGTCGTGGCGCATGGGGATGCGGTGGAACGCGCCCGCCTCTCCTGGCTCCGCAACGGCACCCCCGTGCCCGCGGAGTTGCTGGAGACGGCCGAGGTCGGCCAGTCACCCGACGGCGGTTGGCCGGCCACCTGGGGCGGCGAGGTCGCCTCGATCGACGCCACCTGCTTCCGGCTCGTCGAGCTGGACGACCTGGGCGCGCTCGGCCGTCCCGCCGCACGCCGCGCACTGGACTGGCTGGCGTCCCGGCAGCAGGCCGACGGCGGTTGGGAAGAGGACGCGTCGCTCGCCGAGTCGGCACCGGAGTGGGCCCGGCCCGGCGACCCGGAGGCGGCGTTCCTCGTGTCGGCCAACGCCGCTTTCTGGCTAACCGTCGCCGGCCTGGACGCTCGGGCCTCGGGTCCGCTCGACCATCGCGTCGGTGGGGCGTACGCCGGGGTGGTGCAGGCGGCGGCCCACTCGCTCGCCGGGCGGCTGCGCCCGGACGGTAGCTGGCCGTCGTTCCTCGCCGCTGGCTGGCTGAGCGCGGCCGTGCTGCACCGGCAGGAGATGTTCCAGGAGTCGGCGCGGATCCAGGTGGTGCTCGCCGAGCGGATGCCGAAGATGTCCCCGGGGGACGTGGCGTGGCTGGCGGCCACGCTGCGCCGCGCCGGTGTCGACCCGCAGGACTGGATCATGGTGCGGGCTCTGCGCCGGTTGACCGAGACCCAGCGCAGCGACGGCGGTTGGGAGAGCGACGACGGTCACCAGTTCGATGTGCACGCCACGCTGGCCGCGATCCGGGCGGCGCGCCCCACCCCGCCCGCTTAGCGCAGGTGGCCGTTGCCGGTTACCACGTACTTGGTGCTGGTCAGCTCGGGTAGGCCCATCGGACCGCGGGCGTGCAGCTTCTGGGTGGAGATGCCGATCTCCGCGCCGAAGCCGAACTCGCCCCCGTCGGTGAACCGGGTCGAAGCGTTCACCATCACCGCAGCCGCGTCCACCCGCGCCACGAACTCGCGGGCCGCGCTCTGCGAGTCGGTGAGGATCGCCTCGGTGTGCCCGGTGCCGAAGCGGCGGATGTGCGCGACCGCCGCGTCCAGCGAGTCGACCACCGCCACCGAGATGTCGGCCGACAGGTATTCGGTGGCGTAGTCCTCCTCGGTGGCCGGAACCACGGCGGCGGAGTGGGCGGTCACCTCGGGTGAGCCGTGCACTGTCACCCCCGCCTCGGCGAACGCGGCCAGCACCGGCGGCAGGAACGCGTCGGCGATGCCCGCGTGCACCAGCAGCGACTCGGCCGTGTTGCAGGTGGACAGGCGTTGCGTCTTGGCGTTCAGCGTCACCGCGACGGCCTGCGCCAGATCGGCGGCGGCGTCGACGTACACGTGGCAGTTGCCCACCCCGGTCTCGATCACCGGCACTGTCGACTCCTCGACCACAGTGCGGATCAGCGACGCGCCGCCGCGCGGAATCAGCACGTCGACGAGCCCGCGGGCGCGCATCAGCTCCTTGACCGAGTCACGGGAGCTGGCGTCGAGCAACTGCACCGCATCGGCGGGCAGACCGGCGCCGGCGACCGCGTCGCGCAGTACCGCGACCAGCGCGGCGTTCGAGTGCGCGGCCGACGACGAACCGCGCAGCAGCGCCGCGTTGCCGGACTTGAGGCAGATCCCGGCGGCGTCCACTGTCACGTTGGGCCGCGCCTCGTAGATGATGCCGACCACCCCGAACGGCACCCGGATCTGGCGCAGCTCCAGGCCGTTGGGCAGGGTGGACCCGCGGACCACCTCGCCCACCGGGTCGGGCAACGCGGCCATCTCGCGCAGCGCGTCGGCGATGCCGGCCACCCGGCCCGCGTCGAGCGCGAGCCGGTCCAGCACGGCCGCGCTCAGCCCGGCCTCTCGGCCGGCCGCCAGGTCCGTCTCGTTCGCGGCCAGGATCTCCGGGGTACGCGTCACCAGCGCGTCGGCCATCGCCACCAGCGCGGCGTCCTTGACCGTACGCGTGGCCACTGCCAACTCCGCGGCGGCGTCCCGCGCCCGTCGCGCCTGCTCAACGACACTCATGCCAGCACTCCGCTGCGCTCCGTGCCGCCATGAGGCACCAGCGCCCTGAATTGATGATTCGCACGCTGACGCTCACTCATTCCAGCACTCCTCAGGTGGTGGGAATGGCGCTTGCTCACAGCAGCACCAGGTCGTCGCGGTGGACGACCTCTCGTTCGTACGCCGGGCCGAGCGCCGCGGCGAGTTCGGACGTGGAGCGACCGAGCAGCCCGGGCAGCTCCACCGCGTCGTAGTTGACCAGCCCCCGGGCGACCGATGCGCCGGCGGTGTCCACCAGGTCCACCGGGTCGCCGGCGGTGAACGAGCCGTCCACGGCGGTGATGCCGGCCGGGAGCAGTGACTTGCGGCGCCCGACGACTGCGGCGACCGCGCCCGGGTCGAGGTGCAGCCGCCCCCGGGGCGAGGTGGCGTGGGCCAGCCAGAACAGCCGGGCCGTCGGGCGTCGCCGTTGCGGGTGGAAGAGCGTGCCGACCGGTTCGCCGGCCAGCGCCGGCGCGGCCAGGTCGGCGGCGGTGAGCACCACCGGGATGCCGAAGCCGGTGGCGATCCGGGCGGCCTCGACCTTGGTGACCATGCCGCCGGTGCCGACGCCGGACCGGCCGGCCCTGCCGATGGTGATGCCGGCGAGGTCGGCGTCGTCGCGAACCTCGGCGATCCGGGTCGAGTGCGGATTGGTGGGGTCGCCGGTCCAGAGCGCGTCCACGTCGGAGAGGAGCACCAGCAGGTCGGCGTGCACCAGCGCGGCTACCAGCGCGGCCAGTCGATCGTTGTCGCCGAAGCGGATCTCCTGGGTGGCCACCGTGTCGTTCTCGTTGACGATCGGCACCGCCCGCAGGTCGAGCAGCTTGCGCAGCGTCCGGTAGGCGTTGCGGTAGTGCACTCGCCGGGTCACGTCGTCGACGGTGAGCAGCACCTGCCCGACGGTGCGGCCGTGCCGGGCGAAGCTGGACGCGTACCTGCCGATCAGCAGCCCCTGCCCGACACTGGCGGCGGCCTGCTGGGTGGCCAGGTCGCGCGGGCGTCGGGGCAGCCCGAGCGGGGCGAGCCCGGCGGCGATGGCGCCGGAGGACACCAGCACCACCTCGCGCCCTTCGGCGGTGAGCCGACCGAGGGTGTCGACAAGCGTGTCGACGCGCTCGTCGGCCAGCCCGCCGGTGGCGGTGGTCAACGAGGAGGACCCGATCTTGACGACGACCCGTCGGGCCGTCGTGACTGCGTCGCGCACCCGACCATTCTGCGTGGTCACGGCCGCACCTCCCGGCGGCGTTCCCATATGGTGGCGGATCGTGACTCCTGACGAGTACGTCGAGGCGGTGCTCGACCTGGTCGAGCGGATCCCGGAGGGCCGGGTCATGTCGTACGGCGGGGTGGCCGACGCGTTGTCCGAGCGCTCGGGGCGTGCCTCGGCTCGGTTGGTCGGCAACATCATGGCCCGGCACGGAGGCTCGGTGCCGTGGCATCGGGTGGTGACGGCGAGTGGTCGACTGCCGCCGGGGCACGAGCGGGAGGCGCGGGCTCGACTGCGGGCCGAGGGAGTGCCGCTGCGCGGTGAGGGTGTGGACATCACGACGGCGGGCTGGTCGCCTGATGAGGGGATGTGACCGCCGTCCTAACGTGAGTAACATTCGGCCCCATGAAAACGCCGCCGGGCGCCGGCTCGTCAGCCACCGGCTCGCTGCCCCGATCGGTGCACGCCGGCTACGCGCTCGGTTCACTGGCGACCGGAGCGTTCGGCACCGTGCCCGGTCTGCTGCTGTTGCCGTACCTGACCGACACCCTGGGCGTGGCCGCCGGGCTGGCCGCACTGCTGGTGCTGCTGCCCAAGGCATGGGACGTGTTGGTCAACCCGGTCGCGGGGCGGATCTCCGACCGCACCCGGTCGCAGTGGGGCGCCCGCCGGCCGTACCTGCTCGTCGCCGGCCTCGCGCTCGCCGTCCTGTTCGCGTCGATCTTCGCGGCGCCCTTCGGTAACGGTCCGGCCGCCGTGGCGTACGTGGCGTTCGCCTTCCTCGCCACCGCCACCGCGTTCGCCTTCTTCCAGGTGCCGTACGTGGCGATGCCGGCGGAGCTGACCGGCGACTACGCCGAGCGCACCCGGTTGATGACCTGGCGGATCGCGGTGCTGGCGCTGGCCATCCTGGTCTCCGGCGCGGTCGCGCCGCTGGTGGTGAGCGCCGGTGGTGACGGCGTGGCCGGGCACCGCTGGATGGGCCTGTTCGTGGCGGTGCTGATCGCCCTCGGCGCCCTCGGCGCGTTCCTCGGCACCCGTTCCGCGCCGACCGGCACGGTGGGCGAGAGCGAGCCGACCCTGCGCGCCCAGCTCGCCGTGGCCGGCGCCAACCGCCCGTTCCGGGCGCTGCTGATCTGCTTCGTGGTGCAGTCCGCCGGGGTGGCGACGATCCTGGCCGGGGTCAACTACTTCGCGGGACAGATCCTGCGCGACGAGGAGAGCGGGCCGACGCTGCTCTTCGTCTGCTTCGTCGGACCGGCGCTGCTGGTGATGCCGATCTGGAGCCGGATCGGTGCCCGGCTGGGCAAGCGGACCGCGCTGGTCGTCGCCTCACTGATCCTCGCCGTCGGTGCGTTCGCACTGGTCGCCGCGCCGGTGCTGCCGCCGGTCGCCGTCTACCTCGTGGTCGCGCTGCTCGGTGTGGGGTACGCCGGGCAGCAGGTCTTCGCGCTGGCGATGTTGCCGGACTGCATCGCGCACGAGACGGCGCGCACCGGTCGACGGCAGGCGGGCGTCTTCACCGGGCTGTGGACCGCCGGGGAGACCTTCGGCCTGGCGCTCGGCCCGGGCATCTACGGACTTGTGCTCCAGCTGTCCGGCTACGTGTCCTCCGACACCGGCTCGGCGGCGGCCCAGTCCGACACAGCAAGGCTGGGCGTCCTCCTCGGTTTCACGCTGATCCCAGCCCTCCTGATCGCTCCCCCCATCCTCCTGCTCCGCCAGTACACCCTCACCGCCCACAGCGACCGGGTCGATCATGGAGTTGTGCTGGGGGACGAAAGCCGTTGACCGTCACGAGAAGGGCACCATGACTCCATGATCGACGAGAACAGGGTTGAGGCAGGGGCGCTTTCCGCCGCCGGGGTTCCCGCCGAACGAGTTCTTGAGGAGGTTCGGCAGTTGCGGGGCGCGGACCGGCCCACCCACGGGGGACGGCTGTTCGCGTACGTCTACGACCCGGCGGTGCCCGGGCTGGACGAGCTGGCCGCCAGCGCCCACCGGGAGAGCGCGCACGTCAACGGGTTGGACCCGACCGCGTTCCCGTCCCTGCTGGCCATGGAGAACGCGCTCGTCGGCGCCGCCGGCCGGGTGCTGGGCGCCGGCCCGGGCACCACCGCCCCGGACGTCGTCGGCAGCGTCACCAGCGGCGGCACCGAGTCGCTGATCCTCGCCGTCAAGGCGGCCCGGGACGCCCACCCGGAGATCACCGAACCCCGGATCCTGGTGCCGTCGAGCGCGCACGCGGCATTCGCCAAGGCGGCGCACTACCTGCGGGTGGCGCTGGACGTCGTGCCGGTCTCCCCGGACACGCTGCGTCCCGACCCGGCCGCGATGGCCGCCGCGATCCGCCCGGAGACGGTGCTGGTCGCCTGCTCCGCGCCGTCGTACGCGCACGGCGTGGTGGACCCGGTCACGCAGATCGCGGCCGCCGCGGCCGAGGCCGGGGTGCGCTGCCACGTGGACGCCTGCTTCGGCGGCTGGACGCTGCCGTACCTGCGCCGCCTCGGGGAGCCGGTGCCGGCGTTCGACTTCGCGGTGCCCGGGGTCACCTCCATCTCGGTCGACCTGCACAAGTACGCGTACGCGCCGAAGGGGGTGTCGGTGCTGCTGC
Source organism: Micromonospora ureilytica (assembly GCF_015751765.1). Taxonomy (NCBI): domain Bacteria; kingdom Bacillati; phylum Actinomycetota; class Actinomycetes; order Micromonosporales; family Micromonosporaceae; genus Micromonospora; species Micromonospora ureilytica. The sequence goes on from NZ_JADOTX010000001.1 coordinate 6,244,662, forward strand.
ACCGCGACGCCACCCTGCGCGCCCCGCAGTACTTCGCGTACGCCGACTGGCCCGGCTACACGATGATCAACCCGGTGATCGCATCCACCCGCTCGGGCGGGCCGATCGCCGCCGCGTACGCCACAGTGCGGCACCTCGGCGACGACGGTTACCTGCGGCTGGCCGCCGTCACCCGCGACGCGGTCGCCGGCCTGGCCGACGCGGTCCGTGCCGTCGACGGGTTGCGGCTGATGGCCGAACCCGAGTCGACGGTGGTCTGCTTCACCGCCACCGAGGGTGGCCCCGACCTGTTCGTCCTGGTCGACGAGCTGACCGCCCGGGGCTGGCACACCCAACCCCAGCTCTCGTACGCCGGTCTGCCCGCCAGCGTGCACCTCACGGTGACCGCCGCTGTCGCGCCCCGGGTCGCCGAGTTCGGGCCGGACCTCACCGACGCGGTGGCCGCGGCCAGGTCCGCCGGCCCGGTGCGGCTGCCCGCCGAGCTGACAGCCCTGGTCGGTGCCCTGACTCCCGAGGCGCTCACCCCGGACCTGGTCGTCGGCCTGGCCGCCGGCCTCGGTCTGGGCGGCGAGCCGGGGTCGGACGCGGGGCCACTCCCGGAGCGGATGGCGCTTGTGAACACGCTGCTCGACGCCGCGCCATCGGCGTTGCGCGAGCGGTTGCTCGTGGAATTCGTCAGCCTGCTCCAGCGCCCCACCTGGGCGCCCAGCTGAGCCTGTGCCAAGGGGCCCGGCCGTCAGTACCGGCCGGGCCCGATCGGCCGGGTCAGGAAATCGACTGTCGTGTGGGGGACTGAATGGCGAGGCGGGGTCGGACGCGGGGCCAGCGCCCGCGTGGTGAGCGGAGCGCCGGCCGCGTCGTACGCCCCCGTGGCGTACGACGCGGCCGGCGACCGTCAGCCGTAGGTAATCGTCATCTGAACCAGGTTGTTGGCCCTGTTGACGTCCGGCAGGACATCACGTTCGCTGTCCATCGGCTGGACGTCCACGTCCGCCTTGTCCGTGCTCAGCGTGATCCCTTCGAGCACCCGGAAGTCCAGGTCCAGCCGCATCTCCGCCCCGGCGGCCAGCCGACCCAGGCGGCAGGTGATCGGTTCAACGGTGTCGTGGACGCCCACGCACGGGTCCCACCCGTCGACGTCCGCGCGCACCGCTGCGGGCACGCCCAACCGCAGCACCACGTGGGTGACCGGGCCCGTGCCCCGGTTACGAATCCGCACCGTGGCCGTACCCGTCCGGGAGCCGTCGTCCGCAGTTCTCAGCACGAGGTCGCCGGTGGTGACGGCGACGTCCGCCAGGTTCGGGTTCGGACCGAAGCTCGTCGGCCCGGAGACCTGGCTGAAGGCGTCACCCTCCCAGCGGTAGCTCCGCCACTGCCGTTGTGACCACCTGGCGTTCCAGCCACCCCCGGGAGCGATGTCACCGACCTGAACGCGAACCGTGCCGTCGCCCACGACATCCAGAGCGAACAGCCACTCCGGCTTGTCGATGGTGGTCGCGACCACCCGGCCGACAGTCGTCGCCTTTCCTTCCTTGTCCCTGTCGAAGGCGACCACCTGCATCGGCCCGCGGGTGCCGAGCACGCACTGCACGAGCGCCACGGTCTCCACCGCGCCGTCCCCGTCGATGTCGCCGTGGTCGAGCGCCAGGAGCCAGTTCGCGCCCTCCCGGGCGTCGGCGGTGAGCCGCGTCTGCGACGTCGGGCAGCCTGGTCCGGCCCGCCATGCCGGCAGCGCCACCGGGACCCCCAGGAGTTGGGCCCGGCTGAACCGGCCGTCCGGCACGGGGGTGGTCGGGCTGGCACTGGTTCCGGTAGGGCTGGGGGTTGGACTCGTCGGCATCGGCGTCGGCGACGCCGACACGCTCGGCGTCGGCTCGACCGGACCGGGCCGGTGGTCCGGGCCGCTCATCGCCGCGTATCCGACGGCCGATCCGCCGACCAGGGCGAGCGCCGTCGTGGCACTGGCGGCCAGCCGGCGTCGGCCGCGGCCTCGTACCGTCCGTCGGACGGCGGCAGGTCCCGGCGCCTCGACCTCCGCCAGCGCGGTACGGCGGTATCGGGCAAACTCCTCGGAGAGGTCAAGAATCTCCTGCTCAGACATCCCGCACCTCCTCTCTGGTGTCGCGCAGGTGTGTGGCGAGCGCAGTCCGGCCCCGATGCAGCCAGGACTTGACAGTCCCTTCCGCTACCTGTTCCTGGGCGGCGATCTCGGCGACCGTCAGGTCAGCGAGGTAGTGCAGTACTACGGCCCGCCGCTGCTTCGGCGGCAACTTCGCCAACGCGGCGTCGACGACGATCCGGTCGGGGCTCGGCTCCGCGACGTGTGTCTCCCGTTGCCGCAGCAGCCACTGCTGGGCGGTCCGCAGCCGCCGCCAGCGGTTGTGGCCGAGGTTCCAGGCGACCCGACGGACCCAGGCCAGGGGGTCCTCGTATCCGGCGAGCCGGTCCCAGCGGGCGTACGCCCGACAGAACGCCTCCTGAACCAGTTCCTGCGCCTGCCCGCGGTCACCCGTGTACGCGGTCAGCTGCACCACCAGGCCACGGAAGTGGGCGTGGTAGAAATCGTCGAAGACCAGCTCTGCCGGCGCGGAGGTTGCGGTTCCCGGTGGGTCCGGCGGGCGTCCACCCACCCGCACGTCTCTTGTCACAAGCACTCGTCCTCCCCGTGGCGGCCGCGGGCGGTGTGTTCGCCAGCACCGGTCACACAACCGAGCGTGCCGGTAGGTTGCGCGTCAATCGCCGCCGAACGCTGTCGGCTCGGGGACAACTGGCGGGGCGCTCAGACCGCTCACCGCCGGACCGTACGGACGTCAGCTGTGATTCACTGTCGCTGAGGAGAGGGGGCGGTCGTGCAGCTACCGGCAGTGCTCGGTGAGCCGATCCGGTTCGTGCTGAACTGGGGCCGCCGCTACTCGCTCTGGGTGTTCAACTTCGGCCTGGCCTGCTGTGCCATCGAGTTCATCGCCACCAGCATGGGTCGGCACGACTTCATCCGACTCGGCGTGATCCCGTTCGCCCACGGCCCCCGCCAGGCCGACCTGATGGTGGTCTCCGGCACGGTGACCGACAAGATGGCCCCGGCGATCAAGCGGCTCTACGACCAGATGCCCGAGCCGAAGTACGTCATCTCGTTCGGTGCCTGCTCCAACTGCGGCGGCCCCTACTGGGACTCGTACTCGGTGACCAAGGGCGTCGACCAGCTCATCCCGGTCGACGTGTACGTGCCCGGCTGCCCGCCCCGGCCGGAGGCGCTGCTGCACGGCATCCTGCGCCTTCAGGAGAAGATCGCCGCCGAGCAGTCCGGCATCGGCGGTGTGCCACAACGGGACGTGCTGGCCGCGCCGCTGGACGCCCCGCCCCGCGAGGCCGCCGCCCCACGCTCGGTGGACTCGCTCACCGCCCCACCGGTACGCCCACCCGCCGCGAACTGACGGCGGTGGGCCGCCGCCCCGTTGTGGACCGGCCGCACTAGCCTGCGGACTATGAGCAGCTCAGCGGACCAGCGGTCCGCCCACATCGTCGACGTGCTCACCGAGGAGTTCGGCGCGTCGATGGCGATCGACCCGGCCGCCTTCCGCCGCAAGTTCCGCAAGATGGCGGCTTCCCCGTTCGCCTTCTACCGGGGCAGTGCCGCGCTGTTCTACGCCGACCAGCTCGGCGACTTCGCCGACGACCGGTTCCTGGACGAGCAGACCAGCCGGGTGTGGATCCACGGTGACCTGCACGCGGAGAACTTCGGCACCTACATGAACGCCTCCGGGCAGCTGGTGTTCAACGTCAACGACTTCGACGAGGCGTACGTCGGGCCGTTCACCTGGGACCTGCGCCGGCTCGCGGCCAGCGTGGCGCTGCTCGGCTACGGCAAGGCGCTCTCCGACACGGCGATCGGGGAACTGGTGGCCGGGTTCGCCCGGTCGTACCTGACCGAACTGCGGGCCATCGCCGCCGGCGGTGACGACGCGATCGGCTCGATCACCCTTGACAACGCCGACGGGGTGCTGCGCCGGGTGCTCCAGCGGGCCCGGCTCAACACCCGCGTCGACCTGCTCGCCGCGCAGACCACCATCGACAACTACGAGCGACGCTTCTCCGTCGGCGACGGGGTCTTCGAGATCGACGACGCCACCCGGGACCTGGTCAGCGCCGCCTTCCTGGACTACCTGGGCACCCTGCCAACCGCCTCGACGCAGCTCCGCCCGGTGGCGGCGCGGATCAAGGACGTGGTGCTGCGCAAGGGGGTGGGCATCGGCTCGGCCGGGCTACCGTCGTACAACCTGCTGCTGGAGGGGCACACCCAGGCACTGGAGAACGATGTCGTCATCTACATGAAGCAGGCGCAGGTGCCGGCCGTGGCGCGGTACGTCACCGACGAGTCGGTCCGTGGCTACTTCCAGCACCAGGGGCACCGGACCGCCGAGTCGCAGCGGGCGTTGCAGGCGCACGCCGACCCGTGGCTGGGCTTCACCGAGCTGAACGGGACCGGTCAGCTCGTCGCCGAGGTCTCCCCGTACGCCGCCGACCTGGACTGGTCGGACGTGAACGAGCCGGAGGAGCTGACCGGGGTTCTCGTCGACCTTGGCCGGGCGGTGGCCCGGATGCATTCGGTGGCCGACGACGAATCCAGTCACGACCTGGTGGACTACTCCACCGAGGAGGCGATCGTCGCGGCGGTGGACACCGACGAGCCGGGTTTCGTCGCCCACCTGGTGGACTTCGCGCACGCGTACGGGGTGCGCGCCCGCCAGGACCATCAGCTCTTCGTCGACCTGTTCCGCAACGGTCGGCTGCCGGGCCTCTGATCGGGCGCGGCGTCGCTCAGGACGCGAACTCCAGCACCACCTTGATGTCGTCCGGCCCGGGGGTGTACGCGTCGGCGTACCGGTTCACCGGCACCCGCCGGGTGATCAGCGACTCGAGCCAGACCTGGTCGGCGCGGGCGAGTGCCTGCGCGGCCATGTTCCAGTGCCGGCGGTTGGCGTTCACCGAGCCGAACACCACGTTGTTCTCCAGCACCAACGCCCGGTTGAGAGCCCCGGCGTCGAAGTCGATGCTCCGGCCACCGCTGGACACCCCGGCCAGGCAGACGATCCCGGTCGGGGCCGCCTTGCACATGACGTCGAGGACCACAGTGGGTGCACCCGTGCACTCGATCACCACGTCCGGCTCGAAGGGCAGGTCGTTGACCGGCACCGTGTGGTAGGTGGCGCCGAGCCCGGCGACCAGCTCCGGCTTGGGCCCCTCGGTGTTCCGGTCCAGCACGTGGACGGTGAGGCCACGCTGGGTGCCGAGCAACGCGGCCAGCAGCCCGATCGGCCCGGCCCCGGTCACCAGGACGGTCTGCGGCTGCCACTCGGCCCGGTGCCCGATCCGTTCGATGTGGTCCCACGCCTTCGCCACCACACTTGTCGGCTCCAGCAGCACACCGACCTGGGCCAGCGCCGGGTCGAGCCCGACCGCGAACCGCGGTTCGACCCGCCAGCGGTCCCGGGCGAACCCGGCAAGTCCCTTGATGCCGTGTTCGGTGTACTGACCGTTGCGGCACATGTCCCACTCGCCTACCGCGCAGTTCGAGCAGGGCACCGGATCGGGATACCTGACGATCCCGGCCACCAGGTCACCGGGTCGCAGGGTGCCGCTGGAATCCTCGATCACCCGACCCAGTGACTCGTGCCCAATGACCAGGCGGTCCGCACCCGGCGGCGCCTCGCCGTACTCCCCGGCGATGATCTCGTGGTCGGTGCCGCAGATCCCCACCGCCAGCGCCTCGACCAGGACAGAACCCTCCTCGGCAGCCGGCTCCGGCTGATCCTCGACGAGGCTCAGCGAGTTGGCGACCCCTGGTCTCACTGTCACAGCGCGCACGCCCTCATCTTTCCCCGCCGAGACGTGCGCCGCGCGCAAAGCCGGCAGATCGCCGGGGATCGGCGGCGGCCAGGCGCGGGGCCGGCCGGCACTAGGATCAGCGGCATGACTCCCGAAGAGGTCGGCGCTCGACTGGTCGCGCTGCTCGCGCCGGTCGAGGCGACCCCGTCGGTCTCCGGCGGGCAACGGTTCGCCCGGGCCACCGTCGACGTCCCGCCCGCGAGTTGGCTGACAGCGGTTTCCGTCGCCCGTGACGATGCCGAGCTGGCCTGCGACTTCTTCGACTGGCTCTCCGCCGTCGACGAGTTGGCCGAGGGCTTCGACGTGGTGGCGCACCTCTGGTCGACGCGACTGCGCCACGGCCTGCTGCTGCGTACCCGGTTGCCGCGCGGCGCGCCCACTGTCGCCTCGGTCGTCGACATCTACCCCGGCGCCGCCTGGCACGAGCGGGAGACGCACGAGATGTTCGGCATCGACTTCGCCGGCCACGGGGAACTGCTGCCGCTGCTGCTGCCCCCGGAGTTCGAGGGCCACCCGCTGCGTAAGGAGTTCGTGCTCGCGTCCCGCGTGGCCAAACCCTGGCCGGGTGCGAAGGAACCGGGCGAGTCCGAGGCCGGCGGCGGGCGTCGACCGATCCGCCCGCCCGGTGTCCCCGCTCCGGGCGAGTGGGGGCCCACGCCCACCCCGGCCGGCGCAGGTGGCGTGGGGGAGGGCCCGCGTGGCGGCACCCCGGCCAGACCGGCCCGTGAGCGTCCGGCGCGGCCCGCCCCGGGGGCCCGTCCGGCGCGTACTCCCGGGCCTGCCGGCACCGCCGACGCCCCGGCCCCCGCCGACCAGCCCGCGCCCGACGTTGGCTCGGCCGGTGAGCCTGCGCCCGGCGTTGGCCCGGCCGACCAGCCTGCGCCCGGCGCAGGCCGGGCCGATCAGCCCGCGCCCGGCGCGACCGCAACTGACAAGCCTGGTGCAGGCTCGGCCGGCCCGGCCGCATCGGGTGGCGAGCCGATCGCGGACCCGCCGGGCCGCGATGGCCGGGGCGACCACGACGGGGGTACGGCCTGATGCCGCTCTGGGTGGAACTGGTGCTCCGGGTCGGCGGCGTGGTTGTCGCGTTCCTCACCCTGCCGTTGCTTGTCGGCCAGGCCGAGCACAAGGTGATGGCGCACATGCAGGGCCGGCTCGGCCCGATGTACGCGGGTGGCTTCCACGGTTGGGCGCAGCTCGTCGCCGACGGGGTCAAGTTCGTGCAGAAGGAGGACATCACGCCGCGCGAGGCGGACCGGGCGGTGTTCCGGCTGGCGCCGGCGGTGGCCCTGGTGCCCTACCTGCTGGTGTTGCTGGTCATCCCGCTCGGTCCGAACGACCTGGTCGGGCAACCATTGGACATCGGCCTCTTCTTCGTGCTGGCCGTGGTCGGCGTCGGCGTGGTGGCGGTGCTGATGTCGGCGTGGGCGTCGGCCAACAAGTACAGCCTGCTGGGCGGGCTGCGCGGGGCCGCCCAGTTGCTCGGTTACGAGCTGCCGCTGGTGCTGGCCGCCGCGTCGGTGGCGATGGCGGCCGGCACGCTCAGCCTGTCGGGCATCGTCGAGGCGTGGCAGCCGTGGTGGCTGCTCTGGCAGGCACCTGCGATGATCATTTTCTTCGTCGCCGGGCTGGCCGAGATCCGCCGGCCACCGTTCGACATGCCGGTGGCCGACTCGGAGCTGGTCTTCGGCTACATGACCGAGTACACCGGTCTGCGGTTCGCGTTCTTCCTGCTCGCCGAGTACGTCGGCATCGTGGTGATCGCCGCGTTGACCACTGTGTTGTTCCTGGGCGGTTGGCAGGGCCCGTTCGCCGACGACCAGCTGGGCTGGCTCTGGACGCTGCTCAAGATCTTCGCGGTCTCCTTCGTGATCATCTGGCTCCGGGTCTCCTACCCCCGGCTACGCGAGGACCAGCTGCAACGCCTCTGCTGGCTGGTCCTGGTGCCAGCATCCCTGGCGCAGTTGGTCCTAACCGCAGCTGTCCGCCTAGCCCTGTAGACCCCCCCGCCCTCCCGCGCCGATCTTGCACTTTCTGTCCCGACGAACATGGCCCAAGTGGGGCATCTCGACATCGGAAAGTGCAAGATCGGCGCGAGCGTGAGGGGCGCGCTACGCGGCGGGGGCGGTTAGCGCAGCGGGGTGTGTGCCGGGTCTACCGGCTCTTTCGGGGGTGGGGGTGGGGTGCCGTCGCCGAAGGGGCGGCCACCCAGCGCCTCCCGGCCGTGCGGGGTGAGCCAGTTGGACAGGTCGGGGCCGAGCGGAACGATCCCGGTCGGGTTGATGTCGCGGTGCACCTCGTAGTAGTGCCGCTTGATGTGGTCGAAGTCGATGGTGTCGCCGAAACCGGGAGTCTGGAACAGGTCCCGGGTGTACGCCCACAGCACCGGCATCTCGCTCAGCTTCTGCCGGTTGCACTTGAAGTGGCCGTGGTAGACCGGGTCGAAGCGGACCAGCGTGGTGAACAGCCGTACGTCAGCCTCGGTGATGGTGTCGCCGACCAGGTAACGCTGGTCGGTCAACCGCTCGGTGAGCCAGTCCAGCCGGTCGAAGAGCTGGTGGTACGCCTTGTCGTACGCCTCCTGATTGCCAGCGAACCCGCACCGGTAGACGCCGTTGTTCACGTCCCGGAACACCACGGCGTTGACTTCGTCGATCTGCTCCCGCAGGTGGTCGGGGTAGAGCTTCGGGGCGCCCTCGCGGTGGTACGCCCTCCACTGGGTGGACAGGTCCAGGCTCATCTGCGCGTAGTCGTTGGTCACCACCTGCCCGGTCGGCACGTCCACGATCGCCGGCACTGTGATGCCGCGCTCGTAGCCGGGGAAGCGCTTGAAGTACGCCTCCTGGATGCGCTCGATGCCGAGCACCGGGTCCCGGCCGTCCGGGTCGAGGTCGAAGGTCCAGCTCCGGGCGTCGTGGGTCGGGCCGGCCACCGCCATCGAGATGGCGTCCTCCAGACCGAGCAACCGTCGCACGATGATCAGTCGGTTGGCCCACGGGCAGGCGCGGCTGACCGCCAGCCGGTACCGGCCGGGCTCGACCGGGTACCCGTCGCGCCCATCCTCGGTGATCCGGGTGGCGATGTACCGCTGGTCGCGGGTGAACTCGCCGCCCGGCTCGACGTACTTGCCGCCTTTTTCCTCGCCCACGTCGCCCTCCCGGTCTGGTCTGTGTCTCTACCCAATCCTCGCGGATCTACGGCGCACAGTGGTCCCGGATACCCTGCCGGCATGACGGATGTGGAGGCGGCGGCCCGGCGGTTCATCGCCGATGTGTGGAATGCCCGCCGGGAGGAGTCGGCGTACGAGCTGGTCGCCGAGGAGTGCCCGGGGCTGGGCGGCACCGGGCCGGAGGCGACGTTGGCCTGGCATCGTGAGCGCCGGGCGGCCTTCCCGGATCTCCGCTACAAGATCGTCGACGTGGTCGCGGCCGGCGAGCGGGTGGCCGTGCACTGGCGGGCCGCCGGCACCCACGTCGGGCAGTTCGGGCCGGTGCCGCCGACCGGGCAGGTGGTCAGCTACTCGGGGGCGACGTTCCTGCGCTTCGACGCGGCGGGCCGGATCGTCGAGGTGTGGAGCTGCAACGAGCTGTTCCAGTTGCTGCAACAACTCGGCGTCGAGATGCTCCCACCGGCCGTCGTCAGCGGACCCGGGGCGTGATCCGGCTGATCGGCAGATTGATCGGAAAGGGCTCGCCGGTGTCGACGAACTTCGTCCACCGCCCGGTCTCGGTGTAGACCTCGTTCACCGCGTCGATCCGGTAGGTCACCACCTCCAGCGCGCCCTCCGTCTCGATCCGCCAGTAGTAGGGGATGCCGGCCTGGGCGTACAGCGCCGGCTTCAACACCCGGTCCATGGATCGGGTGCTCGGTGAGACGATCTCGATGGCGAGCACCACCTCGTGCGGCTCGTACTTCGACGGCTCTCGGGCGGCGGCGACCGACGTGGTGATCAGCACGTCGGGGATGAACGAGCGGGTGCGGTTGATCCGCACCTCGACCGCCTGGGTCACGTCGTAGCCGTCGGGGCAGTCTTCGTCGAGCGCGGTGCCAAGACGCATCGCGATGGTCTGGTGGGTACGGGTGGGGGAGGGGGACATCAGCAGCACTCCATCGAGCAGTTCCCGGCGACGGCCATCCTCGGGCAGCGCATCCAGGTCGTCAGTCGTCCACTCGCTCTCGGGCGGGTAGTCGCTCTGCAGCGCGGCGGTCATGGCAGGTCCTTCCAGGTGCGTTCGTTCTCCCCGCGACCACGGTACCGCCGTCGACCTGTGGGTGGTGGTCGCGCGCGCCGTGGCCACAGGGCAGGATGGTCGACATGAGCGACCCCAGCGAGCGCGGCGACACCAGCGACCGCGGCCTACCCGGCGCGGGCCTGGTGAAAGGGCTGGCGGTCACCCTCAAGACGATGACCAGCCGTTCGACCACCCAGCAGTACCCGGACGTGGCCCCCGACCTGCCGCCCCGCTCGCGTGGGGTGATCGCCCTGTCGGAGGAGAACTGCACGGTCTGCATGCTCTGCGCCCGTGAATGTCCGGACTGGTGCATCTACATCGACTCGCACAAGGAGGAGGTGGTGGTGCCCGGCGCCGCCCGCCCCCGCCAGCGCAACGTGCTCGACAAGTTCGACATCGACTTCTCGCTCTGCATGTACTGCGGCATCTGCATCGAGGTCTGCCCGTTCGACGCGCTCTACTGGTCACCGGAGTTCGAGTACGCCGAGTACGACATCAAGGACCTGCTGCACGACAAGGACCACCTCGGTCAGTGGATGGCCACCGTTCCGCCGCCGCCCGCGCACGACCCGAACGGCGAGCCGGCCAAGGAGGAGACGTCCGCAGCGCGCAAGGCGGCCGCCGCACGTCCCGCTCCGTCGGCGATACCTCCCGACGCCGACCAGGACCCGGCGTCGTGAGCGCCCGAGCCGGCAGGGCGGCCCGGTGACCGGGGCGGATGTGCTGCTGCTCGCCCTCGGCGCGGTGGCGGTCGGCGCCGGCGTGCTGGTGGTGACCACGAAACACCTGGTCCGGGCCGGTCTCTACCTGGTGGTGTGCCTGGGCGCGTTGGCAGGTGACTTCCTGGTGCTCAGCGCCGAGTTGGTGGCCTGGGTGCAGGTGCTGATCTACGTGGGCGCGGTGGTGGTCCTGCTGCTGTTCGCGGTGATGCTGACCCGAGCGCCGATCGGCGCCTCCGACGACCTGGACCGGCCCGGTTGGCCGGCGGCTCTGATCGGTGGCGGCGCCGGGCTGGGGCTGACCGCCCTGCTTGTCGACGCGTACCGCTGGAGCACCGTCGCGCTGCCCGCCGCGGGCACCGCCGAGCGGCTGGGGGAGCAGATCTTCCAGTCCTGGGTGCTGCCGTTCGAGGTGCTCTCGGTGCTGCTGCTCTCCGCCCTGGTGGGCGCGATCGTGTTGTCCCGGCCGGACATCGGCCGAGCCGCCCCGCAACGCGACGGCACGGCAGGCGACCTGGTCGACAGCGAGCCCGGGGGGCTCCGGTGAGGCCGGTCATCCCGTACGTCACCGCCGCGCTGCTGTTCGGCCTCGGCGTGTACGGCGTACTGCGTCGTCGCAACGCGGTGCTGGTGCTGATGTCGGTCGAGTTGATGCTCAACGCGGTCAACCTGATCCTGGTCACCGCGGACACCACCGCCCGCGCCGTGCTGCCGCACTCGGGGCAGGTCTTCGCCCTCTTCGTCATCGTTCTGGCCGCCGCCGAGATCGGGGTGGGGCTGGCGATCGTCCTTCAGCTCTACCGGCTGCGGGCGACAGTCGCCGTGGATGACGTGCCGTTGACCGAGCCGTCGGATCCCGTCGGCGGGCGCGAGCCGGCCGTCCTGGACTCGGAGGTGGGCCGGTGACCGGACTGCTCGGGGCGCTGCTGCCCGCCGTACCCCTGGTCGCCGGTCTGCTCGGTCTGCTGCTGCCGCCGGCCCCCCGGCGCGACAGCGCGTCCGGCGGCGACCGGGCCCGGACGGCCGCCGTGACGCTCGGTGTCGCCGGTGCGGCCGGTGCGTTGGCGCTGGCCGTCGCGCTGCTGCTCACTGTCGACGGGCCGACGGAGACGTCGAGCACCTGGGTCGACTTCGGCGGGCTGGTGGTGACCCTCGGCGTACGACTGGACGGCGCCGCCGCGCTGGTCGCGGTCGCGGTCACAGCGGTCGCCCTCGCCGTGCAGGTCTACTCGATCGGCTACCTGCGGCGTGGTCCCCATGACGACGTCGACGTGGACCACCGCTACCCGCCCTACGCCGCCCAGATCAGCCTCTTCACGGGCGCCATGCTGCTGGTGGTGGTCGCCGGCGACCTGATCATGCTGTTGGTCGGCTGGGAGGTGATGGGCCTCTGTTCGTACCTCCTGATCGCCCACGACCGCCGACTGGCCGGCGCCCCCGCCGCCGCCATGAAGGCGTTCCTGGTGACCCGGGTCGGTGACGTCGGGTTCCTGCTCGGCATCGCGCTGCTGGGCGTGTCGACGGGCAGCTTCCGGATCGCCGACGTGCTCGCCCACGACCACTCCGGCGCGACGTTGACCGCCGCCGGCCTGCTGCTGCTCGCCGGTGTGGCCGGCAAGAGCGCGCAGTTCCCGCTGCACACCTGGCTGCCGGACGCGATGGCCGGCCCGACCCCGATCTCCGCGTTGATCCACGCCGCGACGATGGTCGCCGCCGGGGTGTACGCCGTGGCCCGGCTCTACCCGCTGTTCACGGCCGCGCCTGTGACGTTGACCGTGCTGGGGGTGCTCGGCGCGATCACGCTGCTGCTCGGCGCGCTCGCCGCCACCGCCCAGGACGACATCAAACGGGTGCTGGCCTGGTCGACGGTGTCCCAACTGGGTTACATGACCGGCGCGCTGGCGGTCGGCTCACCGTCGGCAGCCCTGTTCCACCTGCTCACCCACGCCGCCTTCAAGGCGCTGCTGTTCCTCGCCGCCGGCGCGGTGATCCACGCCGTCGGCACCACACTGATGTCGGAGATGGGCGGGCTGCGGCGCAGCATGCCCGTGACGTTCTGGTGCACTGTGGTGGGCCTGGGCGCGCTGGCCGGGGTGCCGCCGCTGGCCGGTTTCTGGAGCAAGGACGGCGTACTGACTGTCGCCGAATCGGCCGCGCTGGAGGGCACCGGAGCGGCCCCGTCCTGGGTGGGTTGGATCGTCTGGGTCGCCGGGCTGGTCGGCGTGGCGGTCACCGCCTGGTACGCCGGTCGGCTGCTGCTGCGCGCCTTCTTCGGCGCTCCGCGCCTGCCCCTGGTTCGGCCACACGACCCGCCGGCGGTGCTGCGCTGGCCGGTGTTGCTGCTGGCCGTACCGGCCGCGCTGCTCGGTCTGGTCGGGTTCGTCGGGGCCTTCACCGACCGCCTGCGGTTCCCCACCGTCCCGGTGGCGGGCTCCGAGGACGGCCTGGTCCATCTGGGGCCGGGGGTGCTGCTGCCGCTCGCGTTCCTGCTGGTCGGCGCCACGCTGGTGACGCTGGGCTGGCGGCGCGACCCGGCCGCCGACCCGGCGACAGCGCTGGGTCCGCTGCGGCCGGTCTTCGCCCGCGCGTTCCGGCTCGACGACGTCCAGAACACAGTTGTGGTACGCCCCGTCCGCGCTCTGGCCCGCGCCGCGCGCACCGGTGACGAGGTGGTGGTGGACGGCGCGGTCGAGGGCAGCGGGCGAGCCGCGTCCGGTCTGGGCGCGGGGCTGGCCGCGCTGCACCGCGCGGCGCTGCCCCGAGCCGCCGCCGGCGTCCTGGCCGGCGCGCTGCTGATCGGCCTGGCCGCCGCAGTGCTTGGAGTTATCCAGTGAGCGCGAGGAGTGAGCCGGGTTTGCGAGCCCCGCAGTCGCGAACAGAGGCGGTCCGATGAGCTTCGGTCAGGTGTTGCTGGTTGCTGTGCTGGCGTTGCCGGCGCTGGGTGCGGTCGCGGTGGCGGCTACGCCCAGGGACCGGGCGGCCCGGCTGGTCGGCACTGTCGCGGCGGCGCTGACCCTGCTGGCCGCGGTGCCGCTGGTGTTCGGCGGTCGCGGTTGGGTCGCCTGGTCGGCCGGTGCGCCGGCGGTGCGCCCGTGGCACCAACTGGATCTGCCCTGGGTGCCCGGCCTGGAGTTGCGCTTCCACCTCGGCGTCGACGGCATCTCCTGGCCGCTTGTGGTGCTGACCGCGCTGCTCACGTTGCTCTGCTGCGCGTACACGATGTGGCGGGTCCCGGACGGCGGCAGCGGCCGGGCGCTCGTCGCGCTGCTGTTGGTGGTCGAGGTGGGCATCCTGGGCACCTTCCTCGCCCTGGACCTGGTGCTGTTCTTCCTCTTCTTCGAGGTCGTCCTGCTGCCGATGTACGCGATCATCGCCGGCTGGGGTGGCGCGGACCGGCGTCGGGCGGCCCGGAAGTTCGCGCTCTACACGCTGTTCGGGTCGGTGCTGCTGCTGGTCGGCGTGTACGTCGTGGTCGCCGCCGCCGGCACCGCCGACCTGGTGACGCTCACCGGTGGCGCGGGGATGTCCAGGGGCACCCAGTTGGCCGCGTTCACACTGCTCGCGGTGGCGTTCGCGGTGAAGAGCCCGCTGTGGCCGCTGCACTCCTGGCTGCCCGACGCGCACACCCAGGCCCCCACGGTGGGCAGTGTCGTGTTGGCCGGGGTGCTGCTGAAGATGGGCACCTACGGTCTGATCCGGGTCGCGGTGGGGGTGGCGCCGGAGGGGGCCCGTTGGGCGGCGCCGGTGCTCGGCGTGCTGGCCGTCGCCGCGATCCTGGTCGGTTCGCTGGTCTGTCTGGCTCAGTCGGACGTGAAGCGGCTGATCGCGTACTCCAGTGTGGGGCACATGGGCTTCGTGCTGCTGGGCGTCGCCACGCTGACCACCGTCGGCATCCAGGCGGCGTTGATCGGCAACGTCGCGCACGGGGTGATCACCGGCCTGCTGTTCTTCCTCGCCGGAGCGGTGAAGGACCGTACCGGCACGGGCACCCTCGCCGAGCTGTCCGGGCTGCGGGAGACCGCGCCCCGGTTGGCGGGTCTGCTCGCGTTCGCGGCGATCGCGTCGCTGGGTCTGCCCGGGTTGGCCGGCTTCTGGGGCGAGGCGTTCGCGGTGATCGCCGCCGTCCAGGTGGGCGGCCCGCTCTGGACCACCCTCGGGGTGCTGGCGGCGGTAGGCGGGGCGCTCACCGCCGCGTACTTCCTGCGGTTGCTGCGCCAGGTCACCCACAACCGGCCGAGCCCCGCCGTCGGGCAGGTTGGCCCCGGCCTGGCCGGTGCGGAGTTGACCGCGTGGGTGCCGCTGGTGCTGCTCGCGTTGGCCATCGGGCTGGCGCCGACGCTGGTCCTCGGCGTAGCCGAGGCCCCCGTCGACGCCCTGATCGGAGTGGTCAAACCATGAACGTCGTGCAGAGCGTGGACAGCGTCGCGCTGCTGCCGGCCTACCTGGCCGCCGGCACGGCCGTACTCGTGCTCATCACCGATCTGCTGGTGGCTCGGCCACGGGCCACGATCGCGGTGGCCGCGCTCGGCGCGCTCGGCACCGCGGTCGGCTCCGCGCTGGTCGGGGCGGGTGCGGAGCGGCGGACGTTCTGTGTGGGCGCCGACTGCTCCTGGATCTTCGGTGGTCGCGCCGCCCTGGTCGGCGTGGTGGTCGCGCTGCTCACAGTGGGCGTGCTCGGGCTGTCGGTGCCCGCGCTGCGGGCCGGGCGGTCACCGGTCGGCGAGTACGCCTTCCTGCTGGCCTGCTCGATGACCGGTGGCGTGGTGCTCGCCGCGGCCGGTGACCTGATCACGCTGATCGTCGCCCTGGAGACGCTGACCCTGCCGCTGTACGTGCTGGTCGGCCTGCGCCGGGGCAGCCTCGCGAGCGCCGAGGCGGCGTTGACCTTCTTCGTGGTCAGCGTGGTGGCGACCACGCTGACCCTGCTCGGCGCGGCGTTGCTGTACGCGGTGACCGGTGGCCTGCACCTGGACCGGCTCGGCGCGTTGCTCGCCGAGCAGCCGGACGTGCGGGACCTGCCGCTGACCACCGCCGCGGTGGCGGTGCTGCTGGTCGGTCTTGCCTTCAAGGTGGCGGCGGTGCCGTTCCACGCCTGGGCGCCGGCCACCTACGACGGCGCGCCGTTGCCGGTGGCCGCCTACCTGTCCACCGCGTCGAAGCTGGGCGGCCTCGTCGCGCTGCTCGCCGTGGTGCAGCGGGCGCTGCCGGCGGACCAGACCGGTCCGGTGCTCGCTCTGCTCGCCGTGCTCACCATGACCGTCGGCAACCTGGTCGCCCTGCGTCAACGGCGGACCGTCCGGCTGCTCGCCTGGTCGTCCGTCGCACAGGCCGGGTACATCCTCGCCCCGCTGGGTGCGTTGGCGCTGGCCGCCGGGCGCACGGAGGAGGCGCGGTCCGCCGCGTACGCGGCCGCCGTGGCGTACGCCGTCTTCTTCGTGGTGTTGGAGCTGGCGGCGTTCGCCGGGCTGACCGCACTGCGCCCGGCCGGCGCGGACGGTGGCACCCTGGACGACCTGCGCGGGGCGGCCCGGCGGCACCCCTGGCGGGCTGCGGCGTTCGGTCTCGCGCTCGTGGGTCTGGCTGGTCTGCCGCCGGGGTTGGCCGGCCTGTTCGCGAAGGTGACAGTGGTCCGGGCGCTGCTGGACGGTGGTGCGGCCTGGTTGGCGCTGGTGGTGGCGCTGAACGCCGTGATCGGCCTCGCCTACTACCTGCGGGTGACCGCCGCCCTCTGGGCGCCGACGACGACGCCCGGCCCGGCAGCGGCGCTCGCCGGTGGCGGAGCGCCGGGCGTACCCGTGGTGGCGGTGGTGGCAGTGGTGCTGGCGGTGGCGACGGTGGCCGCCGTGGTGCTCGGCGTCGCTCCGCAGTTGGTGCTCGACCTGGCCGGCCGCTGACCCCGCCCGACCCCGATCTCAGTCAACTCTCAGCGTTGAGACGGATGGTTGACGGGTACCGGGTTGTTACACCGGTCAGCGGATCCCGGCGATCCGTGCACCGAAGGAGACATCGTGCACCACAACCGTCTGAAGACCGCAGCGCTGCTCGGCCTGCTCAGCGCCCTGATCCTGGCGGTGGGCTACTGGTTCGGCGGCAGCGGCGGCCTGGTCATCGCCGTCCTCGTGTCTCTGGTCATGAACGGCGTCACCTACTTCTACTCCGACAAGCTCGCACTGCGCTCGATGGGCGCGCAACCGGTCACCGAGGCGCAGTTCCCCGAGCTGTACCGAATGGTCCGGGAGTTGGCCACCGACGCCAAGCAGCCGATGCCGCGGCTCTACGTCAGCCCGACCGCGCAGCCCAACGCGTTCGCCACCGGTCGCAACCCGCAGCACGCCGCCGTCTGCGTGACCCAGGGCATCACCGAGATCCTCGACTACCGCGAGCTGCGCGGCGTGATCGGGCACGAGCTGTCCCACGTCTACAACCGGGACATCCTGATCTCCAGCGTGGCGGCCGGCCTGGCCAGCATCATCACCCTGCTGGCGAACCTCGCCTTCTTCATCCCGCTGGGCGGCGGGGACGACGAGGACCGACCCAACCCGGCCGTGCTGTTGCTCACCCTGATCCTGGGCCCGATCGCGGCCACTGTGATCCAGTTGGCGATCAGCCGGAGCCGCGAGTTCCAGGCGGACGCCTCGGGCGCCGAGTTGAGCCGTGACCCGCTGGCCCTGGCCAGCGCGCTCCGCAAGATCGACGCGGTGGCCCGACGTCGGCCGTTGCCCGCCCAGGGCCAGCTCACCAGCACCGCCCACCTCATGATCGCCAACCCGTTCCGGGGCGGCGGCATGGCGGCGCTGTTCTCCACGCACCCGAAGATGGAGGACCGCGTCGCCCGGCTGGAGCAGATGGCCCGCAACTCGGGGCCCGTGCAGTTCCAGCGCTGATCCACCGATCCACTGATCCACCGCCTCCGCCCGTACCCGGCCGCGCCGGGTACGGGCGGATCGCTGCGTCGGAGACCTATTCCGCTGTCTTCCCGTCAGGCGGCGGCGTTAGGGTCATAACGGCTCACGCTCATTACATCCTCGGGAGGTTCACGGTGACCGCGCTGCGTCAGTACCTGGGTGTCTGGCGGATCCCCGGCGCGCCCATGCTGCTGATCACCGGCATCATCGGGCGGCTCGGAATCGGCATGACCCCGCTGGCGCTGCTCCTGGTTGTCGAGCAGGTGACCGGGCGCTACTCGCTGGCCGCCATCGCGGGAGGCATCTACGCCCTCGCCGGCGCCGCGCTCAGCCCGGTCGCCGGACGGATCGCCGACCGGGTCGGCCCCAGCCCCGTCCTGCTGCTCACCGCAGTGGCCCACCCGCTGGCACTCATCGGGTTGCTGCTGGCCAGCCGCTCCGGCGACGACGCCCTCCCCGTCATCTACCTCGCCTCAGGCGTGGCCGGCGCCACCTACCCGCCGCTCACCGCCGCCATCCGCGGCGCCTGGAACGACCTGACCGGCCCCAACTCCGGCCGATCCCCCCTGCGCAACACCGCGCTGGCAGCCGAGACCACCCTGTTCGAAATCGTCTTCGTCCTCGGCCCGCTGCTCGTCGCCGGCTTCGTCCTCGTCGCCGACGCGGCAGCCGCGCTGATCGGAGCGGCAGTGGTCACCCTGGTCGGCACGACCGCCGTGGCCCTCGGTCGGGTCATGCGCGGCTGGCGTCCGCACCCACAGGAGCACCACGCCCGTGGGCTCGGCCCGCTGCGGGTCCCCGGCTTCCCGGCCCTGCTGATCTGCGTGGCCGGCCTGGGCATCGCGTTCGGGGCCGCCGGGGTGATCGTGCCGGCGTTCGCCAGCGACCACACCACCGACGACCCGGAGAGCCTCGCCGGCGTCCTGCTCGCCGTCTGGGGAGTCGGCAGCGCCATCGGCGGGCTCTGGTTCGGCGTCCGCAGGCCAGCACCGAACATGACCCGGCAGTTCGCCCTGCTGCTCGCCGCGCTGGCCGCCACCTTCGCCGTGTTCGCCGTGATGCCCACCCCACTGGCGTTGGGTGTCGCGCTTGTCGTCGGCGGGGCCACCATCGCACCCGCCCTGACCCTGGAGAACACCCTGGTCGGCCGGATCGCCCCGACCGGCATGCTGAACGAGGCTTACACCTGGGTGGTCACCGTCGCGGTGGCGTCCAGCGCCGCCGGCGGCTCGGTAGCCGGCCTGATCGTGGACCACGCCGGCGGCGTCCGCTGGGCGTTCCTGTTCGCCGGGGCGGCCGTCGCCGTCGGGGCCGCGGTAGCCGCACTGCCCGCCGGGCCCATCGCCCGCGCGGAAAACACGGCCGTACGCGCCGAACAACCCGTCCCCGTCTGACCGCCTGCGTCCGGCTCGGCCTTTGTCCGGCTTGGCGTGCGTCCGGCTTGGCGTGCGTCCGGCTTGGCGTGCGTCCGGCTTGGCGTGCGTCCGGCTTGGCGTGCGTCCGGGTCGGCCCCGCGCTTGATCGACTCGGTTTCCTGAAAGTCGCGGTGTCCGGTCGCCCGGACGCCCCGACTTTCAGGAACTCGAGTCGATCTCAGCCGGACAATGTGCGTCCGGAGATCGGTGACGGGTCGGGGCGGGCAGCCGTCAGCGGTAGTTGTTGAACTGAAGGGCGACGCCGAAGTCCTCGCCCTTGAGCAGCGAGATGACGGCCTGCAGGTCGTCGCGCTTCTTGCCGGTCACGCGCAGCTGGTCGCCCTGGATCTGCGCCTGCACGCCCTTGGGGCCCTCGTCGCGGATCTTCTTGCTGATGGCCTTGGCCTTGTCCGTCTCGATGCCCTGGATCACCTTGCAGTCGATCTTGAAGATCTTGCCCGACGGGCGCGGCTCCCCAGCATCCAGCGACTTCAGCGAGATGTTCCGCTTGACGAGCTTCTCCTTGAACACGTCCAGTGCGGCGCGGACGCGCTCCTCGGTCTCCGCCTGAAGGCCGATCGCCTCCTCGCCAGACCAGGAGATCTCAGCGCCGGTGCCACGGAAGTCGAACCGCGTCGCAAGCTCCTTCTCCGCCTGCCGAAGGGCGTTGTCGACCTCCTGACGGTCAACCTTGCTCACGATGTCGAACGACGGGTTCGTTGCCATGTATCTGCTCCTGCTGTCCGGCGGTCTGGGCCTGCCGTCGGCCGCCGACCAGCGGCACGACCCCCTGACCGTACCCGGTTGCGTCGGTACCGGGGGGAGCCGCTATTCTTGCTTCCGCCGCCGCGTTGCGACGCGGTGGGGTGCCCTGGCGGGTTGCCCGAGCGGCCAATGGGAGCGGACTGTAAATCCGTCGCGAAAGCTTCAGAGGTTCGAATCCTCTACCCGCCACCAGGTGCGGACACGGCCCCTGACCAGCAGAGATGCTGATCGGGGGCCGTTGTCGTTGATCTAGCCAAGTCTGGCTGGGTCCAGCCTGTCACGACTGGTTGTGGGCAGATGGTGGGCAGGTCGATGTTGCCTCTCAAGGCTCTCCTGGGGCTGCGACTCTTGGCGTTGGTGGCCGCTCGCCGGGTTGACATGGCCCCGCGCGCTTAGCGACCGGCTGAGGGCTCCGGGCTGGCATCTCGCTGGCCGTGGGAGGTAGGCCGAGGGCAAGCCAGTCCTGGGGTTGGACTGGCGCGGCAGTCGGAAGCCCTGGTCCGCGATCAGGTCGACTCGCCGGCTTCCGTACCGCCTGGCCATGGTCGTGCTGCGTCTAGACCAGCGGAGTTGGGGCGGCGGTCCGGCGGCAGTCGGTGGCTCACCGCCCCGGCGCCGAAGGCAGCCGGGGCGGCTTGCCGCCGGCCGGCTCACCGCCCGCGCCGCGCGGAGCGCGGCGCCTTGATCCAAAACAGAGAAAATCGGCAACAACACCCAAGCATCGCGCCTGCTTGTCGGCGACGCGGGGATCAGTCTTGGGCCACGGCTTCTGGGCCATGGACTCGAACCCTGCGCCCTCCCGGTCGTCGTTCGATCGTGCGTAATCGGGCGGGGCCCGTAGGAATGTCGCTCCCCGGAGCCGGGATAGCCTCGCTCGGTCGCCGAATGAGGCTCGGCGGAGGGCTGCGGATCTTCTCGTGAAGATCGGACCGCAACGTCTGGACCAAGGGTGGGGACGGCCACTGGCTCGGCCTCCAGGTCTACCTGGACCCAGCTGCAAGTAGCTCTTCGGGGAGCGGGAGTGCCGCAGGGGCTGGTTGACGATCTATCCGGCGCCGCCGTGGCGCACTGGGAAGCGGCGGAGCGCTCTGGAGATCCCGACATCGGGTGGTACATCCTTGGGGACGAGATCGATCGGCCGCGCCCATCCAAGGGCTGGCTACTCGACTGGCTCGACCGTCCGTGGAAGATCATTCTGCGCTGGCGAGCGTTCCGGGCCGTCCCCCAGGCACTCAGCTTCCAAGCGTTGACGCTGCGCCAGTGCCTGGGCCCTTACCGGCTGCTAGGAGCCTCCATCGGTCGGATTGGTTGCTGAACTACCTGCTGAACGTCGCTCCATCCCGCGAGGGTTCGATCTCTTCATCGCGAACGCGGGCACGGCGGATCACCTGGTGTCATTGACTGTCGTCCGGTGCTCCCCATCTCGGCTACAACCGCGCTGGCTGTCGCGACATGTCGCCTAAGGGTGGCACGCGCTCGCTGCCTTTGTGCTGCACCCGGGAGCGTTCGCGAGTAGGCGCCACTCGGTCGGCACGTCCAGCGACGGCTACCCCGCTGTTGCTCGGGCGCTTAGGGCCGGATACGTGTCTCGTCTGGGCCCGTAGCACGATGGCGTCTGGCCACACTCTCGGGCTGATTGTCCGTAGTCGCGGTGCGGCCACTACACGTATTCTTCGTCCACTGTCACAGCTGATCTTCGGCCTTAGCTCACAGTTTGGGAGTGGACGCGTGGATGGTTCAGCAAGGTCGGAAGCCCGGACCATCCGCGAGCTCGTGGTTCCGAAACTGCTCCTAGCAGGGTGGTCGCCGGCTCGCTGGCAACGTGAGTACCCGATCACGCCGGGTGGTCGCGTTGTCCTTGACCAACGAGTGCACCAGGCTCCGCCGCTCAGGGCAGACTTCGCACTGCTGCACGCAGAGCGCCCCATCGCGGTCGTTGAGGTCAAGAAGAGTAGCCGGGACGTTCGGCGAGGCGTTCAACAAGCGCGTCGGTATGCCGAGCGCCTCGACGTACCTCTCGCCTACGCGACCAACGGCCAGCGTCTGATTGAGATCGACATGCGCGCCCAGATCGAGCACGAGGTACAGGCGTTTCAGAGTCCGGAGAAGGCCTGGACACATTACCGAAACGCAAATGAGCTCACCTCCGATCTGGCTGTCGCATTTGCTGAGACGCGATATAGTCGGCGCGTCGTTGATGCGGCAGGAAACCCGAAGAAGCTCCGTTACTATCAAGACGTCGCCGTGCAGCGACTAATCCGGGGCATTGCGAGCGACAAAAAACGGCTTTTAGCCGTCCTGGCCACTGGGGCAGGGAAGACTAACGTCGCGATGCAGCTGGTGCACGTGCTGTGGGAGAATCGCTGGCCGCGGGGTGTCGACAGCACGGACTCGCGTCCACGAGTCCTTTACCTTGCCGATCGAGATATTTTAGTCAACCAGCCCATGCGTGATTGGTTTCGGCCTGCATTCGGTGAGGAACCCATCACGCGTGTCACCACATCATCGCCTCGGTCCAAGCACCTCTACTTTGCACTCTATCAAGCGTTGGACCAGGTTGGAGATGGCACCGACCGATTGTTCCGGCAATACGACCCAGAGTGGTTCGACTTGGTGATCGTGGACGAGTGCCATCGGGGCAGCGCGAAGGAAAACTCAGCATGGCGCGAGGTTCTCGAGCACTTCTCGTCCGCAGTGCAGGTCGGGTTGACCGCGACGCCTGTCAGTCAAGGCCATGCAGACACTTACGGCTACTTCGGTCCTCCGATAGTCGAATACAGCCTGCGCCAAGGAATTGAGGATGGATTTCTAGCGCCGTTCCAAGTAGTGCGAGTGCATCTTGACAGCGATATCGATGGCATCGAAATCACAGAGGGTACGCTCGATGCGGTGACGGGCGAACTCGTGCCGGCCGGGATATACAAATTGGGGAGGCTCGAGCGAGAGTTGGTTGTCCCCGCGCGTACCGAGGAAGCAGCCAACTATCTGACCGACCTGATGCGCCGTACCGACCGCCTGGGGAAAACCATCGTGTTCTGCGTGGACCAAGCGCATGCGGCGCGATTCCGCGAGGCGATGGTCAATCGCAACAGCGACATGATGCAGACCCACAACGACTGGGTCGTGCGAATTACGTCTGATGAAGGGGAGCTCGGCAAGGTACTGCTAGACCGGTTTCAGCAGCCTGAAACGGCGGTACCGGTCGTCGTGACAACTTCCCGCCTATTGTCCACTGGCGTGGACGTGCCGACCGTAAAAAACATCGTGTTGTTTACCGCGATCAAGTCGATGCCACAGTTCAAACAGACAATCGGCCGAGGCACTCGGCTCGATGCTGACAACGGCAAGGAGTTCTTCACGATAATCGACTTTACCGGCGCCACGCGTTTGTTCGATGATCCGACTTTCGACGGGCCTCCCATTAGGCGATCTGTCGTAAACTACGGTGATCCCATTCCAGCTGAGGCAACGGAGCCTGCGGAGCTTGATGCGGCTTTCGACGATGACTCTCCGCGATCAACGGTCGAACAGGATGCGGCCAACGACGACGCCACGGACGTTGACGACGATGAGGTTCCCGCCGACGTGACGGATCCCGATCACATCGATGCTGTCCGTCGACGTTCGACGGTATATACGGTTGACGGAATCGACGTACGAGTCGCCAGCGAAGGCGTCTACGTTGTTGACAGGGAAACTGGAAATCTACGACTGATTCGGTTCGAACAGTGGGTGCGTAACCGAATGCTAGCCCTCGAACTGGATCGTGAGTCTCTCCTAGCTCAATGGGCGACTGTCAGCGGGCGGAAAGCGCTCAGGGAGGCGCTTGAGGAGGAACTTGGAATCGGAATAGACGGCCTTGTGGCACGCCTGAACAGGCCTGACTGCGACCCAATTGATCTCTTGATTCACCTTGCGTGGGATGAGCCCCTCAAGACTAGGCGAGAGCGGGCAAATCGGCTTACTCGCGGTGAGCGTGCCTTCTTGAGCACGTATGCCGCGGAAGCCCGTCAGGTACTGGCTGTCCTCGTGGACAAGTACTCGGCTAACGGTCCAGATGACTTGGACGCAAAGGTGCTTGTGCTGCCGCCGTTCCGGGACATGGGGACACCAGCTCAGCTTGCCGCGAGGTTCGGCGGAGTCGACCAACTTAGGGAAGCGTTAGACGATCTGGGTCAACAACTCTTCAAATCAACTGCATGACTAGCGAAACGTTCCGCAAAACATGTTCTGGCGTCAACCCATAGCACCAGCCGTCATGCTGGCGGGGTTTGATAGAGTCAAGGCTCCGCTCAGGAGGTTGAAAGTGCCCCCACGCACGAAAGCGACCGCTAAGTCGCAGTCTACTCAACAACGGCTCGCAGCAGTTATCAAGCGTTGCCGTGACATTATGCGTACAGACCCAGGGCTGA
Source organism: Micromonospora ureilytica (assembly GCF_015751765.1). Classification (NCBI taxonomy): domain Bacteria; kingdom Bacillati; phylum Actinomycetota; class Actinomycetes; order Micromonosporales; family Micromonosporaceae; genus Micromonospora; species Micromonospora ureilytica. Next base: position 6,268,993 of record NZ_JADOTX010000001.1, read on the forward strand.
ATGGGGACCTCGATCGGCTACCCCAAATGGCATGGCTGCTCTTCCTCAAGGCATATGATGACCTTGAGGAGCAACGCGAGATCCTAAACGCGGACCACGATTCGCTCATCGAAGACGCGTTTCGGTGGCGGACGTGGGCACGGGATGAGAAACTCACTGGCGATGACCTTCTTGCCTTCGTCAACGACAAGCTGATCCCGCACCTGAAGGCCTTGCCGAAAAGCGAAAGTGGCCTGAGCGCGGGAGACGTCATTGCTGGCATCTTTCAGGGCATTGATAATCGGATGCGATCTGGTTACCAACTTCGAGAGTTGGTTAGCGAACTTAATAAAATTCACTTTGATTCTGCCGATGATATCCACACCATGGCGCGGCTCTACGAGTCCATGCTTCGGCAGGTTAGGGACGCCGCCGGAGACTCTGGTGAGTTTTATACTCCGCGGCCGGTGATTCGATTCATGGTGCAGCAAGTAGACCCCAAGCTGGGCGACATAGTTCTCGACCCAGCAGCAGGTACTGGCGGATTCCTCATCGAGAGCCTCGAGTATCTTCGCGAGCGCAACCAAGCAATTTCTGTGCCACAGTCCGAGAAGCTGCACGCATCGCTTAGGGGCTTCGAGAAGAAGTCGCTGCCATACCTGCTGTCGACCATGAACATGCTTCTTCACGACGTTGATTCGCCCCGAATCAGCCTTGGCAATTCGCTACAGGCGTTAATGGCCAATCGGTCTGCATCGGCGCAAGTTGACATTGTGCTAACCAATCCACCGTTTGGAGGCGCGGAAAGCGGTGATATATCTAAGGGTTTCCCGAAGGAGTTCCAGACTGCCGAGACTGCGTGGCTTTTCCTTTACTTAGTGATAGAGACCCTCCGGCCAGGGGGCAGATGCGGGATCGTTGTGCCGAACAACGTTCTGGTAGAGAGCGAGATCGGGGCACGGTTCAAGAGGAAGCTCTTCGAGACCTGCAACGTGCACACCGTAGTACGTCTGCCTGATGGTGTATTCGCGCCTTACACCGACATTCCGTCGAACATAATCTTCTTCGAGAAGGGTGCGCCAACAGAGGCGGTCTGGTTTTACCAGATAAGCCCGCCGCTTGGCCGCAAAAAATACACCAAGACTCGGCCGATGCAGACGGATGAGTTTGCTGAATGCAGTGAGTGGTGGGGCGGGCTGGGTAGATCGAACCGTACGGAGACAGATAATGCATGGCGAGTGACAGCAGAGGAACTCGTCCACAGCAACTACAACTTGGACCTTCGAAGCCCGGTGAGCCTGGCTGACTTAGCCCATCGCCCTCACGGGGAACTGCTGCAGGAATTGATCGCCGCAGAAGAAGAGATTCTTTCCCTCCTTAATGGGCTTCATCGAGCACTGGAAGATGGAAAATGACAAGCTACATGCAGCGCCCGCTAGGAGAGCTGCTCGTCAGGGTTTCCGACAGTGTGACCGTGGAACCGGGCACGAGCTATGAGACAGCCGGCATTTACTCTTACGGTCGGGGATTGTTCAAGCGAGGTGGTCTCGATGGCGCCAGTATCAGCTACACGAGGCTGTTCAAGATTCGCTCTGGCCAACTGGTCTTCAGCCGCCTCTTCGCCTGGGAAGGGGCGATAGCAGTCGTCACTGACGAGTTTGATGGCCTCCTGGTATCGCCTGAGTTTCCTGTCTACGAAATCAGAGAGGATCTGGTCCACCCCGCCTATATGAGTCAGATCTGCACGTGGCCGGCGCTACACGATTCGTTGCGCGACAAGGCGTCCGGAATGGGTAACCGACGGCAGCGCGTGAACGTCGATCAGTTCGAGCGAGCTACAATACCTGTTCCGTCCCGGGACGATCAGATGCGGATCATTGAACGGCTTGGAGTGGTTCGGGATGTTTGTGAGCGAATCGATGAGGTAGCTCGTCGCTCGCAGGCATTGCGCGTGTCATTCCTCAGCGCCGCGTTCTCCGGCAAACTCTGATTACCTTGTGCTGGGTTCAATTGGAGCGGAGGCGCATACCTGAGTTGGTGTCGGCGCGCCTGGGCGAATCCGGACGTAGTGGTGGCAAGGCGGCCCGGAAAAGGATGCCTCACGGGTGCTCGTACGAGACTGTGGTGGGGATTTGGCGGGTGGACCCGGAGCGCCCTGAGCCTGCCGGCGATTGCCGGCCCGACGGGTCAGGGCGGCCCTAGGGCGTCCGCGCCGCGATGCAAAGCACCTTGACGCTGAAGGGGCGACCCCGTAATGGCCGTAGAGCGTCTGCCGCAGCGACCGGCGCTCGTCGTGGCGGCGGCGCGTACGGCCAGTTGCGGGCGTCCCTGAGCGTGTATCGAAGGTGCGCACGCTTCTACTGGTTCGATTGAAGCAGTCGGTAGGTTCTGACGACTATTCTGACGGCTCCATTAGACCGGCCGACCCGCTGTTGTTCGATGAGAGTCGCATCAATATCTACATCGAAGAGGGCTGCAAGCTCGGGGTCTGCGGGGATCTGCCTTTCTCGCGTTTCCGAGTCGGACCCCTCTTCTAGCCCGCGCTCGTGCAGCTTGGCACTCGCGTAGGTGCCGCGCCCGTGTTCGGTAGCGACCAGGCACGCATCTCGTAAGACCGCTATGGCCTGACGGATCGTACCGCGGGCTGCCTGGAATTCGGCGCTGAGGGCGCTCTCAGCCGGTAGGAGAGTGCCCCCCGGGATGGCACCACTCTCGATGCGCTCCTTGAGCTCATCCGCGATGGCGCGATAGCGGGGTTGACCGTAGTGCGGGGTGGGCACCTGCTCACCGTACCTGGCGCTTGTCTTACCAAGTGCCAACCAGATGACCTGTTTCGACGTATAGACAACTCGTCCACTTGTAGATACGTTTCTTCCTGTGCGGCTGGGGTGACGGCTCGTGTCAGGGGTCTTCTCGCGCTGGCCCTGGTCGCACCTGAGGCGCGGCGTCCTGTCGGACCGGTTGCGGTAGCCGCGCGGTACAAGTTGGCTCGGCGATACCCGACCCGTCCGGCGTCGGACGGTGCGCCGTGCCTTCATCCGGGCCGGTGGCCGGCTGCATTCCCCCGTAGCTGGCCACCGGTCTCCGCTTACCTGTGGAGGTGCGATGTCCGGCTCTCACCGTCGGCACCATTGGCTCTCGTCCTGGTGGTCTCGGAGGCGCCCATCTGTCCGGGATGCCAGCAGCATCGGTCAATCGAATCCCCGCGGGGCTTCTACGACCTCCTCGCCGCGGTGGTCGACAGGCGCTACCCGTCAATTGCCTGTGATCCGGTATTCGCCCTTGATGACACGGGCCCAACTCTTCCGAGGCAACGGCGGGCGGTGGGCGCGATGAGTCGTACGAACAAGCCGGCTGCCGTCACGAGCCACCCGGACTGGTGCGCCCCAGATCGCTGCGGTTACCTGGTGCCGCCCGTGATGACGCACATGGCCCGCCGTCATCGCGGCCCCATGCAGCGGGCGGGCGACAGTCGGGCGGGCGGCCTTGTCGTCACTTACCTCATCAGCAGCGAGGCGCTGGGCGGTCCCATGGTCGGTGTTCATGTGACGTGCCGGGCCGGGAACGCCTGGGCGGAACTGTCCTTGCCGCAGGCAGCCCAACTGGTCGAGCAACTTCGCGGATCGCTGGCCCAGGCCAACGGGCAGCAGGGGACCGGCGATGAGTGAGGGTGCTGCCATCCCAAAGAGGCCGTGGCCGTCGTCGATCGCACCGGTCGTGTGCCCGGTCTGGTGTCGAGGCTGCGGACCGAACGATCCGATGCACCGCGGGCTTCTCAGCACCATTGGGCGGGAGCGGACCGGCTGGGTCACCGTCCAACTGGTCGTTGACCGGTTCGCCCGCCGGGACCTGGCCGTGAAGCTCGACGCGACCCGTTACGGCGCTACGCAGACCGTGCTCCTGTCGTCCGCGCAGGTGGACCGGCTCATTGACGAGCTGGTCTACGCCCAGCTGGAGATGCTGACACCGGCGGATGGCGGCGAGCGGGCCGGAGAGACGCGGTGAACGCCAACACCCGTCGGGGCTCAGCCGTTCCTCGTACTCCTGGCCTGCGCTCTGCGCGGCCACCGCGCGCAGCGGTAGCCGTACCGCCGGTTCCTGAGCGGCCCGCTGGCGGGACTACCTGGCAGACGTTGGAACGTCTAGGGGGTACGGTGACCGGTGTGCAAGGCCGGGACTGGCGCCCTCGCTACCTGCAACTCGCGGAAGAGTTGCGGGCGAAGATCGTGAGCGGGGAACTTGCCCCCGGCACCCTGATGCCCAGCGAAACCGAGCTGGCAGACACCTCGGGCCTGTCACGCACAAGCGTCCGCAACGCCATCCGGCAGCTCCGCGAATGGGGCCTGGTCCGCGCGGAGCAGGGGCGCGGCACCTACGTGAGGGCACCCCGCCAGCGGGTACGCCGTCGCAACACCGAGCGGTACCAGTGGGAGAAGGATCGCGTCCTGCTCGACGAGGACGAGCGGCTGAAGACCGGTGCCACCGAGCACGACACCGGCCTGACCGTCGACGATCTGAAGTTCCACGCCGAGTACTCCCGGGTTGAGGCTGATGCGGAGATGGCGGCGGCCTTGCAGGTCGAGCCGGGCACTTCGCTGCTGCGCCGGGTCTACTGGACGTCGTCACGGCACGAGAACGCGCCGCTGACGGTGTCGTACTCCTACCTGCCCTACGACCTCGTGGCCGCGAACCCGGACCTGCTCGACGCAGGCAAGGAGCCGTGGCCGGGGGGGACGCAACACCAGCTCCACACGCTCGGCATTGAGTTGGACCGGATCGACGACGAGATCCGCGCCCGTCCGCCGTCGCCGGATGAGGCCGAGTTGCTGGACATCGACCCGGGCGTCTCCGTGCTCACCGTGCGGAAGACTTCGACCGACACCACCGGCCGGGTCGTAGAGGTCGCCGACGTGGTGATGCCGGGCGACCGCACCGAGCTTGTCTACTCCCACAAACTCCAGCGGTGGAAAACTTGACACAGCTCGTCTCGGTCATCACCCCGGTTCACGCGCCCAGCATCGAACACCTGGCTGGCGCCTACGAGTCGTTGGCCAAGCAGGAGATGCCCGACGGCTGGGGCTGGGAATGGCTGGTTCAGGAGGATGGGCAGACCGGCGCCCTGGTCAACGCGCTGCCGGCAGATCCCCGGATCAGTCTGGGCACCGGCCGTCCCGGTGGGCCAGGTGTTGCCCGCACCCTCGCTCTCGCCCGAGTCTGCGGGCAACTCATCAAGGTGCTGGACGCCGACGACAAGTTGACCCCGGGCGCACTTGCCCGGGACATCGCCGCGTTCGACGCGCACCCGCAGATCGGCTGGACCACCTCGCGGGTACTCGACCTGCTGCCCGACGGGTCGACCGCCGGATGGGACAAGGACCCGGCCGGCGGGGTCATCGACCGCGGTTCAGTCCTGGCGTTCTGGCAAGCCAACGACTACCGAGCGTCGGTGCACCCGGCGACCCTGTGCCTGCGGCGAGATCTCGTTTTCGCCCTGGGCGGCTGGATGGCGCTTCCCGCCTCCGAAGACACTGGCCTTCTGCTCGCCGCCAACACGGTCACTGCGGGCTACTTCACCCGGGAATATGGCCTGCTCTACCGCAAATGGCCCGGCCAGGTCACCAGCCAAGCCGCCCACCGTGAACCGGCCGAGTACCAGGCACGAATGCGGATCATCGAGGCCCGAGCCAACGCCCTGGCCTCGATGATCCCGAACGGCTTCGGCTGCAGCGCTACGGCGTAGCCTCGTGCCCTGGCATCCCGTGGGTACGCCGCCGCTCCTTCATCTCCGCCTCGAAGATGTGCCGCCGACCGCCGGCTAGCTTCTCCCGCGCGTCCCGCTCGATCTCCTGGAACGCGGCGTAATAGCCGTCGTCGAACTCCTCCACGATCTGGAACGTCCACCGGCCGGGTAGCACGTTGCGCCCCAACAGCTCCTGCTCGACCCGGTCGGCCATCTCGTCGTGTCCGGCCTCACGGAGCAGCTTCACCACCCGGTCGAGGGTGAGATCCGCGCCACCGACGAGCTGGTGCGCCGAGTAGAGGTGCCCTCGCACTCGGTGGATCGTCTCCAGTGCCTTGCTGAGTTCACCCAGCGCCTCGATGGTCTTGTCATCCACGCCTGCCGGACGCGCGTGGCGCTGGTCGGCGGATCGGTTGTCCTGCTTGTGCTTGTGCCCCATAGCGCTCCGATACCCCAGAAGTAGCTCCCGAAGCTGGCGGTCATTGAAGTGCGTCGCCAGTCCTCTGTTACAGGGGCCGCCAGCAGACGTCAAGCACGACACGGCTCATGGCTAATAGATCGAGGAAAGAATCCCGCCGCGCAGCAATTATTGGGCGTCGGTTGCGATTCTCCTCGCGTGTATGACTATGATTCTTTCCGAGCCAGACTCGGCCGACCACGCGGCGCGCAACTAGCACGATCGCCTTCCCATCCTAGGGAAGCGATCTCTTATGTCGCCGCAGGGAGGTGAAGTATGGCCAAGCCCCCCAGGAAGTCCAGGCCGCGCGTATCGCGAGGTCGGGTACTAAGGATCGCCGCTCGTTGGCGCCGCTACGTGGTGGGTGCGTTGAGCTGGCTCTTTAAGCTCAGCGCACCCATCGTGGTGTCGTTACTCGTAGCGATGTTCCGCGATGGGGATGGGGGCCGACCTACCTAGGTAGGCCGGCCCTCCGCGGGCTCCCGCCTTTGCTTTCAGCGGCCATGGCGGGGGCCCGTCCTTTCATGGTGACCTTTCCACTCTTCGCAATCGGCCACCACGTTCTGTGGTAGTAGCTAGTGCGTTGAACGTTCAACGCACTGAACTTCCAAAATCAAGTCTTTGGAAGTGCACTCTACACGCCGTCCTTCAGTTGCAGTATCTACTGCGTTACGCATATCAGTACTGGCGAAGCGAACATGCCACTCGCTTCGTCGGTCACCACTGCCCGCGTCATCGTCTAACGCTGCCGATGCGCTAGCAGACCTGCTTGCTAGCTAGCAGCCTAGCTATCGCCCTAGCTATCACTCCACCTATCGCTGCTCCTGACACCTTCCCGCCGCGAGCTTGTTGACTTGTCTGCCAAGTGCCGTCTACCTTGGACGCAACTTGGCAGACAAGTTAACAAGTTGGAGGTTGAGCGATGGCTCTGCGAGGCGGCACCAGGTTCGCGGTGCGGTGTGAGGACGTGTTCCCGGCGGGGTGCGCGTTGGTGCCCGAGTCCCTGGGCGAGGTCGAGGACTACGACGAGAAGACCGGCCGGCGTAGCCCGGCGAAGGACAAGCTGACCGGCCAGCGGGTGTGGCAGGTCCGGGTGATGGACCTGGACCCGGAGCTGGGGAAGCGGTCGCGGGAGACGACGGTGAAGATCTCGGCGGACTACCAGCCGGTGCCGCCGACGGGTGGCCTGTTCGAGGCGGTGGAGTTCGACGGCATGACCGTCACGCCGTACGTGGGCAACAACGGTCGGATGGCGTATTCGCTGCGGGCGACCGGGATGCGTGCCCCGGCGGGCGTGGCCACGAAGGCGGCGCAGTAGCCGCACATGGTGGGGGCGGGGCTGTCAGGTCTTGGCGGACGGCAGCCCCGCCCTCTGTCTCTTTCCCCTGCTCTGTCGAGAGAGGTAGTGACATGTCCAAGCGTATGCCCGCCGTCCTGCGGCGGCCCACAGTGGCGGGTGCGCGATGATCCGCCGGCCGCGGGGCGAGGTCGTGATGACCACCGCCGGGGACCTGATGGTGATCCGGCCGCGTCGGCTGGAGCTGCCGGTCTGGCTGATCGCGCTCGGCCTGGTGCTGCGGTGGTTGTGGCGGGGCCTGTGGTGGTGTCTTCGCCATCCGGTCGCCGTCGCCCTGGTCGTGGCCGGGGTGAGCCTCTACCGCGAGTTCGGCCGGGCTGGCGTGATCGTGCCTTTGGTCTTGGCCGCTGCCGTGTCGGCGCTGTGGCGGTGGCGGCACGAGTCGTCCTGGTGGACCTGGTGCGCCGGTCCGATCCTCGGTCGGTTCCGGCAACTCTTCGTCTACCGGCGGGCCTGGCGCGAGGCAATGACCCTCTGCGGCCTGGCCAAGATGTACGACCACCGCACGGTCCTGCCAGAGCTGCTGCGGGTCCGCTCGGATCAGGCGCTCGACGTGCTGACCATCCGCATGGTCCGCGGCCAGACACCCGAGGAGTTCCAGAAGGCAACGGCAAACCTGGCGTACGCCTTCGGCCGGCGGCACGCCCGGGTCTACTCCGAGCGCCCCGATGACCCGCCGATCCGGTCGGGCTACTGGGCGCTGGTCCTGGGCGCGGTCGACCGGCTGCGATTCCGGGACCGGCCGTCAGCGGTCTACCTGGTGGTGGTCCGCACGGACGCGCTACGCACCCTGGTCGACCCGTTCGACGTCCCGTCGGTGCCCGACTTCACCGCGCTACCCCTGGCCCGGCGGGAAGACCTGCGGCGCTGGTGCCTGCACCTGCTCGCCACCCACGTCCTCATCGGCGGCGCCACCCGCTCCGGTAAGGGCTCGGTGCTGTGGTCGCTGGTCCGGGTCCTGGCCGGCGGGATCTCCTCCGGGCTGGTCCGGCTCTGGGTGATCGATCCCAAGGGCGGTATGGAGTTCGCGATGGGCCGGCCGCTGTTTGCCCGGTTCGCCTGCAAGTCGTTCGAGGCCATGGCCGACCTGCTCGACGAGGCCGTGACAGTGATGCGCGAGCGGCAGACCCGCCTTGCTGGCGCGGTGCGGGTCCACACTCCGACCCTGGCTGACCCCCTGGTCGTGGTCGTCATCGACGAGATGGCGGCACTGACCGCGTACCTCCAGGACGTCGACCTGCGCAAGCGCATCGCCGGGTCGCTCGGATTGCTGCTGTCGCAGGGTGCCGGCGTCGGTGTCCTGGTGGTGGCCGCGTTGCAGGACCCCCGCAAGGAGGTGCTGCCGTTCCGCGACCTGTTCCCGACCCGAATCGCGCTCGGCCTGACCGAGGCCGCTCAGGTCGACCTCGTGTTGGGTGATGGCGCCCGCAACCGGGGTGCCCTCGCCGACCAGATGCCCCGCTGGGCCAAGGGCGTCGGCTACGTGATCCTCGACGGCACCCCGGAACCGGCCCGGGTGCGCTTCTCCTACATCTCTGATGACCACATTCGGGAGCTGGCCGCCGAATATCCGGCCCCGGCCGACGCGGCGGACATCCTCGCCCAGGTCGGCCGGGAAACCGCCACCGAACCGACCCGGCCGCCCCTGCCCCGGCAGCGCCGCGGACCACTGCTGCCCGACTCGCTGCTCAACATCCTCGACCGGGACACCGACGGGGGTGAGCCGCGGTGACCGTCCCGACCGACGGCCGGACCTTCTACCGGCTCCGCGCGCCCGGCACCGATGGTGCCACCAGCACGGCCGTGTCTGTCCGCGTCGACCCCGCTCGACCCGATGCGTACCCGGTCTATCTCGCCGTCGGCGGCGGCCGGCGCCGCATGTCCCTGACCCCCGACGAGGCGTGGGCGCTGTGGCGCTGCCTCTCCGAAGCGGTGGCCTCCCTCGGCGAGCCGCCCGACCACATCCGTACCCGCGTCGCCCCGGCCCGGAGGTAACCGATGTCCCTCAAGAGCTTCTTCCTCGGCACCCACCGCCTCAAGCCGCTGCACATCGAACTCAACGGCTCCCCGGACCGGCTCGCCGGTGCCCTGCACGGCCTGGCACACATGGTCAACCGCCGCCGCGACCTCAACGGCCAGCAGATCTGCATCACCCTGACCGTCCGCGACAACGGCAGCGGCCGATGATCCGCGAACGCGCCGAGTCCGGCGTTCGAGTGCTGATCCTGCTCGCCATCGGCACCATGGCCGGCGCCGCTGCCTTTACCCACGTCCACGACCTGACCGTCGCCCACGGCCAGCCCGATTGGATCGGCTGGGCTAACGCCGTGGCGGTTGAGCTGATGGCCATCTACCTCGGCCTGGAAATCCGCGCCCGCCGTCGCACCGGTCGACCCGTCGGCCTGGTCGGCGTCCTCCTGATCGCGTTCGCGCTGCTCTCCCTCGCCGCCCAGGTCGCCGAAGCCGAACCATCCGTCTGGGGCTGGATCGTGGCGGCGGTGCCGTCGCTGGCCTTCCTCGCCCTGGTGAAGGTCGTCCTGTCCAGCGAACCCGCCACCCCGCCGGCTTCTGAGCCCGATCAGCCGCAGGGCGATTGGTACGACGAGCCGCAGCCTGTCGAACCCGCGCCGCCGACTCCGGTGATGCCGCCGGCATCAGTAGCGGTGCTGCCTCCGGTCGGTGTCGTCCAGCACAACCGGCCCCAGGTCGTCGGGATCATCCGATGACGGCTCCGACCCTGCCCGGTCTCGAACCCGCCCCGACCCCGGTTGCTCCTCGGCCGGGGTCGCGGGCGGCCCGCATGGCGCTACCCCGCTCGATCGATGTGCTCAGGGACATCGCCATCGAGTACGGCGTTTGCGTCCGCCCGCTCGCGATGCGCCGCACCGACCTCGACACCGGCCTGACCGAAGTCATCGACCTTCCCTGCGGCGCGACCCGCGAGGACAAGTGCCCGCCGTGCGCCAAGAAGAACCGCCGGCTACGGCAAGCCCAGATCCGCGAGGGCTGGCACCGCGACGACGAACCGCTACCCGGCCCCGAACCCGCGACCGAGGCGCAGAAGTCCCTGATCCTGTTCCGCGCACACCTGGAGTTCTCCCGCGATGAGGCGGTGAGGGCGGCCCAGTGGGACCAGGTGGCCGACCTCGACGAGGCTATCCGCGAGGTAGAGGAAGCCATCGCCGCTGAGGGCCTGCGCGGGCGCGTCGGGCCACCGCACGCCAGCGACGACGAGGACCAGGACGACGAGCCCGGCCCACGGCGCAAGCGCTCCACCAAGCGGCGCCAGGATGCCCCCGAACTGCCTCGGCGCAAGGTAGAGCGGCGCACCGTCGGCAAGACCTACACCGCCCCGGACGGCGCCACCTACCAACCGTCGATGTGGCTCACCCTCACTCTCGACTCGTACGGCCCGGTCCGCCCCGACGGCACCCCCGTCAACCCCGCCCGGTACGACTATCGGCGGGCAGCCTGGGACGCGGTCCACTTCCCTCGTCTGCTGGACCGGTTCTGGCAGAACCTCCGGCGGTGCGAGGGCTGGAACGTCCAGTACGCCGGCTGCGTCGAGCCGCAACGCCGACTCGCCCCACACGCGCACTTCGCCATCCGGGGCACCATCCCTCGGGACGTGCTGCGCACCGTGGCGGCGGCGACCTACCACCAGGTGTGGTGGCCCTCGGTCGACGTCCAGCGCTACACCCTCGACCGGCTCCCGATCTGGGACGAACAGGCGGCGACATGGGTCGACCCCGACTCCCGCGAGCCGCTGACCACCTGGACGGAAGCCCTCGACTCCATCGACGACGATCCGGACGCGGAACCGGTTCACGTCGTCCGCTTCGGCGCCCAGGTCGACGCCCGTGGCGTCATGCCCGGCACCGAGGACGCCGAACGGACCATCCGGTACGTCACGAAATACATCACCAAGCACACCGGCGACTGCCACAAGGCGACTACCGACCGGCAACGCAAGCACCTCGACCGGCTCTGGCAGCAACTCCAGCTGACGCCCTGCACCGACCGCTGCGCAAACTGGCTGCTCTACGGCGTCCAGCCGAAGAAGGCACACGCCAAGCTCAAGCCGGGCCGCTGCAAGGGCAAGGTCCACCAGCGCGACACTCTCGGCATCGGCGGCCGGCGCATCCTCATCTCCCGCGACTGGTCCGGCAAGACCCTCGCCGACCACAAGCACGACGCTCGGGCCTGGGTGCGAGCGCTGCTCGGCGTCACCACCGACGGCACGCAGCTCGTCGACGACCAGGGCGACACCGCCGAACGAGTCCGGCACGCCTGGGAGTTGGCCCGACCCGATGACCCGGACGTCGGCCCCATGACCCACCGGCTCATGCGGTCGATCAGCGAACGCGCCCGCTGGCGATCCGAACTGCTCGCAGCCAAAGACCGGGCCGCGCAGGGGTCCCCAGATCTTTCGGCAACTCAGCACAGCGCACAGCACGACGGGGAGGAACCGCAGTGAACGAGGAGTTGTTGACCGTGCCGGAAGTGCTCGCCGAGCTGCGCGTACCGCGCTCGACCTGGTTCTACTGGCGGCAGACCGGCAAGGGGCCACGAGTGATCAAGCTCCCGAACGGGCAGCTCCGGGTCCGCCGGTCGGCGCTCGGTCGGTGGCTCGGCGACCTGGAGCAGGACGCCGCATGAAGAGCTACGAGGTCCAGATCTGGGAGATCGCCAAGCGCGCCGACCGGAAGGCTCGGCCGTGGCGGGTCCGCTGGGCGGTGAGCGGCCAACGCTTCGAGGGCATGTTCCGTACCAAGGCCCTGGCGCACTCGTTCCGCGCCGAGCTGGTCCAGACGGCCAACGCGGGGGAGCCGTTCGACCCGGCCACCGGCCGCCCGGTCTCCGAGGCCAGAACCAAGAACCCCACCACCTGGTACGCGCACAGCCGCGCGTACGTCGAGATGAAGTGGCCCCGGGCGGCGGCCAAGACTCGACGCTCGATCGTCGAAGCGCTGACCTCGATCACGGTGACCCTCACCCGGCCGACAAAGCGGGGCCGACCGACTGACGCTCTGCTCCGTGAGGCGCTGTACCTCTACGGGCTCAACCCCCGCCGCTGGTCCGACGAGATCCCGCCCGAACACGCAGCGGCGCTGGCCTGGCTGGAAAGCACATCTCTGCCGGTAGTTGAGCTGGACTCACCCGCGATGGTCCGCCGCGTCCTCGACAGTCTGTGTGTACGCCTGGACGGCAAGCCCGCGGCTGCCTCCACCGTCCAGCGGAAGCGGGCCACCTTCTACAACGTGCTCGGGTACGCCGTCGAGCTGGAGCTGATCGCCTCCAACCCGGTCGACCGGGTCCAGTGGACTGCCCCCGAGGTCGCACAGTCCATCGACCGGCGGGTGGTGGCAAATCCGGCCCAGGTCGCCACGCTGCTGGAGGCGGTGAAATCTCTCGGCAAACGCGCCGACAAAGTCACGGCGTTCTTCGGCTGCCTCTACTACGCGGGGATGCGTCCCTCAGAAGCCTCGGACCTACGGCGGGAGGACTGCGACCTTGCCGGCCGGTGCGCCGACTGCGGCGCAGACTTCGACGACCTGGCGGCGGTCAACCCTTCCCGGTCCTGCGACCACGAGAAGATCGAATATCGCTGGGGCCGCCTGGTGCTCGCCGGCACCTCGCCGCGCGCCGGGTCGCACTGGACCGACGACGGCGGCTCCCACGAGCGGCGCGGACTCAAGCACCGGGGGAGGGCCGAGACTCGGACGGTCCCGATCCCGCCCCGGCTCGTCGAGCTGCTGGGCGCGCACGTAGAGAATCACGGGGTCGGCCCGGACGGTCGATTCTTCCGCGGCCTGCACGGTGGGCCCCTGTCGGAGTCGGTCTACGACCGGTGGTGGAAGCTCGCCCGCGAGAAGGCGCTGACCGAACCGCAGGTTGCCTCGCCGCTCGTTCGCCGGCCCTACGACCTGCGGCACGCGGCGGCCTCGCTCTGGCTGAATGCCGGCGTTCCACCGACCGAGGTAGCCCGGCGCCTGGGTCACGGCGTCGCCGTCCTGCTCCGCGTCTACGCCAACTGCATCGACGGGGGAGACGACACCATGAACGACAAGATCAGCGATGCCCTCCGATGAACCCCTGCCAGTCAGGAAGTAGCCTCTCCGACCGGTCCGGGGTCGCACTCGACCAGCCGGCGGGCTTCCGCAACCACCTCTGCGTTCAACGCCGTCATGTTGGTGCCGATGAACTGGGCGAGCTCGTAGGCGTCATCGAGGCGCACCAACTCGTGAGCCGATCCACTGCATGTCGCACCCAGGTCGTAACTTAGAACACATGTACGACACCCGCTACGCTCGCTCCCCGCCTCCGCCAACGACTGCTGACCGGTTCCTTACAGACACACGGTCAGATCTGCGCTCGAAACTAGGGTGACGAGACATCCCCATCACCCACCGGAGGAACTTATGCCGGAATACAGCCTCGCCGCCTACACCATCAGAGTCCGCCCACGAATGTCATCAAAGTCTTCCGACAACTACCTACCCCTTGACAAGTTTGATGGGTCCGCCTCCGACCTTGCACCCTTTCTCTACGCATTCTTTAACGGCCTCATCAATACTCCATACCAGCACAAGGATGAAGGAAAGTACCTAATCGCCGAGACGGTGCGGGCCGAGGACCGGTCAATTTACACAACAGTCCGCTCAGGGAGCCACGGACACCAGTCGACTCTGCGCGATGTTGAAACACACCAGGATACGTACGAACGCCAGGCAAACGAGGCTGAGCTAATCCCCCTACGAAACCTATTCGTAATCCCGCATAACTCATTGGCGGGGATCTTCCTGACAGAACGCGTCGGCGTCCGAGGGCTCAAGTCCTCACTAGACCACATCCTGACACGTACATTCGCAGCAAGATTTCCTGGTTTCTCCGTCGAACTCAGTCCGCTCGCCCCTGAGGCGGCAGTGAAGGCATCCATCGAAGAAGGCGAACTAAAGAAGATCCGCCTAGTGCGCTATGGGATTCCGAGCGACGTTGCGGATCAGTACAATCTAGGCGCTCACGAAGAAGAGCTGGGAATCATGGAGCTAGTCCTTAAGCCGGACCGTGCATTGGCATTTCCCAAGCAGAAGGTGCGCGACGCCCTAAACGACAACAGCCTCCCGGCGCTGCTAGAGATTCGTGGCCTGGACTACCACGACATAAAACTAGAGGTGAAGGTCGGAAAGTCCATGCGGACGCTCACCGTTACTCAGGAACGCCCTCCTCGCGTAACATTCCCTCTTCCAGAGAATAAGAACATACCGAGCGGTCGCCCCACCGACGGCACCGTGCATGAGGTCGCCGCTGAGGTGGTCGCGGAACTAGCGAAGGACCTGTCTATTCGCGAGTCCGACTATGCCGGCACAGAGTTTTTCTGGACGGCCGACATCCTCGCCAGAAAGCTAGTGATAGCGAATGATGAAGGCTAGTGTACTTCCGATCATCCGGGATCACCTTGATACTATGCGCGATGCTAGGACTGGTCGCGTCAGGATTTCAGATCTGATCTTCTTCTACGGACTGCCAGTCCTGGTCGGGGCGGCCGCCTACCTTCTCTCTTGGCATGTCAAGGGAATCGACAATCTGCTTGCCGCCCTGTCCATCCTTACCGGACTATTGTTCAACCTGCTCGTTCTACTATTTGACACTGCCGCCCGCTTTAAAGGTCGACCGACCGGTAAAGTCAGCGCCGACAACGCACACAAATATCGACTCCTCCATGAACTGCAAGCAAACATTACCTACACACTTGGCGTTGGCCTCCTAGTTGCGATCATATTGGGGGTATGCTCGCTCGCTGGAATAGAGGATGCGCAGCGACCCTGGTCTATAGTCGTGACGGCGTCACTCGCACACTTCGTGCTATTGCTGGGAATGTTGCTTAAACGACTTCGCTCAGTCTTCCTCGCAGAGTTTCCACGGCTTCTTGGCGCGTAGCGCTGTGAGGCGGACGGCTGGTCGAGCTTTGAGGTCGGTTGCGCAACCGATGAATGGAGAGCCGCCTGAACATCAGGCGTCTCGCACCGTGCCGTGGGGCGTGGGCACATGGTGGGCGGCTGATCGGTCGGTGTCGGTGAGGCGGCGAGAAGCAGCAGCTCAGAGGTGCTGACCGAGGCAAGATCACGGACGCCCTGTAAATCCGTCGCGAAAGCTTCAGAGGTTCGAATCCTCTACCCGCCACCAGGTGCAGAAACGGCCCCTGACCAGCAGAGATGCTGATCAGGGGCCGTTGTCGTTGATCTAGCCGGGTCCGGCTGAGTCCAGCCGTTCAGGACTGGTTGTGGGCAGGTCGGTCTTGCCGCTGACGGCTCCTCTGGGCTCGACCACGACTTCTGGTACGGCGGCGGAGAGGCCGTCCAGCCCAGCCGGGCCCAGGTCGTCGGGATCATCCGATGACGGCCACCCGCCGGCCTGCGGCGACCGGAACTCGTGCACGACATCTATCAGGCCAACGACGTGGGCGCTGAACTCGTCCAGCACCCGCAGCTCCAGACCGGGTATCGACTCAGGACCTCCGACTCCACCCGGAAGCGGGTCACGTAGCCGACGCCCGACGCGGGCACATTCCGGTCCCGGGCGATCATCGCCGCGTTGTCCTCGTTCCGGTTCGGGCAGGACAGCGTTTTGCCGAGGGTGCCACGGGCGACCACTTGCGTCCGCTTCGAAGTGTCCTGGTCTGACTGTGAGCCCCTGCTGTCGCCAACTTGTTCGACCCGATCCGCCGGGGTGCTGGCGCGCTGGCGAAGACCGAGTATGGTGGTCGATGGCCGGACCCGGAGCGCAGCGTGAGTTGGCGTCTGGAGCGTCACTGGTAGTGACCGCCACGCAGGATTGGCTGGCTCTGCCGCAGCTGGGTCGAATTGCGGTGAAGGTCGTATTCGACGCTGTGTGAAGCGGTGAGCTGGCCCGAAAGCCCGTGATCTGGCCCAGCGTGACGGGGGCGGTGGGCCGAACGGCGGGAAGTCACAGACGGTGGGGCCAGTCGGGGCCTCCGCTACTTCTCTGGCTGTCTGCGCTGTGGCACGATCGTGGAACCTCCATCAACGCTGCACATCATCCGACAGGAGCGATCATGTCTGGTCGTAGGTTGGGCCGACTGCTTGGCTCATTTTTCGTCCTCGCCGCACTGTTCAGCGGCATCGGCGGTGTCGATCTCGGCGGCAACTCGGGGGACGTCGCGCAGACCGCGGATCTCATCTGGCAGTGAGCCGAGCTTCAGTCCGTCGGTGAGCACGGTCTGTTGCGCGCCGGTGACGGGACGTCTCACGACGCTGCCGTGACCGGCGCGGTGCCAATCTGAAGGAGCGCCATGATCGGTCGCGGTCAGCCCCGGCGCAGATCGTCCGAAGACGCCTGGATCATCACCGCGCCTCTCACGTTGGTCGCGATCTTCTGCGCCACCATCACCGGGCTGGTCGCGCCAGAGCCGTTCGGTGACTGGCCGGAGGCTGCTCTACTCCTCGTCCTCATGATCGCGGCGGGGTTGCCGCTGCTCAGCCTTGTGGTCCGGCGTCAGACGCTGGGCGTCACGCTCACCGAGCTGCCACTGGTCCTCGCGCTCTACTTCTTGCCGCCGCTGACCGTGGTGGTCATCTACACGTTGACCTCGCTCATCACCCACAAGCGGCAGCGGTTGTCGGCGCCCAAGGTGTGGTTCAACGTGGCGCGGGCCGCCGCGGGGAGTTCACTGGCCGTCCTCGTCCTGCAGGCACTTCCGCCCATCGACGGGGTGGGTCCGCGCACCTGGGGCAGCATCTTCGCCGCCGTCAGCATGGTGATTCTCATCAGCTACGCCAGCGTGGTGGGCGTGCACACGCTGCTGCACGGATGGCAGACCGGGCGCGGGGCGTTGCGTACTGCCAAGCCGGTGCTGCTCACTGCGGTGATCAACGTTTCGGTCGGCCTGATCGTGCTGATCCTGGTGCGGAGCACGTGGTGGTCGCTGCTCCTGCTCGCTGCCCTCGGCGTCGGCCTCGCACTGGTCTACCGGGCCTACTCCCAGTTCTTCCGCCAGCACCGCACCCTCACCGACCTGTACGCGCTGACCCGCGCGGTGGTCGAGAGCGGGCAGAGCGGCACGCTGCCGGACGCGCTGCTCGGGCGGGTGCGCGCGCTGATGCAGGCGGAGTACGCGACGCTGTGGCTCCCGGCACAGGGGCGACATCCGGAGGCGCTGTTGACCGCCCGGGTGGACGACCCCGGGCTGCTCGATCTGGCGCACACGCCGGCGGCGATCCGGGAGCGGGTCCGCGATAGCCGGCGTACGGTCGCCGTCGGCCGTGGTGTGACCACCGACGAGGAATTCCGGGCCGACCTCGCCGGGCAGCGGATCAAGGATGCGGTAGTGGTGCCGCTGCGGTCGGGTCAGGTCGTCATCGGCACTCTCGAGGTGGCCAACCGCCTCGGCGACGGCAACAACTTCACGGCGACGGACATCGCGATCTTCGAGACGGTGGCCGCGCACGCCGCGGTGGCCCTGGAGAATTCCCGGCTTGTCGACCGGCTGCGCCACGACGCATACCACGACACGCTGACCAAGCTGCCCAACCGGCGGCGGGTCACCGGCGCGCTGGAGGAGTCGATCAAGATCGGCGCGCCGGACGAGGTGGTGGCGCTGCTGCTGTTCGACGTCGACGGGCTACGTCAGGTCAACGAGTCGCTCGGCCACGCGGCCGGGGACAAGGTCCTCGTCGAGGTCGCCAGCCGGCTGCGGGCCAGCGCCCCGTCGTCGGCTCTGGTCGGGCGCGTCGGCGGGGACGAGTTCCTGGTGACGCTTCGTCTGGAGAGCCCGGCGGCGGCCCTGGAGCTCGCCAGTCAGCTGCGGGACCAGATCCGCGACGAGATGGTCTTCGACGCGCTCACTCTGGTGGTGGACACCGCCGTAGGGGTGGCCGTACACCCGGATCATGGCAGCGACGCGGCCACCTTGCTGCTGCGGGTCGACCTGGCCACGACGGCGGCCAAGTCGGTGCCGGGCAGTGTGCAGTTGTTCAACCCGGGCCTGGAGTCTCGGTCGCTGCGCCGGTTGGGTTTGGCCGGCGATCTGCGCCGAGCACTGGACCAGGACGAGCTGGAGGTCTATTTCCAGCCCAAGGTGACTCTGCGGGACCGGCGCCTGGTTGGTGTCGAGTGTCTGGCCCGGTGGGAGCACCCGGCGCACGGCACTGTCGCTCCCGAGGACTTCGTGGCGGTGGCCGAGCACACCGGCCAGTTGAGCCGGCTCACCGAGGTGGTGCTCCGCGAGGGCCTTCGTCGCAGTCGGGACTGGGCGCTTGCCGACCAGCCGTTGCCCATCGCGGTCAATCTCTCGGCCCGTACGCTCGTCGACCAGCACTTCCCGGACCGGGTCCAGGAGTTGCTGACCGAGTACAAGGTGCCGGCGCAGCGCCTCACCCTGGAGATCACCGAGTCGGGGGTGCTGGACGGCACGGACCGACCCATCCCCACCCTGCAACGGCTGCGGGATCTGGGCGTACGGCTGTCGGTGGACGACTTCGGCACCGGTGACTCGTCTCTGGCGCATCTGCGGCGGTTGCCGGTGCACGAGGTGAAGGTGGACCGCTCCTTCGTGCAGGGAATGGCGACCGATCCGGGGGACCTGGCGATCGTCAACGCGGTGGTGACTCTCTCCCAGCAGTTCGGTCTGGCCGTGGTGGCCGAGGGTGTGGAGAGCGAGCTGACCCTGGAGCTTCTTCAGGACATCGGCTGTGAGATCGGGCAGGGCTTCCTGTTCAGCAGACCGCTGCCGTACGAGCGGTTGGCTGCCTGGTTCGGCGCCCAGGTCGAGCCGGAGTCGATCTCCAGTGGAGAGCTGCCGCGCCTCCGTGTCGTGCCCTGAGCAGGGTGCAGACGATCATCGGGGATCCGATTTCACCTGTCGAGCCGGGCCGTGTACTCTTACTCCTGCGCGCCCCACGGGGAGATCGCGCAGGCCCCCTTAGCTCAGTCGGCAGAGCGTCTCCATGGTAAGGAGAAGGTCTACGGTTCGATTCCGTAAGGGGGCTCGAGGGTTCAGCTGGACCCATCGCAGCGGTGTAGCTCAGATGGTAGAGCAAGCGGCTCATAATCGCTGTGTCGCCGGTTCAAGTCCGGCCACCGCTACTCTCGTCTTCCGGGCTCGTTGCCGGTGGTCGTAAGAATGGGCGCTTCTGGCGCCCACTTTGCATGTCCGCGCTGTCAGCGTCTAGGCTGGCGCGTCGTAGTTGTTTCCGTTAGCGAGGAAGGCACTCCGCCGTGGCGAAGGCTACCGATGTCCGGCCGAAGATCACTTTGGCGTGTGTGGAGTGCAAGGAGCGCAACTACATCACGCGCAAGAATCGGCGCAACGACCCCGACCGCATCGAGCTGAAGAAGTTCTGCCCGCGCGACGGTCGGCACACGGTCCACCGCGAGACCCGCTGACTGCTGGCCGGCCTCGGGGCCGGCCGCTGTCGAAGCTTTTCGATCGCCGATCTGACCGGTTTGGCGCGGCTCCGCCGCCTACCGATCAGGTCGGCGATTGGGCTTTCCGTGTAGGTTCGCGGCATGCCTCTGGACCCTTCCTTCGTCGGCCGGACCTATCCGCCGACCGCCCCCTACCAGGTGGGCCGAGAAAAGATCCGTGAGTTCGCCAGCGCCATCGGCGCCACCGACGCGGCCCACCATGACCCGGAGGCCGCGAAGGCGCTGGGCCACCCCGACGTGGTGGCCCCGCCGACCTTCCCGGTGATCGTCACGATGGCCGCGAGCCGCCAGATCATCGAGGACCCGGCCCTGGGTGTCGACTACAGCCGCCTGGTGCACGGCGATCAGCGCTTCGCGTACACCCGGCCGGTTGTCGCCGGTGACGAGCTGGTCTGCATCAACACCATCGAGGAAGTCAGCACCCGGGGTGGGCACGGCTTCCTGACCACGCGCACCGACGTGAGCACCGCCGGCGGGGAACCCGTCGTCGCTGTCTGGGCCAGGTATGTCATCCGCGGGGAGGCGTGAGATGGAGTTTCCAGCACAGACGTTTCAGGTGACCCGCGCGGACCTGGTCCGCTACGCCGGCGCCTCGGGTGACTTCAACCCGATCCACTGGAGTGACCGGGTCGCCACCACTGTGGGTCTGCCCGGGGTCATCGCCCACGGCATGTTCACCATGGCGCTGGTCGGCCGGGCGGTCACCGAGTGGGCCGGGTCGCCGGACGCGGTGGTCGAGTACGGCGTGCGCTTCACCCGGCCGGTGGCGGTCCCGGACGACGACCAGGGGACCGAGATCGAGGTGACCGCGCGGGTTCGTGGGGTGCCCGAGGACGGTCTCACCCGGATCGAGGTGACCGCCACCTGCCTGGGTGACAAGGTGCTGTCGCAGGCGCGGGCAACCATCCGGACAGCGCCCTGAACCGAGCCCGCCACGCGTGGCGGAGAGACCGGTTGGGAAAGTCGGGCGGGTACCCGTACACTGGTCCGCCGTGGGGCAAGTGACCCCTGCTCGGTCGTCTGTGGCCGCGTGGGGCGAGTGTTGCCACATAGGGGTGTAGCTCAATTGGCAGAGCAGCGGTCTCCAAAACCGCAGGCTGCAGGTTCAAGTCCTGTCACCCCTGCGCCTCAGGCCTGACCGTTCCCGTGGGTCGCGCCGCCAGCTTGGCGGCGTCCGGCCCGTGGTGGTGGCATCGGCGGGGTGGTCCGAGGCAATCGGGCCCTCCGGGTGATCCACCGGCCGCGGCCCGTCGCGGGACGGTTGGGTCCGGCCGGCGTGACCAGCGCCGCGTACGCCGCTCGGCGTGCGACCCCAGATTCCGCGACGGAGGGCGAAGTGGCCGACAACAAGCGGCGCGACGACGACGGCGACGATCGTCTTGACGACGAGATCGTCGACGACGTGGCCGACGACGACGCCTCCGATGCGGACGAGCCGGTTTCCCGGGGAGGCACCGCCACGCGGTCCCGTGCCCGGGCGGAGTCGGCGGACAGCCGGCCGACCACTCGGTCGGAAACGGGTCGGGTGGGCGTCTTCGGCCGCATCGCCCGGTTCTTCCGCGAGGTCGTAGCCGAACTGCGTAAGGTCATCTGGCCGACCCGCAAGGAGTTGCTGACCTACACCGCGGTGGTGGTGGCGTTCGTCGCGGTGATGCTGACGATCGTGGGTGTGCTGGACTTCGGTTTCGCCAAGGTCGTGTTGTTTGTCTTTGGCAACTCGGACTGACCGGCTGCCTCCAGCCATAGTGACGGAAGTGAGCGAGCGTGCCTGAGAACGACGAGACCGCCGGATCGGTGGACGAGCAGTCCACGGTCGCGACGGCGGCTGGTGACGAGTCGGTTGAGGCCGCCAGCGAGCCGGAGTTCCCAACGACCGAGCCCGCACCGGACGAGGACTACGACCCCGTCGCGGAGCTGAGGCAGAAGCTGCGCTACGCGCCGGGTGACTGGTACGTGGTGCACTCGTACGCCGGCTACGAGAACAAGGTCAAGACCAACCTCGAGACCCGGATCACGAGCCTCGACATGGAGGACTTCATCTTCCAGGTCGAGGTGCCGACCCGGGAAGAGGTCGAGGTCAAGAACGGTAAGCGTTCGCAGATCCAGGCCAAGGTCTTCCCTGGTTACATCCTGGTTCGGATGGAGCTGACGGCCGAGTCGTACTCCTGTGTCCGGAACACCCCTGGTGTGACCGGCTTCGTCGGTGCGACCGACCGGGCTGACCGGCCCGCTCCGCTCTCGCTCGACGAGGTGCTGAAGTGGCTGGCGCCGGCCATCGAGACCGAGCAGAAGAAGTCGAAGCCGGAGATCAAGGTCCTCGACTTCGAGGTGGGCGACTCCGTCACCGTCACCGACGGTGCGTTCGCGTCGCTGCCGGCCACGATCAGCGAGATCAACGCCGACCAGCAGAAGCTCAAGGTGCTGGTGTCGATCTTCGGTCGTGAGACTCCGGTGGAGCTCAACTTCAACCAGGTCGCCAAGATCTGATTGGTCGTCGGCGGCGGGCCCGGCCCGCCGCCGACGTCGGCGTACGCGCTCTCGCTCGACCTCGGCGGACGAGTGGGCTGCGGCCTGCGCTACTCTTGAATGTCGCCGCTGTCGCACCGCGCTGACCGTGCGCGCCCGAGGGCGGCGACAGCCGCATTTTCCCAGCTCCAAGCCCCAGGAAGTGACATGCCTCCGAAGAAGAAGCTCGTCAAGACGTTCACGCTTCAGTTGCCGGCGGGCCAGGCCACGCCGGCGCCGCCGGTCGGCCCCGCGCTCGGCCAGCACGGCGTGAACATCATGGAGTTCTGCAAGTCCTACAACGCGCAGACCGAGTCTCAGCGGGGCGACATCGTCCCGGCCGAGATCAGCGTGTACGAGGACCGGTCCTTCACGTTCGTGCTGAAGACCCCGCCCGCTGCCCGGCTGCTGATCAAGGCCGCCGGTGTGCAGAAGGGTTCGGGTGTTCCGCAGTCCGAGAAGGTCGGCTCGGTCAGCCGCGCCCAGCTGCGTGAGATCGCCGAGAAGAAGATGGCCGACCTCAACGCCAACGACATCGCCCAGGCCGAGAAGATCATCGCCGGCACCGCCCGGTCGATGGGCATCACCGTCAACGACTGACGTCGGCCCCGGCCTTCGACCCGACCGTGGGAGGGCTCGCGCCGAGCGAGCCCGCCAGAGACCACAGGAGTAATCAGCAATGCAGCGCAGCAAGAGCTACCGCAAGGCCGCCGATGTCATCGACCGGTCGAAGCTCTACACCCCCACCGAGGCCGTGAAGCTGGCCAAGGAGACCACCAACGTCAAGTTCGACGCCACGGTCGAGGTCGCCATGCGCCTCGGCGTCGACCCCCGCAAGGCGGACCAGATGGTCCGCGGCGTGGTCAACCTGCCGCACGGCACCGGTAAGACCGCCCGCGTGATCGTGTTCGCCAGTGGCGCGAAGGCCGAAGAGGCCGCCGCCGCGGGTGCGGACGAGGTGGGCACCGACGAGCTGGTCGCCCGGATCCAGGGTGGTTGGCTGGACTTCGACGCGGCTATCGCCACGCCGGACCAGATGGCCAAGATCGGTCGGATCGCGCGGATCCTGGGCCCGCGCGGTCTCATGCCGAACCCGAAGACCGGCACGGTGACCATGGACGTCACCAAGGCGGTGTCGGACATCAAGGGCGGCAAGATCACCTTCCGGGTGGACAAGCACTCCAACCTGCACCTGATCATCGGCAAGGCCTCCTTCACGGAGACCCAGCTGGTGGACAACTACGCCGCGGTGCTCGACGAGGTGCTGCGCGCCAAGCCGTCCGCGGCCAAGGGCAAGTTCCTCCGCAAGATCATCTTGACCACCACGATGGGCCCGGGCGTTCCGGTCGACCCCAACCTGGTGAAGAACCTTCGGGAGGACCAGGCCGACGCCTGAGTCGACAGATCGCTCCGCCGGGGCGCCGCCACGACTGTGGCGGCGCCCCGGCGCGTTTGAGATGTGGCAGGCTCGGCCCATGCGGCTGGAAGACATCTGGTTGCGGTACCACCGGCGAGGGCCGTGGGTGCTGCGGGGCATCGACGTGCGCATCGGTCCGGGCGAGGTGGCGGTCGTGCTGGGCCGCAACGGGGTGGGCAAGTCGACACTGCTCCAGGTGGCCGCGGGGGTCCTCCGGCCGGGCCGGGGCCGGGTCACCGGCCGCCCGACGCGGGTGGGCTGGGTGCCGGAGCGTTTCCCCGCTGACCAGCCGTTCACAGTGACCCGCTATCTGACCGGGATGGCCCGCGTCGCGGGGCTGGGCAGGGCGGCGGCCGACGAGGCGGTGACCTCCTGGACCGACCGGCTCGGGCTGTCCGCGTTCCGCTCGGTTCGGCTGCCGGAGCTGTCCAAGGGCACCGCGCAGAAGGTGGGCCTTGCCCAGGCGATGCTGCGCCCGCCGGGCCTCCTGGTCCTCGACGAGCCGTGGGAGGGGCTGGACGCCACCACCCGCGAGCTGGTGCCCGAGTTGATCGCCGAGGTGCTCGCCGCCGAGGGCGCCGTTCTGGTCTCCGACCACCGCGGCGAGACGGTCCGGCTGCCGGCCGCGCGTCGCTGGCTGGTGGCCGACGGCGCGCTCTCCGAGGAGACGCCGTCGTCGGACGAGACGCTCGCGGTGGTCGAGGTCGCCGTGCCGGCCGCGCGGGTCGCCGGCACCGTCGCCCGGTTGCGCGCCGAGGGCCACCAGGTGTTGCGGGTACGCTCCGACGCCTCCACCGCCGCACCCCAGGCTCGACCCGCCGAGCCGCTTCGGTCGGCCGGCGCTGCCCGAGCCGCCGAGCCGTCGCTCCCGGTGGCCGGGGAGCTGACAGCCGAGCAGCCGGAGGCCGCCGACCCGGTGGTCGAGCCGGCAGCGGGGGAGGCCCGGTGAGCGCCCTGGTCCGGATGCGGCTGGCTGGTTTCCTGCGAACCGGGCGGGCGGTGGCACCGTTGCTCGCCGGCCTGATCACGCTCGGCACGCTCTACGGCGGTGGCCGTGCGCAGCCGGCCGAGGCGTACGGCGTCTCGGCGGTGGTGCTCTTCCCGGTGCTCGCCTGGCAGACCAAGATTTTGTTGGACGTCGAGCCGGACGTGCAGCGTCGGCTGGCGCAGGTGACGGTCGGGGTGGCGCGGGAGCGGTTGGCCGGGCTGCTCGCCGCCGTTGTGGCGGCGCTGGTGACGGTGGTCATCGCGCTGCTCTTTCCGTGGCTGGTCGGTGGGGTGTCCGGCCCGGTCGACCCGGGGGACCGGTCGATTCCGGTCGGGCTCGCGCTGGGCGTGTGGGCGCACCTGCTTGTCGTACCCGCTGCGGTTGCTCTTGGGGCGTTGGCCAGCCGTGCGTCGGTGGGCGGCGCGGGGTACGGCGTCGCGGTGCTGGCCCTCGGCGGGGTCGGCGCGGTGGTGCTCGGCCTGACCGGCTCGGTGGCCCCCTGGCTGGCACCGCCGATCATGGCCGCGGCTCGCACCACCGGCGGCGACGCCGCCGCGCTGACCCTGCTGGGCCTGACCGTGTGGGCGCTGACCTGGAGCGCCGCGGTCGTCGGCGGCTACCTGTGGCGGCGGCGGGCCCAGGGCTGACCGCCGCTGGCGCCGGTGGCGCGGCTCACAGGGGGCGATTTGGCGCTGGTGGCCGGGGCGTGTACTCTTCAACCGTCATCCGTGTTCTCATGGATGAGGAACCACCCAAAGACCGCTGGTCACCGTGCTCCGGCACGGTCGAAGGTCCCGCGACAACGGGCGACCCGCGTAGGGCGGCAAGCGTAACTCGGCAGTGAACATGGTCCGCCGACCATGACGATCTGCCGGCCCTCGCCCCGTGCGCCCTGCGCCGGGGCTTTTTCGTTGTCGTGCTGCCTCCGCCCCCGTTCCGGCTTCGGCCGAGACGGGGACCAGCCTCGAGTAACGAGAGAGGAGGGACATGGCGGACAAGCCGATCCGGGCCGACAAGGCCACGGCCGTCGCTGAGCTGACCGAGAGCTTCCGCAGTTCGGGCGCCACCGTGCTGACCGAGTACCGCGGTCTGACGGTTTCCCAGCTCACCCAGCTTCGGCGCTCGCTCGGCGCCGAGACCAGCTACACGGTCGCGAAGAACACGCTGGCCAAGCGTGCTGCGACGGACGCGGGCATCACCGGCCTCGACGAGCTGTTCACCGGTCCTACCGCGCTGACTTTCGTTTCGGGCGACGTCGTCGAGGCGGCGAAGGGGCTTCGCGACTTCGCGAAGGCCAACCCGAAGCTCGTCATCAAGGGCGGTGTCTTCGAGGGCAAGGCCATCACCGCGGCCGAGGTCTCGAAGCTCGCCGACCTGGAGTCCCGCGAGGTGCTGCTGGCCAAGCTGGCCGGCGCGATGAAGGGCAACCTGAGCAAGGCCGCGGCCCTGTTCCAGGCCCCGCTGTCGAAGACCGCCCGTCTGGCGGCTGCACTGCAGGACAAGCGCGAGAAGGAGGGCGCCGAGGCGGCCTGAGGCCCCCACGGCGCACCAGTTCTTACTTAACAGAATCAGGAAAGGACGCCAGATATGGCGAAGCTCAGCACCGACGAGCTGCTCGACGCGTTCAAGGAGATGACGCTGATCGAGCTCTCTGAGTTCGTGAAGCAGTTCGAGACGACCTTCGAGGTCACCGCTGCTGCTCCGGTCGCGGTTGCCGCTGCCGGCGGTGGCGCGGCTACGGCCGAGGCCGAGCCGGAGCAGGACGAGTTCGACGTCATCCTCGAGGCTGACGGTGGCAAGAAGATCCAGGTCATCAAGGTCGTGCGCGAGCTGACCGGCCTGGGCCTCAAGGAGGCCAAGGACGCGGTCGAGTCCGCGCCGAAGGCCATCCTGGAGAAGGTCAACAAGGAGACCGCCGAGAAGGCGAAGGCCAAGCTCGAGGGTGAAGGCGCCAAGGTCACCCTCAAGTGACCTGACGTTCCACCAACGCGTACCCGGCTCGTGAGCCGGGACACCATCGCGTCGCGGCGGGCGGTGATCCGACACGGATCACCGCCCGCCGTATTGGTGGAGCTGGCCCCGATCGGCCCTGAGCTGGGCTCCGACCAGCCGCTCCGTCGATCGGAACGGGGGCGGCGGGTCGCTCTCCAGGGGGAAACACGGGGCGAGGGCAATACCGGCCCTTGACGCGGCCCGGGGCTGCCAGGCACGCTGACACCAGCAAGACACCGCGCTTGCGACGGCCACGACGTGGGTATGACAGCGGCGGCACCATCGGCCGCGGTAACCCGAGCGGCCCAGTGGGGAGTTGCGTTCTGAGCGGCCCGGCAGACCCCGGTTGACGGGGGCCGAGGCGCGCTCCGCAAACAACCTGCGGGGTGGGCTGGACAGCGGTTAGCCTCTCGGCTACACTGCTAGTTTGCGCTGCCTTCCGACTTGACCCCTGCTCGGAAATGTCCGTTTACGGATATTTCTGGTGGGGTCATTGGAGTGCACGCGTACCAGCCGTTCTGCAGCACCGGTCCTCGGAAGGACGCATCTTGGCAGCTTCCCGCCCTGCGAAGACCAGTCGTACGTCGAGCGCATTCGCTCCCCGCCGAGTTTCATTCGGCAGGATCACCGAACACCTCGAGGTCCCCAACCTCCTTGCCATCCAGAACGAGTCCTTCGACTGGCTCGTCGGCAACGAGGGTTGGCAGGGCCGGTCGGCGGACGACCCGCACGCACGCTCGGGTCTCGCGGAGATCCTTGAAGAGATCAGTCCCATTGAGGACTTCTCCGGCACCATGTCGCTCTCCTTCTCAGCGCCGCGCTTCGACGAGGTCAAGGCCTCGATCGAGGAGTGCAAGGAGAAGGACCTGACCTACTGCGCTCCGCTCTTCGTGACCGCGGAGTTCACCAACAACACCACTGGCGAGATCAAGAGCCAGACGGTGTTCATGGGTGACTTCCCGATGATGACGCCCAAGGGCACCTTCGTCATCAACGGCACCGAGCGCGTCGTGGTCAGCCAGCTCGTCCGGTCTCCGGGCGTGTACTTCGACAAGCAGCCGGACAAGACCTCCGACCGCGACCTCTCCAGCGTCAAGGTCATCCCGAGTCGGGGTGCCTGGCTGGAGTTCGACATCGATAAGCGCGACACGGTCGGCGTACGCATCGACCGCAAGCGTCGGCAGGCCGTCACCGTCCTGCTCAAGGCCATCGGATGGTCGGCCGAGCGGATCCGTGAGAAGTTCGGCTGGTCCGAGCTGATGATGACCACGCTCGAGAAGGACCACATCGCCGGCGCCGACGAGGCCCTGCTCGACATCTACCGCAAGCTGCGCCCTGGCGAGCCGCCGACGCGCGAGAACGCCCAGACCCTGCTCGACAACCTCTTCTTCAACCCGAAGAGGTACGACGTCGCCAAGGTCGGGCGCTACAAGTTCAACAAGAAGCTCGAAGTTGGCGTGCCGATCACCACCGGCACGCTGACCGAGGACGACATCGTCGCCACCGTGGAGTATCTGTGCCGGCTGCA
Source organism: Micromonospora ureilytica (assembly GCF_015751765.1). Lineage (NCBI taxonomy): Bacteria > Bacillati > Actinomycetota > Actinomycetes > Micromonosporales > Micromonosporaceae > Micromonospora > Micromonospora ureilytica. The sequence continues at coordinate 6,297,403 of NZ_JADOTX010000001.1, forward strand.
CGCCGGTGAGGACGGCTACGAGGCCGACGACATCGACCACTTCGGCAACCGGCGCCTCCGTACCGTGGGCGAGCTGATCCAGAACCAGGTTCGGGTCGGCCTGTCCCGGATGGAGCGGGTCGTCCGCGAGCGGATGACCACGCAGGACGTCGAGGCGATCACCCCGCAGACCCTGATCAACATCCGCCCGGTGGTGGCGGCGATCAAGGAGTTCTTCGGGACGTCCCAGCTGTCCCAGTTCATGGACCAGACCAACCCGCTGGCGGGCCTGACCCACCGGCGTCGGCTGAGCGCGCTCGGCCCGGGTGGTCTGTCCCGGGAGCGGGCCGGCTTCGAGGTCCGCGACGTGCACCCGTCCCACTACGGCCGGATGTGCCCGATCGAGACGCCGGAAGGCCCGAACATCGGCCTGATCGGCGCGCTGTCCACCTTCGCCCGGGTCAACCCGTTCGGCTTCATCGAGACGCCGTACCGGAAGGTCGTCGAGGGTCGGGTCACCGACCAGATCGACTACCTGACCGCGGACGAGGAGGACCGGTTCGTCAAGGCCCAGGCCAACGCGCGCCTGAAGGCTGACGGCACGTTCGCCGAGGAGCGGGTGCTCTGCCGTCGTAAGGGCGGCGAGACCGAGGACGTCCTCCCCGGTGCCGTCGACTACATGGACGTCTCGCCCCGGCAGATGACCTCGGTCGCGACCGCCATGATCCCGTTCCTCGAGCACGACGACGCCAACCGGGCACTGATGGGCGCGAACATGCAGCGCCAGGCTGTGCCGCTGGTCAAGGCCGAGGCGCCGCTCGTGGGTACGGGCATGGAGTACCGGGCCGCGGTCGACGCTGGCGACGTGGTGGTCGCCGAGGTCGGCGGTGTGATCGAGGATCTCTGCGCCGACTACGTCACCATCCACCAGGATGACGGCCACCGCCGGACGTACCTGCTGCACAAGTTCCGCCGCTCCAACGCCGGCTCCTGCGTCAACCAGAAGCCGGTGGTCTTCGAGGGCGACCGCGTCGAGGCCGGTCAGGTCATCGCCGACGGTCCGTGCACCGACGAGGGCGAGATGGCACTCGGACGCAACCTGCTGGTGGCGTTCATGTGCTGGGAGGGCCACAACTACGAGGACGCGATCATCCTGTCGCAGCGCCTCGTGCAGCAGGACGTGCTCACCTCGATCCACATCGAGGAGCACGAGGTCGACGCCCGGGACACCAAGCTCGGTCCGGAGGAGATCACCCGCGACATCCCGAACGTCAGCGAGGAAATGCTCGCTGACCTCGACGAGCGCGGCATCATCCGGATCGGTGCCGAGGTCGTCCCCGGTGACATCCTGGTCGGCAAGGTCACGCCCAAGGGTGAGACCGAGCTGACCCCGGAGGAGCGGCTGCTCCGCGCGATCTTCGGTGAGAAGGCGCGTGAGGTTCGGGACACCTCGCTGAAGGTGCCGCACGGCGAGACCGGCACGGTCATCGGTGTGCGCACGTTCTCCCGCGAGGACGGCGACGAGTTGCCGCCGGGTGTCAACGAGCTGGTCCGGGTCTACGTCGCCCAGAAGCGCAAGATCCAGGACGGCGACAAGCTCGCCGGTCGCCACGGCAACAAGGGCGTCATCTCCAAGATCCTGCCGATCGAGGACATGCCGTTCCTTGAGGACGGCACCCCGGTCGACATCGTGCTCAACCCGCTCGGTGTGCCGAGCCGGATGAACATCGGCCAGGTTCTGGAGACCCACCTCGGTTGGGTCGCCAAGACCGGTTGGAAGGTCGAGGGTGACGACGCCGACTGGAAGCGTCAGCTGCGCTCGATCGACGCGCATGAGTCCGAGGGCGACACCAACGTGGCCACCCCGGTCTTCGACGGTGCCCGCGAGGAGGAGATCTCCGGTCTGCTCGAGTCGACCCTGCCCAACCGGGACGGCAAGCAGCTGATCGGGCGTACCGGCAAGGCGCAGCTGTTCGACGGTCGTTCCGGTGAGCCGCTGCCGGACCCGATCGCGGTCGGCTACGTCTACATCCTGAAGCTCAACCACCTGGTCGACGACAAGATCCACGCTCGTTCGACCGGCCCGTACTCGATGATCACGCAGCAGCCGCTGGGTGGTAAGGCGCAGTTCGGTGGTCAGCGTTTCGGTGAGATGGAGTGCTGGGCGATGCAGGCGTACGGCGCTGCCTACGCCCTGCAGGAACTGCTCACGATCAAGTCCGACGACGTGCTCGGCCGCGTGAAGGTCTACGAGGCCATCGTCAAGGGCGAGAACATCCCGGAGCCGGGCATCCCGGAGTCGTTCAAGGTGCTGCTCAAGGAGCTGCAGTCGCTGTGCCTCAACGTTGAGGTGCTCTCCAGCGACGGTGTGGCCCTGGAAATGCGCGAGACCGACGACGAGGTGTTCCGGGCCGCTGAGGAGCTGGGCATCGACCTGTCCCGGCGCGAGCCGAGCTCGGTCGAAGAGGTCTGAGGTGAGCGGTCGGGGGCCGGCTCGCCGGCCCCCGACCCCACCCGAGAATTAGCAGTACAGACGACGACATAGGGGACATAGTGCTCGACGTCAACTTCTTCGACGAGCTGCGCATTGGTCTCGCCACCGCCGACGACATCCGTCAGTGGTCGCACGGCGAGGTCAAGAAGCCTGAGACGATCAACTACCGCACCCTGAAGCCGGAAAAGGACGGGCTCTTCTGCGAGAAGATCTTCGGTCCGCAGCGGGACTGGGAGTGCTACTGCGGTAAGTACAAGCGCGTCCGGTTCAAGGGCATCATCTGTGAGCGCTGTGGCGTCGAGGTGACTCGCTCCAAGGTCCGCCGTGAGCGGATGGGGCACATCGAGCTCGCCGCTCCGGTGACCCACATCTGGTACTTCAAGGGCGTTCCGAGCCGGCTGGGCTACCTGCTGGACCTCGCCCCCAAGGACCTCGAGAAGATCATCTACTTCGCCTCGTACGTCGTGACGAGCGTGGACGCGGAGTCGCGTCACCGTGACCTCTCGACGATCGAGAACGAGATCCTGGCCGAGAAGCGGCAGTCCGAGAACAGCCGCGACTCGGAGATCGAGAAGCGGGCCGCCAAGCTCGAGGCCGACCTGGCCGAGCTGGAGGCCGAGGGTGCCAAGGCGGACGTCCGGCGCAAGGTCAAGGAGGGCGGAGAGCGCGAGATGCGCCAGATCCGCGACCGGGCCCAGCGCGAGATCGACCGCCTGGACGAGGTGCTGGACACCTTCCGCAAGCTGGAGCCGAAGCAGCTGGTCACCGACGAGCTGCTCTACCGCGAGCTGCGCGACCGGTTCGGTGAGTACTTCACCGGTTCCATGGGCGCCGAGGCGATCAAGGCGCTGGTCCAGAACATGGACCTCGACGCCGAGGCCGAGAGCCTGCGGGAGACCATCCGGTCCGGCAAGGGCCAGCGGAAGATCCGGGCGCTCAAGCGACTCAAGGTCGTCGCGGCGTTCCTGAACACCCGCAACTCGCCGCTCGGCATGGTGCTGGACTGCGTCCCGGTCATCCCGCCGGACCTGCGCCCGATGGTGCAGCTCGACGGTGGCCGTTTCGCAACCTCGGACCTGAACGACCTGTACCGCCGCGTGATCAACCGGAACAACCGCCTCAAGCGGCTGATCGACCTCGGCGCGCCCGAGATCATCGTCAACAACGAGAAGCGGATGCTCCAGGAGGCCGTCGACGCGCTGTTCGACAACGGCCGTCGCGGCCGGCCGGTCACCGGCCCGGGTAACCGCCCGCTGAAGTCGCTCTCCGACATGCTCAAGGGCAAGCAGGGCCGGTTCCGCCAGAACCTGCTGGGCAAGCGCGTCGACTACTCCGGCCGTTCGGTCATCGTGGTCGGCCCGAAGCTCAAGCTGCACCAGTGCGGTCTGCCCAAGCAGATGGCGCTGGAGCTGTTCAAGCCGTTCGTGATGAAGCGGCTGGTCGACCTCAACCACGCGCAGAACATCAAGTCCGCCAAGCGGATGGTCGAGCGTCAGCGCCCGGTCGTGTGGGACGTGCTGGAAGAGGTCATCGGCGAGCACCCGGTGCTGCTCAACCGTGCACCGACCCTGCACCGCCTGGGTATCCAGGCCTTCGAGCCGCAGCTGGTCGAGGGCAAGGCGATCCAGATCCACCCGCTGGTCTGCACCGCGTTCAACGCCGACTTCGACGGTGACCAGATGGCGGTGCACGTGCCGCTGTCCGCCGAGGCTCAGGCCGAGGCACGGATCCTGATGCTGTCGTCGAACAACATCCTCAAGCCGGCCGACGGTAAGCCGGTCACCATGCCTACCCAGGACATGGTCATCGGTCTGTACCACCTCACCCACCTCACCGCCGGTGAGAAGGGCGAGGGCCGGGCGTTCAGCTCGGACGCCGAGACGCGGATGGCCTTCGACAACGGCGAGCTGCACCTGCAGGCGCCGGTGAGGATCCGCCTGCGTGGCGTGGTCGGTGTCGACAACGGTGCCGGCGCCGAGGCGTGGACCGCCCCGGAGGGCTGGGTCGAGGGTGACCCGCTGACCGTGGAGACCACCCTGGGTCGGGTGCTGTTCAACGAGACGCTGCCGCAGGGCTACCGCTTCGTGAACTACGAGATCCGCAAGGGTCAGCTCTCCGCGATCGTCAACGACCTCGCCGAGCGCTTCCCCAAGGTGGCGCTGGCCGCCACCCTGGACGGGCTCAAGGAGGCCGGTTTCCACTGGGCCACCTGGTCCGGCGTGACGATCGGCATGGAGGACGTCATCGCTCCGCCGCGCAAGGCGGAGATCCTGGCGAAGTACGAGAAGGACGCCGACCAGATCGACAAGCAGTACCAGCGTGGTCTGATGACCGCCGAGGAGCGTCGCGGCGAGCTCATCGAGATCTGGACCAAGGCGACCAACGAGGTCGCCAAGGAGATGGACACCGCGCTGCCGCAGGAGAACCCACTGTGGAAGATGATCAACTCGGGTGCTCGCGGTAACCTGCTCCAGCTCCGGCAGATCGCGGCGATCCGTGGTCTGGTGGCCAACCCCAAGGGCGAGATCATCCCGCGGCCGATCAAGGCCAGCTACCGGGAGGGTCTGTCCGTGCTGGAGTACTTCATCTCCACGCACGGTGCCCGTAAGGGTCTCGCCGACACCGCGCTGCGGACCGCCGACTCGGGTTACCTGACCCGTCGTCTGGTGGACGTCTCGCAGGACGTCATCATCCGCGAAGAGGACTGCGGCACCGACCGGGCGATCCCGATGCAGATCGGCGAGAAGCTGGACGGCAAGCTCGTCGTCCACACCCACGCCGAGACCAGCGTGCACGCCCGGACCCTCGCCGACGACATCAAGGGGCCGGACGGCACCGTGGTCGCCGAGCGCGGTCAGGACATCAACTCCATCGGGGTCGACAAGATCGTCGCCGCTGGCGTGGAGACCGTCCGGGTGCGCAGCGTGCTCACCTGCGAGTCGAAGCTGGGCGTCTGCGCGGCCTGCTACGGCCGGTCGTTGCCGACCGGTAAGTCGGTCGACATCGGCGAGGCGGTCGGCATCATCGCCGCCCAGTCCATCGGTGAGCCTGGTACGCAGCTGACGATGCGTACCTTCCACACCGGTGGTGTCGCGGGTGAGGACATCACCCAGGGTCTGCCGCGTGTTCAGGAAATCTTCGAGGCTCGGGTCCCGAAGGGCAAGGCGCCCATCGCCGACACCCCGGGTCGGATCCGGATCGAGGACGGCGAGCGCTCGCGCAAGATCATTGTGGTGCCGGACGACGGCAGCGAAGAGATCGTCTACGACAAGATCTCGAAGCGGGTCAAGCTCCGTACCCACGACGGCGGTCACGTCGCGGTCGGCGAGAAGCTGACCGAGGGCACCATCGACCCGCACGAGTTGCTGCGGATCATGGGTCCGCGGGCGGTCCAGGTCCACCTGACCAGTGAGGTCCAGGAGGTCTACCGCTCGCAGGGTGTGCTCATCCACGACAAGCACATCGAGATCATCATCCGCCAGATGCTCAAGCGGGTGACGGTCATCGACTCCGGCTCGACCGAGTTCCTGCCGGGTGTGCTCGTCGACCGGGCGCTGTTCGAGTCGGAGAACCGCCGGCTCGTCTCGGAGGGCGGCGAGCCCGCCGCCGGTCGTCCGGTGCTGATGGGTATCACCAAGGCCTCGCTGGCCACCGACTCCTGGCTCTCGGCGGCCTCCTTCCAGGAGACCACCCGGGTGCTGACCGACGCTGCGATCAACTCGCGCAGCGACTCGCTGGTCGGCCTCAAGGAGAACGTGATCATCGGAAAGCTCATCCCGGCTGGTACCGGCATCAGCAAGTACCGCAACGTCCGGGTCGAGCCGACCGAGGAGGCCAAGGCCAAGGTCTACTCGATGACCGGTTACCCGGAGACCGACTACGGCTTCGGGCCGGCCAGCGGGCAGGCAGTGCCGCTGGACGACTTCGACTTCGGGTCGTACCGCTAAAGCACCAGTCACACGACGAGGCCCCCGGTGAAAGCCGGGGGCCTCGTCGTGTCCGTGCCCACCCACCCCCGGGTCGGGTTCGGCATGATGGGGGGATGACGACCGCACCCGGGCAGGTGTCCGTCGCCCAGCAGGGCCTGCGCCACCCGCTGGACCCGGACCCGGCCCGCGCCACGAAGGCACGGGCGGTCTTCGCGCTGGGCCTGCTCGGCATGCTGACCGGGCTGTTCATCGGTGGCGTGGTGCCGGCCACTGTGGCCCTGCAACTGGCCCGGCAGGCCCGTCGCGAGGCGTACGCCTCGGGGGGTTTCCTGACCGGCAGCGTCTGGCTGCGACGGGGGGAGTGGATGGCCTGGACCGGCCTGGTGCTGGTCGCGGTCAGCGTGGTGGCCGCGGTGGTCATCGGGGTGGTCCGGTTGGCCGGCGCCCCGTTCGGTCACGACTACCCGGCGAACATGGACTGAGCCGCCGGTGGCGGCCGCGCCCGGCGCGGGTGGCAACGCTCGCGGCGGTAGCCTGGCCGATGTCCGCCGTGTGGCGGCGACGGCCTTTCGACAGGAGGACCTCGTGACGGACCCGGCGCGGCCCCCTGCGGACGACGCGGCGCGGCCCCCTGCGGACGACGCGGCGCGGCCCCCTGCGGACGACGCGGCCGGCCCTGCGAAGGAGCCGGCTCCTCCGTCCGAGCCGAGTGACTGGGCGCGACCGGGTCCGAGCGGCGAGCCACACCCGCCGGTGTCACCCCCGGACGCGCCGCCGCCTTCGGCACCGCACCCCGACTGGGGTCCGACCGGCTGGAGTCCGACCACGGCGCCCGGCTCCGGCCAGCCGTACCCGGTCTCCAGCGCGCCGACCTCGACGCCGCAGGGCTGGGGCCCGCCGCCGTCCGGGCCCGGTGTGCCGCCCGGCTGGGGCCCGCCGGCAACTGGACCGGGAGTGCCGTACGGCTGGGGTCCGCCGTCGTCGGGGCCGGGTGTGCCGCCCGGGTGGGGTCCGCCGTCGTCCGGGCCCGGTATGCCACCCGGGTGGGGTCCGCCGTTGGGGCAGGCTCCCGGGTGGGGTGGCACGCCGGGGCGTTCGGTGGCGCCACCCACCGACGACCAACGCCGGCCGCCGAAGCGGGTGGAGAGGGTTTCGGGTACGCCGTTCGGCGTCGTGCACCTGGACGTGGCACCGGTCACCTCGGGGCTCGCCATCGGTGCGTTGGTGGCGGGGATCGCCTCGGTCCTGGTCTCGCTGTTGGTGATCTGTTTCGGAGTGGCCTTCAAGAACGACGGCGGGGCCTGGGCCTCCGGAGCGTTCGCCGCGCTGGGTGTGCTGGCCGGCGGTGCGGCGGTCGTCATCGGGCTGCTCGGCCAGCGGCAGATCCGCCGGCCGACCGCGCCCTCGGCGGTCCAGTTCACCGGCCGCGGGCTGGCGATGGCCGGGATCAGCTGCGGCGCGGCGGGGGGACTGCTCAGCGTGCTGGGCCTGGGTCTGGCCCTGCTTCTCACAGTGACGTGAGGGTGATCACCGAGAGATCCGGCACCTGACCGGAGTTTCCCGCGGAAGGCTTCCGGTCCCCCCGGGGGCGATGGGTGCTTCTGCGGGGAAGCCGGTACACTTGTATTCGTAGGTGCCCATCGCGGGCGACGGGGCAGGACGAGATCCGGCCGGCGGGTGTGAGACGGTCGCCGGGCCATTCCGTTTTGACCTGGGCGGTTGTGGTAGGTACTCTTTCCCCTTGTGCCCGGGCCTGCCCGGGCAACTCGTGCGTGCGCTGTTTCCGGCTTACGGACGGCGGCACGACAAGCCAAAGATCCGGGGCGGGGCGACCCGCGCGCCGGTGACAAACCCGGTACGCACGCGAAAGCGTCGCAACGGGGCCGTGACGAGGGCGACACGCCCGACCGCGGGTGCCGGGGTCTCCGCAAGGCGACCCTGGTCGGAATGTAGGAGAGCCGGTCATCAGGCCGGCTAACGAGCAGACGGCGCGGCCGCGGATGCGGCCGAAGGGAGCGGAGAAACCCGGTGCCCACGATCCAGCAGCTGGTCCGAAAGGGCCGCCAGGCGAAGACGACCAAGACCAAGACCCCGGCGCTGAAGGGTTCCCCTCAGCGGCGCGGCGTGTGCACTCGCGTGTACACCACCACCCCGAAGAAGCCGAACTCGGCGCTGCGCAAGGTCGCTCGCGTGAAGCTCAGCAGCCAGATCGAGGTGACCGCCTACATCCCCGGCGTCGGTCACAACCTGCAGGAGCACTCGATCGTGCTCGTTCGCGGTGGCCGGGTGAAGGACCTTCCCGGCGTGCGTTACAAGATCGTTCGCGGCTCGCTGGACACCCAGGGTGTCCGCAACCGCAAGCAGGCGCGCAGCCGTTACGGCGCGAAGAAGGAGAAGAGCTGACATGCCGCGTAAGGGACCCGCTCCGCGGCGGCCACTGGTCGCTGACCCGGTGTACAACTCGCCGCTGGTCACCCAGCTGGTGAACAAGATCCTGCTGCGCGGCAAGCGTCAGCTCGCCGAGACCATCGTGTACGCGGCCCTCGAGGGCTGCCGCGAGAAGTCCGGCACCGACCCGGTCGTCACCCTCAAGCGGGCGATGGACAACGTCAAGCCGACCCTCGAGGTGCGCAGCCGTCGTGTCGGTGGCGCCACCTACCAGGTTCCGGTCGAGGTCCGCCCGACCCGGGCGACCACCCTGGGCCTGCGCTGGCTGGTCACGTACTCCCGCGCCCGCCGCGAGAAGACCATGGTCGAGCGGCTGATGAACGAGCTGCTGGACGCGAGCAACGGCCTCGGTGCCGCCGTCAAGCGGCGCGAGGACACGCACAAGATGGCCGAGTCGAACAAGGCCTTCGCGCACTACCGCTGGTAACACCCTGGTTCCGGCGCCTCCGGGCGCCGGAACCGCCACCAGTTGAGTCGAGACGACGATAAGTAGGGATTGAAGTGGCCGCCGCAGACGCGCTCGCCAAGGTACGCAACATCGGCATCATGGCGCACATCGATGCCGGTAAGACCACGACCACCGAGCGAATCCTGTTCTACACCGGCATCACGTACAAGATCGGTGAGGTCCACGAGGGCGCTGCCGTCATGGACTGGATGGAGCAGGAGCAGGAGCGTGGTATCACCATCACCTCCGCTGCTACCAAGTGTGAGTGGAAAGACCACACGATCCAGATCATCGACACGCCTGGCCACGTCGACTTCACGGTCGAGGTCGAGCGGTCGCTGCGGGTCCTGGATGGTGCGGTCGCGGTTTACGACGGTGTCGCCGGCGTGGAACCGCAGACGGAGAACGTCTGGCGGCAGGCCGACAAGTACAACGTCCCGCGTATGTGCTTCGTCAACAAGCTCGACCGGACCGGCGCCGACTTCTTCCGCTGCGTGCAGATGATGATCGACCGGTTGAACGCCACCCCGCTGGTGCTGCAGATCCCGATCGGGCTCGAGGGCGACCACATCGGTGTCGTCGACCTGATCGGCATGCGTGCGCTCACCTGGCGTGGGGAGACCCAGAAGGGTGACGACTACGCCATCGAGGAGATCCCGGCCGACCTGGCCGACTCCGCGGCCGAGTGGCGCGAGAAGCTGATGGAGACCCTGGCCGACGTCGACGACTCGGTGATGGAGAAGTACCTGGAAGGCGAAGAGATCTCCGCCGCGGAGATCAAGGCCGCCATCCGGCGTGCCACCATCGCCGGTAAGGCCAACCCGGTGCTGTGCGGCTCGGCGTTCAAGAACAAGGGCGTCCAGCCCATGCTCGACGCCGTGGTCGACTTCCTGCCGTCGCCGCTGGACGTTCCGGCGATCGAGGGCACGGCCACCGACGGCGAGACCCCGCTGCTGCGTAAGCCGTCCAACTCGGAGCCCTTCTCCGGCCTGGCCTTCAAGATCCAGACGGACAAGCACCTGGGCAAGCTCACCTACGTGCGGGTCTACTCCGGCACGCTCGATTCCGGTTCCCAGGTGGTCAACTCCACCAAGGACCGCAAGGAGCGGATCGGCAAGATCTACCAGATGCACGCCAACAAGCGGGAAGAGCGTCCGACGGCGCAGGCCGGCGACATCATCGCCGTGCAGGGTCTCAAGCAGACCACCACCGGCGACACTCTCTCCGACCCGGCGAACCCGGTCATCCTGGAGTCGATGACGTTCCCGGAGCCGGTCATCTCGGTGGCGATCGAGCCGAAGACCAAGTCCGACCAGGAGAAGCTGGGCACGGCCATCCAGCGCCTGGCCGAGGAGGACCCGACCTTCCGCGTCCAGCTGGACGAGGAGACCGGTCAGACGGTCATCTCCGGCATGGGTGAGCTGCACCTGGACATCCTGGTCGACCGGATGCGCCGCGAGTTCAACGTCGAGGCCAACGTCGGCAAGCCGCAGGTGGCGTACCGCGAGACCATCCGCCGCAAGGTGGACAAGGTCGAGTACACCCACAAGAAGCAGACCGGTGGTTCCGGCCAGTACGCCCGCGTGATCGTGAGCGTCGAGCCGCTTCCGCTGGACAACGACTCGCCGACCTACGAGTTCGCCAACGGCGTCAGCGGCGGCCGCATCCCCCGGGAGTTCATCCCCTCGGTGGACGCCGGTGCGCAGGACGCGCTGCAGTACGGCATCCTGGCGGGCTTCCCGCTGGTCGGCGTGAAGCTGACCCTGCTGGACGGCCAGTACCACGAGGTCGACTCGTCGGAAATGGCATTCAAGATCGCCGGCTCGATGGTGATGAAGGACGCGGCCCGCAAGGCCGATCCGGCACTGCTCGAGCCGATGATGGCCGTTGAAGTCACCACTCCTGAGGAGAACATGGGTGACGTCATCGGTGACCTCAACTCCCGCCGCGGCATCATCCAGGCGATGGAGGAGCGCAGCGGCGCCCGCATCGTCAGGGCTCTGGTGCCGTTGTCGGAGATGTTCGGCTACGTCGGCGACCTGCGGTCGAAGACCCAGGGCCGGGCTAGCTACAGCATGCAGTTCGACTCCTACGCCGAGGTTCCGCAGAGCGTCGCGAAGGAGATCATCGCAAAGGCAACGGGCGAGTAGCTCCCTGAGCAGGTGATTCGTGGTTGGTCGCGGGAGGGTTCGCCCGCCTGCGGCCACCACGATCGGATCGCGTGAGACCGGGCCTGTAGGCTTCATCGCCGCAGAACCCACAAAGGCTCTCCGGCCGTCAGGCCGGAAAGGCTGTCGACAGAGTCCTAAGCGCCGACCGGCGCGCCGGGCGTACGAACCAAGAAGTCCACAGGAGGACACCAGTGGCGAAGGCTAAGTTCGAGCGGACTAAGCCGCACGTCAACATCGGCACCATTGGTCACATCGACCACGGTAAGACGACGCTGACGGCGGCCATCACCAAGGTCCTGCACGACCAGTACCCGGACCTGAACCCTTACACGCCGTTCGACGAGATCGACAAGGCGCCGGAGGAGAAGGCCCGCGGCATCACGATCTCGATCGCACACGTCGAGTACCAGACCGAGTCGCGGCACTACGCGCACGTCGACTGCCCTGGGCACGCCGACTACATCAAGAACATGATCACCGGTGCCGCGCAGATGGACGGCGCGATCCTGGTGGTCGCGGCGACCGACGGCCCGATGCCGCAGACCCGCGAGCACGTGCTGCTGGCCCGTCAGGTCGGTGTGCCGTACATCGTCGTGGCGCTCAACAAGAGCGACATGGTCGATGACGAGGAGCTCCTGGAGCTCGTCGAGCTCGAGGTCCGTGAGCTGCTCTCCTCGCAGGAGTACCCGGGTGACGACCTGCCGGTCGTTCGGGTTTCGGCGCTGAAGGCCCTCGAGGGTGACCCCGAGTGGACCGGCAAGCTGCTGGACCTGATGACCGCTGTCGACACCTCGATCCCGCAGCCGGAGCGCGAGGTTGACAAGCCGTTCCTGATGCCGGTTGAGGACGTCTTCACGATCACCGGTCGTGGCACCGTCGTCACCGGTCGCGTGGAGCGCGGCGTTCTCCTGCCGAACGAGGATGTTGAGCTCGTCGGCATCAAGGAGAAGAGCTTCAAGACCAAGGTCACCGCGATCGAGATGTTCCGGAAGACCCTGGACGACGCCCGCGCAGGCGAGAACGTCGGCCTGCTGCTGCGTGGCACCAAGCGCGACGAGGTCGAGCGCGGCATGGTCGTCGTGAAGCCGGGCTCGAACACCCCGCACACGGAGTTCGAGGCGACGGTCTACATCCTCTCCAAGGAGGAGGGCGGCCGGCACACCCCGTTCTTCCAGAACTACCGTCCGCAGTTCTACTTCCGGACCACGGACGTCACCGGTGTCGTCACCCTCCCCGAGGGCACCGAGATGGTCATGCCGGGTGACAACACGTCCATGTCGGTGAAGCTGATCCAGCCCATCGCCATGGAGGAGAACCTCAAGTTCGCGATCCGCGAGGGTGGCCGCACCGTCGGCGCCGGGTTCGTCACCAAGATTAACAAGTGAACTAGGTAACCCCGATTAGACCCGCCGCCGGTCGTGCGGCATACTAGTCAGGTTGCGTAAAGACAGTTCGTCGCCTGTGTTCGGCTTTCGCTGAACCTCCGGGTGGCGAGGCAGTCGAGCGTAGGGTGGTTGGCGGCCCAGTCGCCAACCACCCTCGCACGGCGTTCAGGTCGCGGTAATGCGATCGGCGCCTTGACCCCCACACGGTCAGCACCACTCCGGAACCACGGGGCGGAGCTCGCCCCGAGGGCGCGACACGCCCGACCGCGGGGGTCGGCGAAGTGGGCCTGTGCCAGCCGGTACAGGCGCCCGCAACACAGCGGCATCGAGAGAAGGAACAGAAGCCACCATGGCGGGACAGAAGATCCGCATCCGGCTCAAGGCCTATGACCACGAGGTCGTCGACTCCTCGGCTCGGAAGATCGTCGAGACGGTGACGCGCACCGGGGCGCAGGTCGCGGGCCCGGTGCCGCTGCCCACGGAGATCAACCGTTTCTGCGTTATCCGCTCGCCGCACAAGTACAAGGACTCGCGCGAGCACTTCGAGATGCGCACGCACAAGCGGCTGATCGACATCATCGACCCGACCCCGAAGACGGTCGACTCGCTCATGCGCCTCGACCTGCCGGCTGGCGTCGACATCGAGATCAAGCTGTAGGGACCGGACAAATGGACAGGCAAGTCAAGGGGATCCTGGGCGCCAAGCTCGGCATGACCCAGGTCTGGGACAACAACCGTGTTGTTCCCGTGACCGTGGTCGAGGCCGGCCCGTGCGTCATCAGCCAGGTTCGTAGCGCCGAGAAGGACGGTTACTCAGCGGTCCAGCTGGCATACGGCACCATCGACCCGCGCAAGGTCAAGAAGCCGATCAGCGGGCACTACGCCAAGGCGGATGTGGCGCCGCGCCGGCACATCGTCGAGCTGCGCACCACGGACGCTGGGGAATACTCGCTCGGCCAGGAAGTCACTGTCGAGGAGTTCCCGGCCGGCGTCACCATCGACGTCACCGGCAAGACCAAGGGCAAGGGCTACGCCGGCCCGATGAAGCGGCACGGCTTCCACGGCCTGGGCGCCGGCCACGGTGTCGAGCGTAAGCACCGCTCGCCCGGCTCCATCGGCGCCTGCGCCACTCCGGGTCGTGTCTTCAAGGGCACCCGGATGGCCGGCCGCATGGGTGGCGTGCGATACACCGTGCAGAACCTCACCGTCCAGGCGGTCGACACCGAGAACAACCTGCTGCTCGTCCGGGGTGCCATTCCTGGCCCCAAGGGCGCGCTGGTTCTGGTCCGGACCGCGGCCAAGAGCAAGGTGAAGAAGGGCGGTGCGGCCAAGTGACCACCGTTGACGTGCGCACCGTCGAAGGCACCACCAGCAGCTCGGTCGAGCTGCCGGCGGACATCTTCGACGTGCAGGCCAACGTCGCGCTGATGCACCAGGTCGTGGTGGCCCAGCTCGCGGCGGCCCGACAGGGCACGCACAAGGTTAAGACCCGCGGCGAGGTCGCCGGTGGCGGCAAGAAGCCGTACAAGCAGAAGGGCACCGGTCGCGCCCGGCAGGGCTCGATCCGCGCGCCGCAGTTCGCCGGCGGTGGCGTCGTGCACGGTCCCGTGCCGCGCGACTACAGCCAGCGGACCCCGAAGAAGATGAAGGCCGCCGCTCTGCGCGGTGCCCTCTCCGACCGGGCTCGCGCCGGGCAGGTGCACGTCGTCGAGGCGTTCGTCTCGGGCGAGAAGCCGTCGACCAAGGCGGCCCTGGCCACGCTGACGAAGCTGACCGAGGCCCGTCGGGTCCTGGTCGTGCTGAGCAGCACCGACGAGCTGAACTGGGTGTCGCTGCGCAACGAGCCGCGCGTGCACCTGATCGAGTCCGGCCAGCTGAACACGTACGACGTGCTGGTGGCCGACGACGTGGTCTTCACCAAGGACGCCCTGGACGAGTTCCTGGGCGTGCCCGCCGAGACCACCGAGGAGGGTGGCAAGTGAGCACCATCGCCGACCCGCGCGACATCATCGTGGCGCCGGTCGTCTCGGAGAAGAGCTACAGCGAGCTGAACCGGAACTGGTACACCTTCCTGGTGCACCCGGACGCGAACAAGACCGAGATCAAGATCGCTATCCAGCAGATCTTCAACGTCCGCGTCCTGACGGTCAACACGCTCAACCGCCAGGGTAAGCGCAAGCGCACCAAGACCGGCTTCGGTCAGCGCAAGGCGACCAAGCGGGCGATCGTGAAGCTGGCTGACGGTGACCGTATCGAGGCCTTCGGCGGCCCGGTCAGCTGAGGGGTGTAGACAATGGCTATCCGTAAGTACAAGCCGACGACGCCGGGCCGACGTGGCTCGAGTGTCGCTGACTTCGCCGAGATCACCCGGTCCACGCCGGAGAAGTCGCTGCTGGCTCCGTTGCCGAAGAAGGGCGGGCGTAACGCCCACGGCCGGATCACCACGCGACACCACGGTGGCGGTCACAAGCGTCAGTACCGTCTGATCGACTTCAAGCGGGTCGACAAGGACGGCGTGCCGGCGAAGGTCGCTCACATCGAATACGACCCGAACCGCACGGCGCGCATCGCGCTGCTGCACTACGCCGACGGCGAGAAGCGGTACATCATCGCGCCGAAGGACATGAAGCAGGGCGACCGCGTCGAGTCCGGTCCGGGCGCCGACATCAAGCCGGGTAACAACCTGCCGCTGCGCAACATCCCGGTCGGTACCACGATCCACAACGTGGAGCTGCGTCCGGGCGGCGGGGCCAAGCTGGCCCGTTCCGCAGGCGTCGGCATCCAGCTGCTCGGCCGCGAGGGCGCGTACGCGACCCTTCGTATGCCGTCCGGTGAGATCCGGCGTGTGGACGTGCGCTGCCGCGCCAGCGTCGGCGAGATCGGCAACGCCGACCAGTCGAACATCAACTGGGGTAAGGCCGGCCGGATGCGGTGGAAGGGCAAGCGCCCGACCGTCCGTGGTGTCGCCATGAACCCGGTCGACCACCCGCACGGTGGTGGTGAGGGTAAGACCTCCGGTGGTCGCCACCCGGTCAACCCGCAGGGTAAGCCCGAGGGCCGCACCCGCCGTAAGGGCCAGCCGAGTGACCGGCTGATCGTCCGCCGCCGCTACGCCACGCGTAAGCGCGGCTGAGGGAGATAAGACATGCCTCGCAGCCTGAAGAAGGGCCCGTTCGTAGACGACCACCTGCTCAAGAAGGTGGAAGTTCAGAACGACAAGGGCTCCAAGAACGTGATCAAGACCTGGTCGCGGCGCTCGACGATCATCCCCGAGATGCTGGGGCACACGATCGCCGTGCATGACGGACGCAAGCACGTCCCGGTGTTCGTGACCGAGGCGATGGTCGGGCACAAGCTCGGCGAGTTCGCGCTGACCCGCACGTTCAAGGGTCACGAGAAGGACGACCGGAAGAGCCGTCGGCGCTGACGCCGCGGGCATACGGATAGAGGGAACAAGGGGTTACAGCGATGCCAGGAAAGGGCGACGCTCCGGTGCTTCCGGGCGCGCGGGCGGTTGCGCGGCACGTGCGCATCTCGCCGATGAAGGCGCGCCGGGTGGTCAACCTCGTCCGCGGCCTGCCCGCGAAGGAGGCGCTCACGGTGCTGCAGTTCGCGCCGCAGGCTGCGAGCGAGCAGGTGTACAAGGTGCTCGCTAGCGCGATCGCCAACGCGGAGAACAACGAGCGGCTGGACCCCGACGCGCTGCTCGTCAGCGAGGCCTTCGTGGATGAGGGCCCGACGATGAAGCGGTTCCAGCCGCGGGCGCAGGGTCGGGCGTACCGAATCCGCAAGCGCACCTGCCACATCACCGTGGCGGTCGAAGCGGTCGCGCCGGCAGCGCCGAGGAAGGCCGCGGCGAAGAAGGCCGCCCCGGCCACGGAGGCCGCACCGGCCGAAGCGCAGAGCAAGACGGAGGACGCCGAGTAATGGGTCAGAAGGTTCACCCCACTGGGTTCCGGCTCGGCATCTCGACCGACTGGAAGTCCCGCTGGTTCGCGGACAAGCTCTACAAGGACTACATCGGCGAGGATGTCAAGATCCGCCGCATGATGTCCAAGGGCCTCGAGCGTGCCGGGATTTCCAAGGTCGACATCGAGCGCACCCGCGACCGGGTCCGGGTCGACATCCACACCGCCCGGCCGGGCATTGTCATCGGCCGTAAGGGTGCGGAGGCCGACCGGATCCGCGGTGAGCTCGAGAAGCTCACCGGCAAGCAGGTTCAGCTGAACATCATCGAGGTGAAGAACCCCGAGTCGGACGCTCAGCTGGTCGCGCAGGGCGTGGCCGAGCAGCTGTCCAGCCGGGTCAGCTTCCGTCGGGCGATGCGCAAGGCCATGCAGTCGGCGATGAAGAACCCGGTCTGCAAGGGCATCCGGGTTCAGGTTTCGGGTCGCCTCGGCGGCGCCGAGATGAGCCGGACCGAGTTCTACCGTGAGGGCCGGGTTCCGCTGCACACGCTGCGGGCCAACATCGAGTACGGCTTCTTCGAGGCTCGTACCACGTTCGGTCGGATCGGTGTGAAGGTCTGGATCTACAAGGGCGACGCCGTCATGGGCGGCCGGGAGGCTCCGGCCGAGGCCGGTCCGTCCCGCCCGCGTCGTGGTGAGCGTGGCGACCGTCCCGAGCGTCCGCGTCGTGGCCGGTCGGGTTCGTCCGGCACCACGGCTGGTGGCACCGAGGCCGGTCGGGCTGCTGCGACCACCATCGCGCAGCAGGCCGAGACGCCGAGCGGCGAGCCGGTCGACAGCGCAGCTGTCGCCGCCACTGCTGCTCCGGCAGAAACGCAGCAGGAGGGCTGACAGATGCTGATGCCGCGCAAGCCTCCGAAGGGCTTCCGCAAGCCGCACCACCCGGACCGCAGTGGCGCGTCCAAGGGTGGTAACCGGGTGGTGTTCGGCGAGTTCGGGATCCAGGCTCTCGAGCCGGCGTACGTGACGAACCGGCAGATCGAGTCGGCACGTATCGCGATGACTCGCCACATCAAGCGTGGTGGCAAGGTCTGGATCACGATCTTCCCGGACCAGGCCCTCACCAAGAAGCCTGCCGAGACCCGGATGGGTTCCGGTAAGGGTTCGCCCGAGTGGTGGGTCGCCAACGTCAAGCCGGGGCGGGTTCTCTTCGAGATGTCCTTCCCCAACGAGCAGACCGCGCGAGAGGCTATGCGTCGCGCGATCCACAAGCTCCCGATGAAGTGCCGCATTGTTACGCGCGAAGTGGGTGAATCCTGATGGCAGCGGGCGTTAAGGCGACCGAGCTGCGTGAGCTCTCCGAAGAGGAGCTGGTCACGAAGCTGCGGGAGGCCAAGGCGGAGCTGTTCAACCTCCGCGTGCAGGCCGCAACCGGGCAGCTGGACAACAACCGGCGGTTGCAGGTCATCCGTCGGGAGATCGCCCGGATCTACACGATCATGCGTGAGCGCGAGCTGGGGCTCTCGGCCGCGCCGACTGAGGTGACTGCATCATGACCGAAGAGACCGCCACCGCCGCCGCGCGGTCGCGCCGCAAGGTCCGCGAGGGCCTGGTGATCAGCGACAAGATGGACAAGACCGTCGTTGTCGAGGTCGAGGACCGGGTTCGGCACGCGCTGTACGGCAAGATCATGCGCCGTACGGCCAAGCTGAAGGTGCACGACGAGCAGAACGCCGCTGGCACCGGTGACCGGGTTCTCATCATGGAGACCCGGCCGCTGAGCGCCACCAAGCGTTGGCGGATCGTGGAGATCCTGGAAAAGGCCAAGTAGCGAAGGCTCGAGCCCGGCGTTGCGTCGGGCGTAGGTTCCGCCAGGCTCCGGCCGCTACGGCGGCCGGAGAACCGGCAGACATAGGAGATAGACGTGATTCAGCAGGAGTCGCGACTGCGCGTCGCCGACAACACGGGTGCCCGGGAGATCCTGTGCATCCGGGTTCTCGGCGGCTCGGGTCGGCGCTACGCGAGTATCGGCGACGTCATCGTGGCCACGGTCAAGGACGCGATCCCGGGTGCCGGTGTGAAGAAGGGCGACGTCGTCAAGGCGGTCATCGTTCGCACGGCCAAGGAGAGGCGTCGGCCGGACGGCTCGTACATCCGCTTCGACGAGAACGCCGCCGTCATCATCAAGGACGGCGGGGACCCGCGTGGTACCCGCATCTTCGGCCCGGTGGGCCGGGAGCTGCGGGACAAGCGGTTCATGAAGATTATTTCCCTCGCGCCGGAGGTGTTGTGACCGTGAAGGTCAAGAAGGGCGACACGGTCGTCATCATCGCCGGCAAGGACAAGGGTGCCAAGGGCAAGGTCATCGCGGCCTACCCGCGGCAGGACAAGGTCCTGGTCGAGGGCGTGAACCGGGTCAAGAAGCACACCCGAATCAGCACCACCCAGCGTGGCGCCAAGACCGGCGGCATCGTCACTCAGGAGGCCCCGATCCACGTCTCGAACGTGCAGGTCCTGGACTCCGACGGCAAGCCGACCCGCGTCGGTTACCGGTTCGACGACAACGGCCACAAGGTCCGCATCGCGCGTAGCACCGGTAAGGACCTGTGATGACCACGGCTACCGAAAAGACCATGCCGCGCCTCAAGGAGCGGTACCGCAACGAGATCGCGGCGCAGCTGCGTGAGCAGCACAGCTACGGCAACCCTATGCAGGTGCCGCGGCTGGTCAAGATCGTCGTCAACATGGGTGTCGGTGAGGCTGCTCGCGACGCCAAGCTGATCGACGGTGCGGTCCGCGACCTCGCCACGATCACCGGCCAGAAGCCGCAGGTGCGGCGGGCGACCAAGTCCATCGCGCAGTTCAAGCTCCGCGAGGGCATGCCGATCGGCGCGAAGGTCACCCTTCGTGGCGACCGGATGTGGGAGTTCATGGACCGGCTGCTCTCCATCGCGCTGCCGCGTATCCGCGACTTCCGCGGGCTGGACGGGCGCAAGCTGGACGGGCACGGCAACTACACGTTCGGTCTGACCGAGCAGTCGGTGTTCCACGAGATCGACCAGGACCGGATCGATCGCCAGCGGGGCATGGACATCACGGTGGTCACGACCGCCACGACCGACGACGAGGGCCGGGCGCTGCTCAAGCTCCTGGGCTTCCCGTTCAAGGAGAACTGAGATGGCCAAGAAGGCGCTGATCATCAAGGCGGCCGCGAAGCCGAAGTTCTCGGTTCGCGCGTACACCCGCTGCCAGCGGTGCGGGCGTCCGAAGGCGGTCTACCGCAAGTTCGGGCTCTGCCGGGTCTGCATCCGGGAGATGGCTCACCGCGGTGAGCTGCCGGGCGTGTCCAAGGCTTCCTGGTAAGGGCGACCGCGTCCCGGCCGTCGGCCGGGACTCCTGCACCGATTAGGTATTGCTCTTCGCCGTAGGCCCGGGGCTGATGCCCCGGGAACCCCGGCGAGAAAGGCTGACGAAATCCATGACGATGACCGACCCGATCGCAGACATGCTCACGCGTCTGCGTAACGCCAACCAGGCGTACCACGATCAGGTGAAGATGCCCTACTCCAAGATCAAGGCGAACATCGCCGAGGTCCTGAAGGCCGAGGGTTACATCTCCACCTGGTCGGTCGAGGAGCCCGAGGAGGGCGCCGTCGGCAAGCGACTGGTCGTCGAGCTGAAGTACGGCCAGAGCCGCGAGCGGAGCCTGGCCGGCATCAAGCGCGTGTCCAAGCCCGGTCTCCGGGTGTACGCCAAGTCGGACGGGCTCCCGCGGGTGCTCGGTGGGCTGGGTGTGGCGATCATTTCGACGTCCCAGGGGCTGCTGACCGACCGGCAGGCCCGCAAGCGGAGTGTTGGCGGGGAAGTCCTCGCCTTCGTCTGGTAACGGGAGACAGGTAGAAATGTCGCGAATTGGACGTAAGTCGATCCCGGTGCCAGCCGGCGTCGACATCACGATCGACGGGCAGACCGTCAAGGTCAAGGGCCCCAAGGGCCAGCTCCAGCACACCCTCGCCGAGCCGATCACGGTCGAGCGGGCCGAGGATGGGCAGCTGAGCGTCAACCGGCCGAACGACGAGCGCAAGGCCAAGGAACTCCACGGCCTGAGCCGTACGCTGGTTGCCAACATGATCGTCGGGGTCACCGAGGGCTACCGCAAGAGCCTGGAGATCGCCGGCACCGGTTACCGGGTCACCGCCAAGGGTTCGGACCTCGAGTTCGCGCTCGGGTTCTCGCACCCGGTGGTCGTCCCCGCCCCGGCGGGCATCACCTTCACGGTGGAGCGGCCGACCCTGTTCCACGTGGCTGGCATCGACAAGCAGCAGGTCGGTGAGGTCGCCGCCAACATCCGGAAGATCCGCCCGCCGGAGCCCTACAAGGGCAAGGGCGTCAAGTACCAGGGCGAGGTCATCCGCCGCAAGGCTGGAAAGGCAGGTAAGAAGTGAGCGCCACGCTGCTCAAGCGCCGCCGCGGTGTCGCCGCCAAGCGCGCCGTTGGGCGTGCGCGTCGACACTTCCGCGTCCGCAAGAACGTCAGCGGTACGGCCGAGCGTCCGCGCCTGGTCGTCACCCGCTCGCTGCGGCACATGGTCGCCCAGGTCGTCGACGACACCAAGGGTCACACCCTGGCGTCGGCGTCGACCCTGGACGCCTCGCTGCGCGGTGCGGAGGGCGACAAGAGCGCCCTGGCCGGCAAGGTGGGCGCCCTGCTCGCCGAGCGGGCCAAGGCCGCCGGCGTCTCCAAGGTCGTCTTCGACCGCGGTGGCAACCGGTACGCGGGGCGAGTCGCCGCGCTTGCCGACGCCGCCCGCGAAGCCGGGCTCGAGTTCTAACAACCCCGTCACGAGAGAGAAGGAAGGCTGCTGATGCCAGGTCAACAGCGCCGTGGCGGCGGGTCCGGTGGCAACGAGGGTGGTCGCCGCGACAACCGCCGTGAGGGCGGCCGCGGAAACGCGCCCGTCGAGAAGACCCCGCACCTTGAGCGGGTCGTCGCGATCAACCGCGTCGCCAAGGTCGTGAAGGGTGGTCGTCGCTTCAGCTTCACCGCCCTCGTGATCGTGGGCGACGGCGACGGCACGGTCGGCGTGGGCTACGGAAAGGCCAAGGAGGTGCCCGCGGCCATCGCCAAGGGCGTCGAGGAGGCCAAGAAGCACTTCTTCAAGGTTCCGCGGATCGGTCAGTCGATCCCGCACCCGGTGACGGGTGAGGACGCCGCTGGTGTGGTGCTGCTCAAGCCGGCCTCGGCCGGTACGGGTGTCATCGCCGGTGGACCGGTGCGTGCCGTGCTGGAGTGCGCCGGGATCCACGACGTGCTCTCCAAGAGCCTCGGCTCGTCGAACCCGATCAACATCGTGCACGCCACCGTGGCGGCCCTGAAGGGGCTTGAGTCCCCCGAGCAGGTCGCGGCGCGTCGTGGCCTGCCGGTGGAGGACGTCGCGCCGGCTGCCATGCTGGCGTCGCGTGCGGGGGTGGCGCGCTGATGGCACGCCTGAAGGTCACCCAGCTCCGGTCCGGTATCGGGACCAAGCACAACCAGCGTGAGTCGCTGCGTTCGCTCGGTCTCAAGCGGATCAACGACGTGGTGGTCAAGGAGGACCGGCCCGAGATCCGCGGCATGATCTTCACTGTGAGCCACCTCGTGAAGGTCGAGGAGGTCGAGTAATGACGATCAAGGTGCATCACCTGCGCCCGGCGCCCGGTTCCAAGACCGCGAAGACCCGTGTGGGTCGCGGTGAGGGTTCCAAGGGCAAGACCGCTGGTCGCGGTACCAAGGGTTCCAAGGCCCGCAAGAACATCTCGGCGGCGTTCGAGGGTGGGCAGATGCCCATCCACATGCGCCTGCCGAAGATGAAGGGCTTCAAGAACAAGTTCAAGGTGGTCTTCCAGGTGGTCAACCTGGACCGACTCGCTGAGCTGTTCCCGAACGGTGGTCAGGTCGGCCCGCTGGAGCTCGTCGAGTCCGGCGCGGTCCGCAAGGGTCACCCGGTCAAGGTCCTCGGCACCGGGGACCTCGGCGGTGTGGCGCT
This sequence comes from Micromonospora ureilytica, assembly GCF_015751765.1. NCBI lineage: Bacteria > Bacillati > Actinomycetota > Actinomycetes > Micromonosporales > Micromonosporaceae > Micromonospora > Micromonospora ureilytica. The sequence goes on from NZ_JADOTX010000001.1 coordinate 6,320,190, forward strand.
CCAGGTGTCTGCGCACGCGTTCAGTGCGTCGGCCAAGGAGAAGATCGCCGCTGCCGGTGGCTCCGTCACCGAACTGTAAGGCGTACGACCATGGCGCCCGTCCAGTTGAGAGCAACTGGCGGGCGCCATGGTGTGCCTGGGGCCCTGAGCGCCCGGTAACATCGGAATCGATTTATGTAGTCGGGCGCATCTGCCCGGACCGGGGTGAGGCTGTTAGAGTCCCATCCCAGCCATGGATTGCGGGCACTCGCCCGTGATCCACCCCGACCCGCCAGGGATCACCGGCGGCCCGCCTCGCGCAGGAGGAAGAAGTTGCTGTCCGCCTTTCTCAGTGCGTTCCGTACGCCTGACCTGCGCAAGAAGCTGCTGTTCACAGTAGGCATCATCGCGGTCTACCGGCTGGGTGCAACGCTCCCCAGCCCGGGCGTCTCGTACGGCAACGTGCAGAAGTGCCTCGACACCATCCAGGGTGACACCACCGGGGTGGTGAACCTGCTGAACCTCTTCTCCGGCGGAGCGCTGCTACAGCTCTCGGTCTTCGCGCTGGGCATCATGCCCTACATCACCGCGTCGATCATCCTGCAGCTGCTGACCGTCGTGATTCCCCGCCTGGAGCAGCTCCGCAAGGAGGGCCAGGCCGGTCAGGCGAAGATCACCCAGTACACCCGCTACCTGACCCTGGGTCTTGGTGTGCTGCAGGCCTCGGCCTTCGTGGCCCTGGCCCGCTCGGGTCAGCTGTTCCAGAACAAGTGCGACCAGTTCCCGATCATCCCCACCGGCACCGGCATCCCGGACTGGCTGACCCTGGCCATCCTGGTGATGACGATGACCGCCGGCACCGGCATGGTCATGTGGCTGGGTGAGCTGATCACCGACCGCGGCGTCGGCAACGGCATGTCCGTCCTGATCTTCACCTCGATCGCGGCGCGGCTGCCCAGCGAGGGCTGGCAGATCAAGACCAGCAAGGGCTGGGACATGTTCGCCCTGGTCATCGCGCTGGTCCTGGTGGTCATCACTGCGGTTACCTTCATCGAGCAGGCGCAGCGCCGGATCCCGGTGCAGTACGCCAAGCGGATGATCGGCCGGCGGATGTACGGCGGCACCTCGACCTACATCCCGCTCAAGGTCAACCAGGCGGGTGTGATCCCGGTCATCTTCGGGTCGTCGCTGCTCTACCTGCCGCAGTTGGCGCTGCAGTTCTTCGACCAGACCGACCCGGGCAAGACCCAGTCGTGGATCCAGAACAACCTGGTCAACCCGAGCAGCCCGATCTACATCGCGGTCTACTTCCTTCTGATCATCTTCTTCACGTACTTCTACGTCTCGATCACGTTCAACCCGACCGAGGTCGCGGACAACATGAAGAAGTACGGCGGGTTCGTGCCGGGCATCCGCCCGGGTAAGCCGACCGCCGACTACCTCGACTTCATCCTCAGCCGGATCACCCTGCCGGGAGCGCTCTACCTCGGCGTCATCTCGATCCTGCCGAACTTCTTCTTCATCTGGCTGGACAACCAGCAGTACCAGAACTTCCCGTTCGGCGGCACCGCTGTGCTCATCATGGTCGGCGTCGGTCTGGAGACCGTGAAGCAGATCGAGAGCCAACTCATGCAGCGGAACTACGAAGGGTTCCTGCGGTAGATGAGACTCGTTCTGGTTGGCCCGCCGGGGGCGGGCAAGGGCACACAGGCCGAGTTCATCGCCGCGCACCTCTCGGTGCCGAAGATTTCGACCGGAGACATCTTCCGGTCGAACGTCACCCAGGGCACCCCGCTCGGTGTCGAAGCGAAGCGGTACATGGACGCAGGCGAGCTGGTCCCGGACGAGGTCACCATCAACATGGTCCGGGACCGGCTGGCCGAGCCCGACGCCAGCGAGGGTTTCCTGCTCGACGGCTTCCCGCGGACGACTCCGCAGGCGGCCGCTCTGGACAAGCTCCTCGCCGATCTGGGCACCGCCCTGGATCTGGTCCTGGAGCTGGTCGTCGACGACGACGAGGTGATCCGGCGGCTCTCCGGTCGGCGTACCTGCCGGGGCTGCGGCAAGATCTGGCACGTCGAGTTCGACGCCACCACCCGGCCGGGCATCTGTGACAGGTGCGGCGCCGAGCTGTTCCAGCGCGACGACGACAAGCCGGAGACGATCGCCACACGCCTCCGCGAATACAGCGAGAAGACCGCACCCCTGGTCGACTACTACGGCGCTCAGGGCAAGCTGGTCGGGATCGACGCCACCGGGCCGGTGGAGGACGTCACCACCCGGGCCATCGACGCGTTGCGGTCGTACGGCGGCTGAGGTCCGGCCGGGCCACGGCGGATAGAGTGCGAACAGCGGGGTACGCGTTATGTGCCCCGCTGTTCGGCAACGAAAGGTAACCGCTCCATGCGTCGTCCCCAGCTGGACATCCAGCTGAAGACCCCTGACCAGATCGAGAAGATGCGGGCCGCCGGGCTGGTGGTGGCCGAGGCGCTGCGCCGGATGCGGGAGGCTGTTGCCCCCGGCGTGAGCACCGCCGATCTGGACGCCATCGCCGAGGCGACCATCCGCGAGGCGGGCGGCGTTCCGTCGTTCAAGGGCTATCACGGTTTCCCGGCGTCGATCTGCTCCTCGGTCAACGAGCAGGTCGTGCACGCCATCCCGTCGCCGAAGCAGGTGCTCCAGGCCGGTGACCTGATCTCCATCGACTGCGGCGCGGTGCTGGACGGGTGGCACGGCGACTCCGCGATCACGGTCGGGGTCGGTGACGTCGACCCGGCGCTGTTGAAGATGGCCGAGGTCGCCGAGGACGCGATGTGGGCTGGCATCGCCGCCGCCGCGCGTGGCGCGGCGAGCGGCAAGGGCCGCCTCACCGACATCTCGCACGCAGTGGAGACCGCTGTCCGCAAGGGCGGCCGGTACGGCATCGTCGACGGCTACGGCGGGCACGGCATCGGCACCGAGATGCACCAGGACCCGCACGTGCTCAACCATGGTCGGCCGGGCAAGGGCCCGCGACTGGTCCCCGGCATGGCGCTGGCCATCGAACCGATGATCACCATGGCGTCCCCGCGTACGGCCGAGCTGGCCGACGGGTGGACGGTCGTCACCCGGGACGGCTCGGTGGCGGCGCACGTCGAGCACTCGATGGCGCTGTTGCCGGACGGCGTCTGGGTGCTCACCGCGTTCGACGGCGGCCGAACCCGCCTGGGCGACCTGGTGACCGCCCGCCAACCAGCAGCCACAAGAACCCCCTAACCCCACCCCCGCCCGTTGATCATGAAGTTATTGCCCTGACACGCCGGTGAGGTTGGCAACAACTTCATGATCGACCAACTGTTGGGGGTCGGACGGGACTGGCGCGACGGTGGCATGCTTGCCGGCATGGACGGGCGCGACGGGATGCGAGCGGCGGACTCGGACCGTGCGGCGGTGGCCGACCGGTTGCGTGTCGCCCTCGACGAGGGCCGGTTGGATCTGCACGAGTACGACGAGCGGTTGCAGCGGGCCTACGCGGCACGCACGTACGCGGATCTGGAGGCTCTGCTCACCGACCTGCCGCCGGTGACGCCGGCGCAGCGTTCGGGCCTGGCGCCGGCCGCCGGAGCGACGGTGGGCCTGCTGGGTGACCAGCCCGGCCCGGCTGCCACCAGGGGCGTCACCGCCCGCTGGTTGGCTGAGGTGTGGTTCCCCTACCTGCGGGTGATCGCCATCGTGGTGACCATCTGGGCGGTCACGTCGTTGCTCAGCCAGGATCTGCTCTACTTCTGGCCGGCCTGGGTGGCGGGGCCGTGGGGCGCGGTGCTGGCGGTCCGTACGTTCACGGGGCTGGCCGCGAAGGAGCCCCAGCGCCAGGCCGTCAAGCGCCAACGCCGCCGAGACCGTAAGCAGGCGAAGCGCGCCATCAAACCGGACAACACCCCACCAGCCCCCTGACGTCCTCCGCCCCCACCCCGCTCGTTGATCATGAAGTTATTGCCGCCGGCGTCGGCGTGTCGTGACAATAACTTCATGATCAACGGCGCTCGGGGTGGGGTTGTTTGGGGTGCCGCGCGAGTCGGTGGGTGGTCGGTTTGGCGGCGGACCGCAGGCGGGCGTACACTTTCAGATCGGCGCACAGCGTCCACTCCGGCATGCCCACCCTGCGCTTCGGTGGGAGCTGGAGCCGCGGCTGGCGCGGGCTTCTGACTCTGATCAGATTTCCGTGTAAGACGTTGTGGGCCGCCCGGAGCAATCGACGTCAGGACAGCGGAGGACATGCCGAAAAAAGACGGAGCCATTGAGATCGAGGGTCGGGTCATCGAGCCCCTGCCGAACGCCATGTTCCGGGTGGAGCTCGCGAACGGCCACAAGGTGTTGGCTCACATCAGCGGCAAGATGCGGCAGCACTACATCCGCATCCTTCCGGAGGACCGGGTCGTCGTCGAACTTTCGCCGTACGACCTGACCCGCGGGCGCATCGTCTACCGCTACAAGTAGTCCTGACGACGGCCGGGAAGTCCCGTGTCCGTCTTCGACGTCTGGTGTCGTGCAACGCGCGTCCCCGGGCCAGATGGGAAGTAAGGCAACCGTGAAGGTCAAGCCGAGCGTCAAGAGGATCTGCCAGAAGTGCCGGGTTATCCGCCGGCACGGCCGGGTCATGGTCATCTGCAGCGACCCGCGCCACAAGCAGCGCCAGGGCTGACTCAGCCCGTCCGGCCGGAGCACGGCCGGGTGGCGTTGGTCCAGGTAGATCCCCAGCGACACGCACATCACACATGCTCGTCCCAGCCACGAGCGGTACGGAGACGTACCTCAGCGTGGCTGACCCCCGGTCGGAGGCCGGGGCCCGCTCGGGCAGCGACCGATCCCGGTCGCCGGCGCTCACCGCGTCGGAAAGACGGGACGGCCGGGAGCGGGGTGGGACGGGTCCACACCTCCGCCACACATCACGAGGAGTACGCCCGCACATGGCACGTCTAGTCGGCGTGGATCTCCCCCGCGAGAAGCGGTTGGAGATCGCGCTCACCTACATCTTCGGGGTCGGTCGCACCCGCGCCCTGGAGACACTCGCCGCCACCGGCATCTCGCCGGACAAGCGCGCTCGGGACCTCACGGACGAGGAGCTCGTGCAGCTCCGCGACCACATCGAGGGCAACTACAAGGTTGAAGGCGACCTGCGCCGCGAGGTCGCCGCTGACATCCGCCGCAAGGTTGAGATCGGCTGCTACGCCGGCATCCGGCACCGCCGGGGTCTGCCCGTGCGTGGCCAGCGGACCAAGACCAACGCACGGACCCGCAAGGGCCCGAAGCGGACCGTCGCCGGCAAGAAGAAGCCCGGCAAGAAGTAGTTCTTGACCGGATGACGGGGGTGGCCGCCGCCAAGGTGGGCCAGGCCGCAACCCGATCCGGACAGTCAACTAGGAGCGCACAGACTTATGCCACCGAAGGCTCGTGCCGGAGCCGCTGTAAAGAAGGTCCGGCGCAAGGAACGCAAGAACGTCGCCCACGGGCAGGCGCACATCAAGAGCACGTTCAACAACACCATCGTGTCCATCACGGACCCGACCGGTGCGGTCATCTCCTGGGCCTCCGCTGGCCAGGTCGGCTTCAAGGGCTCCCGCAAGTCGACTCCGTTCGCCGCGCAGCTGGCCGCCGAGGCTGCCGCGCGTCGCGCCATGGAGCACGGCATGCGCAAGGTCGACGTGTTCGTCAAGGGTCCCGGCTCCGGCCGGGAGACCGCCATCCGTTCGCTGCAGGCAGTGGGCCTCGAGGTCGGGCAGATCGCCGACGTCACCCCGCAGCCGCACAACGGGTGCCGTCCGCCGAAGCGTCGCCGGGTCTGAGAGGTAGAGAGAGATGGCTCGTTACACCGGTGCAGACTGCCGCCGTTGCCGGCGGGAGAAGATGAAGCTGTTCCTCAAGGGCAGCAAGTGCGATGGCCCGAAGTGCCCGTTCGAGTCCCGGCCGTTCCCGCCCGGGCAGCACGGCCGCGGCCGCACCAAGGAGACGGAGTACCTGCTCCAGCTCCGTGAGAAGCAGAAGGCCCGCCGTGTCTACGGCGTGCTGGAGAAGCAGTTCCGCGGTTACTACGAGGAAGCCGTTGGCAAGCAGGCCAAGACCGGTGAGGTCCTCCTGCAGATCCTCGAGTCGCGGCTGGACAACGTCGTTTACCGGGCCGGCTACGCCCACTCGCGGGACATGGCCCGCCAGCTGGTCAAGCACGGTCACTTCACGGTGAACGGCAAGAAGGTCGACATCCCGTCGTACCGCGTCAAGGAGCACGACATCATCGAGGTTCGGGGCAAGAGCAAGGAGCTCACCCCGTTCATCGTCGCGCAGGCTCAGGCCGGCTCGAAGACGGTTCCGGCGTGGCTTGAGGCCATCCCGAGCCAGATGAAGGTGCTCGTGCACTCCCTCCCGGCCCGGCAGGTCATCGACACGCAGGTCCAGGAGCAGTTGATCGTCGAGCTCTACTCCAAGTAGTCCGAGCTCGTTCGGTGGTCCGCCCTTCGGGGCGGGCCACCGGAACAGTTTGTGTCGTGGGCGTCAAATAGCGGGCGCCCCGGAAGAGAAGAGAAAAGATGCTCATCAGCCAGCGGCCCTCCCTCTCCGAGGAGTCGATCAACGAGACCCGGTCCCGGTTCGCCATCGAGCCGCTGGAGCCGGGCTTCGGCTACACCCTGGGCAACTCGCTGCGGCGCACGCTGCTGTCGTCGATCCCGGGCGCGGCCGTCACCTCGATCAAGATCGACGGTGTGCTGCACGAGTTCACCACGATCCCCGGTGTCAAGGAGGACGTGGTCGAGCTCGTCATGAACATCAAGGAGCTGTGCGTCAGCTCCGAGCACGACGAGCCGGTCAGCATGTACCTGCGCAAGCAGGGCCCGGGCGACGTGACCGCGGGCGACATCCAGCCGCCGGCCGGCGTCTCGGTGCACAACCCGGATCTCAAGCTCGCCACCCTGAACGGCAAGGGCCGGCTCGACATGGAGCTGACCGTCGAGCGGGGCCGTGGCTACGTGACGGCGGCGCAGAACAAGCAGTCCGGCGCCGAGATCGGCCGGATCCCGGTCGACTCGATCTACTCGCCGGTGCTGAAGGTGACCTACCGCGTCGAGGCGACCCGTGTCGAGCAGCGCACCGACTTCGACCGGCTGATCATCGACGTCGAGACCAAGCCGTCGATGGGTCCGCGTACCGCGCTGGCCTCCGCCGGTTCGACGCTGGTGGAGCTGTTCGGTCTGGCCCGGGAGCTGGACGAGACCGCCGAGGGCATCGACATCGGGCCGTCCCCGCAGGACGCCCAGCTGGCGGCGGACCTTGCCCTGCCGATCGAGGAGCTGGACCTCACCGTCCGCTCCTACAACTGCCTCAAGCGCGAGGGCATCAACTCCGTTGGTGAGCTCATCGGGCGTACCGAGGCCGACCTCCTCGACATTCGCAACTTCGGTCAGAAGTCGATCGACGAGGTCAAGATGAAGCTCGCCGGGATGGGTCTCGGGCTGAAGGACTCGGCTCCGAACTTCGACCCGGCGCACGTCGTGGACACCTTCGGCGAGGCCGACTACGACACCGACGACTACCGCGAGACCGAGCAGCTCTAGTCCGCGCTGCCGCCACAACTGAGGAGCACCAAAAATGCCCACGCCCACCAAGGGCCCCCGCCTCGGCGGCAGCCCCTCGCACGAGCGGCTGATGCTCGCCAACCTGGCGACCGCGCTGTTCCAGCACGGCAAGATCCAGACCACCGAGACGAAGGCCCGGCGGCTGCGCCCGCTGGCCGAGCAGCTCATCACCAAGGCCAAGCGCGGTGACCTCGCCTCGCGGCGGCGGGTGCTGGGTGTCGTCAAGGACAAGGACGTCGTCTACGCCCTGTTCGACCAGATCGCGCCCCGGTACTCCAACCGCCCCGGCGGTTACACCCGGATCGTGAAGACCGGTCCGCGCAAGGGTGACAACGCTCCGATGGCCATCATCGAGTTGGTGGAGGAGCTTCAGGTCGCCGAGCCGAAGGCGAACAAGAAGACCGCCGCCCGCAAGGCCGCGCAGCAGGACAAGGTCGAGGCGCTCGCCCCGGCCGACGAGGCCCCGAAGTCGGCTTCGGCCGACCAGGACTCCGAGGCGCCGGTGTCGGCGTCCGGTGACACCGCCGCCGCCCGCGAGGACAGCGACGAGGCCACCGAGAACAAGGCCTGATCAAGGGCATCGTCGGGCCCGGCACCCCATCGGGGGTGTCGGGCCCGACCCGTAACAGGAGGTACGAGGTGGACGAGCGGATCCGGCTGCGGCTGGACGTCTCGTACGACGGCACCGACTTCTCCGGCTGGGCAGCCCAGCCGACCCGGCGCACCGTCGCGGGGGTGCTCGTCGAAACCCTGGACCTGGTCCTCGGCGTCGGTACGGCCACCGGGCTGACGGTGGCGGGACGGACCGACGCGGGGGTGCACGCCACGGGGCAGGTGTGCCACCTGGACCTGCCGGTGGACGTGTGGCGACAGCACGAGGGGCGGCTGCTGCGTCGCCTGGCCCGGCTGCTCCCCACCGACGTGCGCGTACGGGCGATGACCGAGGTGCCGGCGGACTTCGACGCCCGGTTCTCGGCCACCTTCCGGCGCTACGAGTACCGGGTCACCGATGCGCCCTTCGGTGCCGAGCCGCTGCGCCGGCACGAGGTGCTGGCCTGGCCGAAGCCGCTGGACCTGGCCGCGCTGAATGCCGCAGCGAACGGGCTGGTGGGGGAGCACGACTTCGCCGCGTACTGCCGGCGCAAGGAGCACGCGACGACGCTGCGCGAGGTGACCCGGCTGGACTGGCGTCGCGACCCGGACGGCATCCTGGTCGCCACCGTGCAGGCCGACGCGTTCTGCCAGGCGATGGTGCGGAGCCTGGTGGGGGCCATGCTGGTGGCCGGGGACGGCCGCCGCCCGGTCGAGTGGCCGGGCACACTGCTCAGCCAGCGGGAGCGGTCCAGCGAGGTGACAGTGGCCCCCGCGCGCGGGCTGACCCTGGTCGCCGTCGGCTACCCGAGCGATCCGGCCGAGTACGCCCACCGCGCCACCCTCACCCGCCGGTTGCGGGTCCCGGTCGAGGGCTGACCGCCCACGGGGTCAGTCGCCCGGCAGGCCGTCGTCGCCGCCCTGGTTCGCGTTGCTGCCGGTCGGGACCGCCGTCGGTTGTGCGGCGGTGCCACCGTCGGCCCGGCTCTGGAGCACGCCCCGGCTGAGGTGCAGCTCGATCATGTCGAACAGGATCTCGCGGACCTTGGCGTCACCGGCCTTGACCGCCGCTCCGTCTTTGCGCACGACCAGGGCGTACGCCAGGTAGTGGCCACGGACCTGCCAGCCGACGCGTGCCGGAGCGCTGGCCAGGACATCGGTGCCGTCGACGTCGTCGGCGGTGAGGCCACGGAAACGGCCCTGCCGCTCGTCGAGCAGTTGCCGGAGCCGGTCTCGGGTTCGTTCCGCGCTGACCTTGTCGGTGAGGTTGAACAGGCCGGCGGTGACCAGGTGGCCGTCGTCGGGCGTACTCAGCGTGGCCCGGACGACCTGGTTGCAGCCGAGCCGGACCAGTAGGTCGGCGACCTCGTCGGTGGCGGCGACGGCGCAACTGCCGCTGGACTGGGTCTTGAGTACCTGGTAGCTGGGTTGGCCGTCGGTGAGCTTCAGCTCCTTGCCGGGGAAGAGTTCCTTGGCGGTGAGCGGGGCCTGGTCGGTGTCCCGGGAGTCGAGGGCCAGCCGTTCCGGCGAGGCCGACGTCGGGGCGGCGTTCGGCTGGTACGTCGGGTTGCTCTGTGGCTGCCCGTCGCGGTCGATGAGCAGCGCGGCGGCACCGAGGCCGCAGAGGGCGAGCAGCACCAGAACGGCTGCGCCGCCGATCAGTACCTGCCACAGTCGGCCGCCGCCGCGTCGGGCGGGCGGCTCCACCGGCGTCGCCGAGGTGTAGACCTGGCTGCGGGGCGGGGCGGCTGGGATGTCGGCACGAGTCGGCACAGGCTGCGGCACGTCGGCACGAGTCGGCACAGGCTGCGACAGGTCCCTGCGGGTCGGCACGTGCGCCGAGGATGGCAGCGAGAGCTGGTTCGGCCGGGGCAGCGACGGCGCGGGGAAGCGCGACGGAGACGGCCCGGCAGGCGGGGGCGGAGTCGCGCCGGGCACCGACAGATCGGACCCGGGCTCCGGGTACTCCTCGAAAGCGTCCTCATCGGACTGGTACCGATACACCATGTCGCCCAGAGTAGGAGGCATTGTCCCTTTAGGGGGTAATTTCAGGGAAATGTGCGCGTGCGCCGTGCCAGGTCCGTGGAGAAGAGGATCGCCCCGGCGGTCGTCCCCGGGCCGATGCGAGAATTGCCGCGTGACCGGCGACCACTACTTCACCGCTCAACCCACCAGCGACGCCCCGGCGCGCGAGGTCGAGTTCTCCGTCGCCGACCGCGACTACCGGCTCACCTCGGCCGGCGGGGTCTTCTCCGCCAGCCGCCTCGACCCGGGCACCGCCGTCCTCCTGCGCAAGGCCGAGCTGCCCGCCGCCGACACCGGCGGCGACCTGCTCGACCTCGGCTGCGGGTTCGGGCCGATCAGCTGCGTGCTGGCCGACCTCGCGCCCACGAGCACCATCTGGGCCGTCGACGTCAACGCCCGGGCCCGCGAGCTGACCGCCGCCAACGCGGCCCGGATCGGTGCCGCCGACCGGGTCCGGGTCAGCGCCCCGGACGACGTTCCGGACGGCGTCCGCTTCGCCCAGCTCTGGTCGAACCCACCCATCCGGATCGGCAAGGACGGGCTGCACGACCTGCTGCTGCGCTGGCTGCCCCGACTCGCCCCGGACGGTGTCGGCTGGTTGGTCGTAGCCCGGCACCTCGGCGGCGACTCGCTGCAACGCTGGCTCACCGAGCAGAGCTGGCAGGTCGAGCGGTACGCCAGTCAAAAGGGCTTCCGGGTGCTGCGCGTCACCCGGTAATTGGATATACCCCCCGACCCTCGCTGGGGCAGGATCCCGGCGTGGGATACGTGGACGTGGCAGCGGTCGGGCACATCCTGCCCGACGGTCGGGAACTCTTCGCCGACGTGTCGTTCCGGGTCGGTGAGGGCAGCAAGGTCGCCCTGGTCGGGCCGAACGGCGCGGGAAAGACGACGCTGCTGAGAATGGTGGCCGGTGACCTGCCGGTGCGCAGCGGCGTCGTCGCGCGGGCCGGCGGGCTGGGCGTGATGCGCCAGTTCATCGGCATGATCGGCGACGAGTCGACCCTCGCCGACCTGGCGTTGTCGCTGGCCCCGCCGGCGCTGCGCGACGCGGGCCGGCGGCTCGGCGAGACCGAGGCGGCCATGCGGGCCGCCGAGGCCCACGGCAAGTTCAGCAACGCGGCGGGCAAGGCTCAGCTGGCGTACGCCGATGCACTCGGCGCCTGGGGCGAGGCCGGCGGGTACGACGTCGAGGTGCTCTTCGACACCGTCGCGACGATCGTGCTCGGCCAGCCCTGGGACGCCGTACGGGACCGGCCGGTGCGCACCCTCTCCGGTGGCCAGCAGAAGCGCTTCGCCCTGGAGTTGCTGCTGCGCGGCCCGGACGAGGTGCTGTTGCTCGACGAGCCGGACAACTTCCTCGACGTGCCCGGCAAACGCTGGCTGGAGGCGCGACTGCGCGAGTCGACGAAATCGGTGCTCTACGTCTCGCACGACCGCGAGCTGCTGGCCCAGAGCGCCGACCGGGTGGTCGCTGTCGAGGGCGGCAGCGCCTGGGTGCACCCGGGCGGCTTCGCCAGCTGGCACGAGGCTCGGGTGGCTCGGCACGCCCGCCTCGACGAGCTGCGCCGGCGCTGGGACGAGGAGCACCAGAAGCTGCGCGAGCTGATGCTGATGTACAAGCAGAAGGCCGCGTACAACGACGGGTTGGCCTCGCGCTACCAGGCCGCGCAGACCCGGTTGCGCAAGTTCGAGGAGGCCGGGCCGCCGCCCGTACCGCCGAAGGACCAGGACATCCGGATGCGGCTCAGCGGCGGACGGACCGGCAAGCGCGCGGTCGTCTGCGAGCAGCTGGAGCTCGACGGCCTGACATTCCCCTTCGACCTGGAGATCTGGTACGGCGATCGGTTGGCGGTGCTCGGTGCCAACGGCACCGGTAAGTCGCACTTCCTGCGGCTGCTGGCCCGCGGCGGCACCGACCCGGACCCGGCGAACGGGGCGGTCGACGGCGCTGGGGCGCTCGCCCCGGTGGCGCACGACGGCACCGCCCGCCTCGGCGCCCGGGTCCGCCCCGGGCACTTCTCCCAGACCCACGACCGGCCGGAGCTGATGTCGAAGACGCTCGTCGAGATCCTCTGGCGGGGTGACGAGCACCGCACCGGGATGGACCGGCACGCGGCGATGGGAGTGCTCAGTCGCTACGAGCTGGCCGCGCAGGGCGACCAGCGCTTCGGCACGCTCTCCGGCGGACAGCAGGCCCGGTTCCTGGTGCTGCTGCTGGAGTTGTCCGGGGCGACCCTGCTGCTGCTCGACGAGCCCACCGACAACCTCGACCTGGCCAGCGCGGAAGCTCTCGAAGCGGGCCTGAACGCCTTCGAGGGGACGGTGATCGCTGTCACCCACGACCGTTGGTTCACCCGCTCCTTCGACCGGTTCCTGCTGTTCCGAGGCGACAGCGAGGTGGTGGAGACCCCGGAACCGGTCTGGGACGTCGGGTGATCCCCACCCACCTGCCCGATCGGCTGTGTGCCGTCGGGGGAGTGGTCGCCGTGGCGCTCGGTGGCAGCCGGGCACGCGGCGAGCACCGCCCCGACTCCGACTGGGACCTGGGCCTGTACTACCAGGGTGAGCTGGACGTGCCGGCGCTACGGGCGGTGGCCGCGACGGTCGCCGACGACCCCGGTGTGGCGCTCACCGCCCCGGGCGGTTGGGGGCCCTGGGTCGACGGTGGTGGTTGGCTGCGCATCGGCGGGGTCGCCGTGGACTGGATCTACCGGGACCTCGACCGGGTGTACGGCGCCTGGACGGACTGCCGGGCCGGTCGGTACGAGATCGGGGTGCAGGCTGGGCACCCGTTCGGCTTCTACTCGTCCGCCTATGTCGGCGAGGTGGCGCTGTGTCAGGTATTGGCGGATCCCACCGGCCGGCTGACCCGGCTGAGGGAACAGACCCGGGACTATCCGCCCGCGCTGGCCGACGCGCTGGTCGCCGGTGGCTGGGAGGCCGAATTTCTGCTGACCGGCGCGGCCAAGGCCGCCGCCGGCGGGGACAGCGGGTACGTCACCGGCTGCCTGTTCCGGGCGGTCGGGGTGCTCGCCCAGGTGCTGCACGCCCGGGCGGGCCGGTGGTTGGTCAACGAGAAGGGGATGATCGCCGCCGCGGGGCGACTGCCCGGGGCGCCCGCGCAGTTCGCGCAGCGGGCGCAGGCGCTGCTTGGCACCGTCGGCCGCAGTCCGGCCGAGCTGGCCGCGACCATCAACGCCGCCCGCGAGCTGGTCACCGAGGTGGTCGGCTGAGCCGCCCCCGAGGTGACTCGCAGTCGGCGGGCATAGGGTGAATGCCGTGACTGACATGACCTATCGCCGGCTGGGCGACTCCGGGCTCGTGGTGTCCGTTGTCGGCATCGGCTGCAACAACTTCGGCCGCAAGCTCGACCTCGACGGCACCCGGGCCGTGGTGGACGCCGCCCTGGACGCCGGGATCACCCTCTTCGACACCGCCGACATCTACGGTGAGCCGCAGGGCAGCTCCGAGGAGCTGCTCGGGCAGGCGCTCAAGGGGCGCCGGGACGACGTGGTGGTGGCCACCAAGTTCGGCATGGACATGAACGGCCTCAACGGGCCGGACTACGGCGCGCGTGGTGCGCGGCGTTACATCGCCCGCGCGGTGGAGGCGTCGCTGCGCCGGCTCGGCACCGACCACATCGACCTGTACCAGATGCACGAGCCCGACCCGGGCACCCCGATCGACGAGACCCTCGCCGCCCTGGACGACCTGGTCCGGGACGGCAAGGTGCGCTACCTGGGCAACTCCAACTTCGCCGGCTGGCAGATCGCCGACGCGGACTGGGTCGCCTCGTCCAACGGCCGGTCCCGCTTCATCAGCGCGCAGAACCACTACAGCCTGCTGGAGCGCTCGGTGGAGGCCGAGGTGATCCCGGCGTGTGAGCGGTTCGGCCTCGGCATGCTGCCGTTCTTCCCGCTCGCCAACGGTCTGCTCACCGGCAAGTACAAGCGCGACGGGCAGCCGCCGGCCGGCAGCCGGCTCTCCGGTGGTGGCCGGTACGCGGAGCGGCTCGCCGCGGCCGACTGGGACACCATCGAGGCGATCGAGGCGTACGCGGCCGAGCGGGGTCTGACGATGCTCCAGGTGGCGATCGGCGGGCTGGCCGCCCAGCCGGCGGTGACCTCGGTGATCGCCGGTGCCACCACGCCCGAGCAGGTGCGTGCCAACGCCGCCGCCGGCACCTGGGAGCCCAGCGACGACGATCTGGCGGCGCTGCGCACCGTCCTTTGAGTCGAAAGAAACTGGGCCGGGCCGCTCGTCGCGGCCCGGCCCGTTCGTGAATGCGTTCGGTCTAGCTGGTGCGGCGGCGGCCGAACAGCATGGCCACGCCCATGGCGGCGGCCACGAGCACGAGACCGGCCGCCGCGAACGGCCACCAGTCCGCTCCGCCGCCGTCCGCCGGCTTGGTCACCGCGACCGGCTTGGGCGCCGGCGGTGACTGTGCCGCCTTCGCCTGCACCGTGGCGGTGGCCTTGCTCTGCAGCGGAGCGGGGGCGCTCACCGTCACCTTCCAGGTGCCGGTGGAGAGCACTGGGCCGCTGCTGTAGAAGCCGTGCCCCTCAGGCTGCGGCTCCAGCTGCACCGGCCCGATCCGCTGCCCGTCCGGGCCGGTGGCGGTGAGGACCAGCCGCACCACCTGCTCCAGCCGACGACCGTCGGTGTGGGTGGCCTGGATGGTGACGCCCTCGGCCCCGTCGCCGGCCACCGTGAGTTTGAGCTTGTCGGCCGCAGCCGCCGGGGCGGCCTGAGCGGCCTGGGCCGCCGGGGCGGCCTGAGCCACCGCCGGGGCGGCGGCGGACAGGGTCAGGGCCAGTCCGACGAACACGGCGGCCAACACCTTGCGGATACCCGTCACGGACATCTCCTCACTACCGATGAGGGAGGCCCCTCCCCGACGCCGCAGCGCCGGGGAGGGGCCTCGTCGGATCAGAGCTGGCGACCGGGTGCCAGCCGGGTGGCGTCGCCACCGAGCCGCCCGGTGCCCTTGACCGAGTCACCGTCGTTCGCCTTGACCCCGGCCTTGCTGGCCGCGCCGCCGAGCCGAACGATCATGGCGTCGGCGTCCCGGATCAGGACGTCCCGGACCTCGGCCTCAGGCACCAACGTGGCGTCGGAGGCGAGCGTCCGGAATGCGGTCAGCTGCCGGACTGCCGCCTTGTCGTCGCCGGCCGCCTCGGACGCGCGAACAGCGTCGAGCTTGTTCGACAGCTGCTTGTGCGCCTTGGTCGAGAGCCGCCCCGTCGCCTTGAACCGGTCCAGCAGACTCTGCATGTCCCGGAACGAGGTGGTGACGAAGAACCGGACCGTCGAGGTGGTCTTGTTGCCCGCCTTGTCGGTCGCGGTCACGGTCAACTCGTGCAGGCCGAGTGACAGGTCGTACATGGCCTGCAGAGTGCCGCTGGCGTACGCCTGGCCGTCGAGCTGGCCGACCACGCTGGCGATGCCCGAGGACGGGTCGACGGCCTGCCAGGCCACCCGGACGTCCTGGCTGTCGCCGTAGAGCTGGCCGTCGGCGAGGCCGGACACCAGCAGCGTCGGCTTGGTGCCGTCGATGCGCAGCACCGCCGACTTCAGCGTCTCGACGTTGCCCGCCTTGTCCGTCGAGCGGAACAGCAGCTCGTGCTGCCCGTCACCGGTCACCTCGACCGGCGCCGAGTACGGCGTCCACGCGCCACCGTCCAGCGACCACTCCACCGTCTTGACGCCGGAACCGGCGTCGGTAGCGGCCAGCACGACCGGGATGGTCCCGTTGTGCCAGCCGGCGTCGTTCGCCGGAGCGAACGTCGCCGAGGTCACCGGCGCGGTGGCGTCGATCTTGACGGAGACGGTCTTCGTCGCCTCCACGTTGCCGGCCTTGTCCGTCGAGCGGAACCGAAGTTCGTGCTCGCCGTCCCCGCTGACCGCCACCGGAGCGGTGTAAGCCGTCCAGGTCGTGGCCCCGTCCAGCTGGTACTCCGTACCGGCGAGCCCGCTACCGCCGGCCTCGTCGGCCCCGGTGAGCGTGATCGTCACCGGCCCGGTGTGCCACCCGTCGGTCGGGGTGCCGGAAACCGCCGAGGTGGTGACCGGCGCGGTCTCGTCGGCCACCTTCGTGCTGAGCCGGAAGTAGTCGAACGAGGCGGTCTTCGACGCCGTCTGGTTGGCGCCGAGGGTGAACAGCCCCACCTTCGGGGTGGCCCCGACCGCGCTGGTGGTCAGCGTCGGCAACGCGGTCCAGGTCGTCCCGTCGGCCGAGTACGACGCGGTGAACGTGTCGCCCGTGCGGGCCAGCCGCAGGTGCCACACCGCCGAGGTCAGGTTGCCCGCCTCGGGCTGCGGGTTCTGGACCACCCCGGCGATCTCGCTGCGGAACTCGATCCGCCGCGTCACCGCCTGGCCGGCCTGGTTGTCCGCGATGAAGTCGAACTTCACGTAGTTGTCGTCGTCGGCCTGCACGAGCAGACCGGCCTGCTGGTACTGCTCGTTCAGCAGGCTGCCGTCGACCTTCGTCTCCAGGGTCCAGTCGCCCGACGGCGCGGTCTGGAGGATGAAGTTCTTCGGCCCGGTGTTGTCGGTGCCGTAGATGTCACCGTTGGGCACGTCGATCCGCAACGCGCCATCGGTGACCCGGTAACCGCTCGGGTCCTCCCGCGTCACGGCGTCCCACCGGCACTTGTCCAGCGTGCTGCCGGTGAACTCGTCCGACGGGTCGACCGGGCCGGCCGGAGCATCCGGCGTGACCTGGAACGAGTCGAACGCGGCGTCGACAACCGGCGCCTCGGTGCCTCCGTTGAGCGCGAAGACCCCGATCCGCGGGTTGGTGATGCCGGCGAGCGCGGCCGAACGGCCGACCGGGGTGAAGGTCTGACCGTCGCCCGAGGCGGACGCGGTCAGGTTCGTCCCGTCGCTGGTGATCCGCAGGTACACGGTGTCACCCGCCGGTGCGTCGGTGGCGTCGGCGGCCTCGTTGCGAGGCGTCGCCGCCGTCTCCCGGATGAACTCCACCCGCCGGCTGCCGTTGTACAGCAGGTCCACCTTGGCGTAGTTGTCGTCGTCGCCGTACACCAGCAGGCCAGCCTGCTGGTAGTTGGCAGTCACCGGGAGGGTGACCTTGGTGGTCATCTCCCACGCCCCGGTCGGGGCCGCCTGGAGCACCAGGTTGGTGGCGTCGTTGCGTGCGCCGTAGAGGTCACCGACGCCGGTGGGCAGCCGCAGCGCGCCGCCACTGAGCGAGTAGAGCTGGTTCTCCCGTACGACGCTGGTCCAGCGCTCCTTGTCGAGGCTGTTGCCGTTGAAGTCGTCCGAACGCGCCCCGAAGCAGGACGTGTCCGGCGCGTCGACCCGCACCGGCACTGTGGCGTACGACTTGGCGCCCTTGCTGTCGGTCACCGTGAGGGTGGCCGTGAAGGTGCCCGCGCTGGTGTAGGTGTGGCTGGCGTCCAGTGTGGTCGCCGAGCCTCCGTCACCGAAGTCCCAGGCGTACGTCAGCGGGGTGTCGCCCTCGGCGTCCGTGGCCGTGCCGTCGAAGGCGACGGTGACCGGTGCGGTGCCGGTGGCCGGGGTGGCCGTGGCGCTGACCGTCGGCGGCCCGTTCTCGGTGACACCGCGGCCGACGAAGTCCATCCAGTTGACGTTGAACAGCGAACCCGTTCCGCCGTTCGGGTCGCGGGCCACGAAGTACAGCGAGCCGCTCGCGGCACCGGTGACCGGTGCGCTCACGTCCGTGTACGTCTGCCACGCGCCGGTCGACGGTACGACGGCCGTGGCGACCACCGGTCCGTCCACCGCACCGGCGTGGACCTCGATCCGACCGCCAGCGGCGGCGGAGGCGGCCCGGAACCGGATCTCGGTGATGTTGGTCAGGTTCGCCGGGGCGACCGACCACCAGTCACCGTCCTCGATGAACGCGATGCTCTGGCCGCCACCGGCGGTGTCGGCGCCGGCCTCCCGCGTCACGCCGGCGTCTCCGCCGCCGGTGCTCACCGGGGCGCGCCCGGTGGCGGTGAAGTACTCGGCCTGCTTCTGCTTCGGCTGGAGGACCTCGATCTGCCGGCCGGTCAGGGCGCCGGCACCGCCGGCACCACCCTCGTCGGTGTAGGTGGCCTCGAAGACCGCGAAGACGTTCGCCTCGGCGCCGTGCCCGGAGGCGAGCGACGTCTGGACGGTGCCGGTGCAGCCGGTGTGCTGCTCCAGCGGGTGGGCGTGCTCGTCGTGACCGAGCAGCACCTGCAGCCCCACCCGATCACAGTCGATCTCCCCGTCCTCCGGGTCGGTCACCTTGATCGTGTAGCGGACCTGGTCGCCCCAGTTGAAGAACCCGCCGTCCGGCGGGAACTCGATGGTGACCGTCGGGGCGGTGTTGCCAACTGTGACCGGCACGTTGGCCACCGCCGTACGACCCTTGGGGTTGGTGACGGTGAGCTGGGCGGTGAAGTTGCCCGCCGTGGCGTACGTGTGGGTCGGGTTGGCCTCGGTGGAGGTCTGCCCGTCGCCGAAGGTCCAGGCGTAGGTGAGAGTGCCACCGTCCGGGTCCCGGGAGCCGGCGCTGGAGAAGGTGACAGTCAAGGGCGCCGGACCCGAGGTCGGGTTGGCGGACGCCGCCGCGATCGGTGCGCGGTCACCGGCGGTGTAGTCGATCCGGTAGACGCCGGAGTTGTCGTTGTTGCCGCCGAAGCCGCTGCCCCACTCGATCAGGTACAGCGCGCCGTCCGGGCCGAACTCGAAGTCCATCGGCCGGATCATGCTCATGCCGGTGAGCAGCTGGTTGATGTCCACCAACGACTTGCCGTCGGGGGTCACCTGCATGGTGTACATCTTGTTCTGGTTCCACTCGCCGAGCAGAGCCTTGCCGTCGTAGTACGCCGGCCACTTGCGGTTGGAGTTGAGGTCGGCGTCGTAGCGGTAGGCCGGGCCGCCCATCGGGGCGCCGCCGCCACCGATCTCCGGGTAGCGCGCGTCACCGGCGTACCCGTAGTCGACGGTCGCCGGGACCACCGGCGGGAGGTTGGTCAGGCCGGTGTTGTTCGGCGAGTTGTTCACCGGCGCGGCGCAGTCGAACTTCGCGCCGCTCGGGCCGGACGGGAACGTGTAGTCGTTGTACGCCTCGTTCGTCCCGGTGCAGTACGGCCAGCCGTAGTTGCCCGGCGTGACGATGTTCCACTCGACCAGACCGCGGGGGCCGCGGTCCGGGTTGTTCGTGTTGGCGTCCGGCCCGTAGTCGCCGACGTACAGCGTGTTGGTCTTCGGGTCGGTGCCGATCCGGAACGGGTTGCGGAAGCCCATCGCGTAGATCTCGGGGCGGGTCTTCTCGGTGCCCGCCGCGAAGAGGTTGCCCGCCGGAACGGTGTACGTCCCGTCGTCCTCCGGGTGGATCCGGATCACCTTGCCGCGCAGGTCGTTCGTATTGGCTGAGGTGCGCTGCGCGTCGTAGTCCTGGCGGCCCGACCGCTCGTCGAGCGGCGAGTACGAGTTCGACTCGAACGGGTTGGTGTTGTCACCGGTGGCCAGGTAGAGGTTGCCGTCGCCGTCGAACGTCATGCTGCCGCCGGCGTGGCAGCAGGTGTTGCGTTGGGTGTCGACCCGCAGCACCTGCTTCTCGCTGGCCAGGTTGATGGTGTCCCCGGTCACCGTGAAACGGGACAGCAGGTTGCGGGTGACCCCGTCGTTCGGGGCGTAGTACAGGTACACCCAGTTGTTGGTGGCGAAGTCCGGATCGAGCCGGATGCCGATGAGGCCGTCCTCGTTACCGGTGAAGACGTCCAGGTCGACGGCGGTGACGGTGTTGCCGGTGTCCGGCTTCACGATCTGCACGCGACCGTCGCGCTCGATGTAGAACACCCGCCCGTCGGGGGCGATGTCCAACTCCATCGGGTTGCTGGTGTTGCTGTCCAGCGTGACCTTCTCGAAGTTCGAGGTCTTCGAGGCGCCGCAGTCGGCGTTCTCGACACCTGCCGCGGTGCGGATGCCGCCGAGCAGGTGGGAGAGGAACTCGGGCTCGGCGTACGACTCCCGGGTGTGCCCCAGGCCCGTGTACCAGGATCGGCCACCGTCGTAGTCCTGACACCAGGCGACCGGGTGGTCCGCACCCATCGCGCCGGCGCCGGGGGTGTAGCTCTTCTCGTCCAGGCTGGCCAGCACGTGTACGTCCGGCCGGGGGTTGGTCTGGTAGTTGTACCACTCGTCGAACCGGGACCAGCGGTCCGGCAAACCGGCAGTGGACGGATGGGCGTGGTCCTCCACCTTGACCGTGGCCTGCTGGTTCTGCGGGTGGTTGGCGAAGTACGCGCCGACCAGGTCGCCGTACCAGGCCCAGCTGTACTCGGTGTCCGACGCGGCGTGGATGCCGACGTAACCGCCGCCGGCCTTCACGTAGCGCTCGAACGCCGCCTGCTGGTCGGCGTTGAGCACGTCACCGGTGGTGGAGAGCCAGATCACGGCCTTGTACTTCGCCAGGTTGGCGTCGTTGAATGCGGCGCCGTCCTCAGAGTTGTCAACTGTGAATCCGTTGGCGACGCCGAGCTGTTGGATGGCGGCGATGCCGGTGGGGATGGAGTCGTGCCGGAAGCCGGCGGTCTTGGAGAAGACGAGGACGGAGAAGGGATCGGCTGCGGCCTTTGGCGCCTTCGGCGCCACCTGGCTGACCGGGGCTGCGGCTTTCGCATCCCGTGGGGGGACCTGGGCGGCCGCCTGGGCGGGCGCGCCGAACAGGGTGGTCGAGGCCATGGCCAGGGAGATCAGGGTTGCGGTGATGGGTAAACGGGCACGACGAGAACGGGACACGCCGCCTCCTGTGTCGTAGTGACGGAGATCGCGGGAGTCGGCTCGCCGAAGGCCGTCCCTGATGGAGCCGGTGGTCACACCCTGCCAAGGTGCCCCCACCGACATTTTGTCGAATCGCTGAACAAATTAATTCGGCTGGCTCGATGTCGGGCAAGATGCGGACGGGTAACGGTTCTGCAACGGGGGGCGACATTCCGAACAGGACCGTATGAAGTGCCCCATTGGATCTAGCTCGTTTTGGCGCGGCCCGGTCGTCGGCCGCCGCCGACCCCGCGCCTTGGCAGGCCGGCGGATCTGTCGTACGGTGACACGCAAGTAACCCACGGGAGCCCGGTGTACCGGGCTGAGAGGGGGGCTGACAGCCCCCGACCGTTGAACCTGATCCGGGTAATGCCGGCGCAGGGAGGAGCGTTGCCGTGCCGTCCCTGGGGCGATTGCATCTCATCACCGACACCCGACCCGGTCGCGACCCGCTCGCCGTGGTTCGCGCCGCCCTCACCGTGGCCCACGCCGAGCTGGTGGTGCAGGTCCGGGTCGAGGACTCCGCCACCGACCGCGAGGCGTACGACCTGACCAGGCGGGTGCTGGCGCTCTGCGCGTCGTACGGGGCGACCTGCCTGGTCAACGACCGGTTGCACGTGGCGTTGGCGGTGGGCGCCGCCGGTGGGCACGTCGGCGCCGACGATCTGCCGGTCGCCGCCGCCCGCCGGGTGCTCGGCCCCACCGGCGTGCTGGGCGCCACCGCCCGCGCCCCGGGCCCGGCGAGCGACGCCGTCGCGGCGGGCGCCAGCTACCTGGGCGTCGGGCCGTGCCACACCACAAGCACCAAGACCGGCCTGCCGGATCCCATCGGGCCCGCCGGGGTACGCGCCGTCGTCGACGCCGTCGACGTTCCGGTCATCGCGATCGGCGGAGTGACCGCCGTCCGGGTGCCGGCGCTGCGGGCCGCCGGGGCGTACGGGGTGGCGGTGGTCGGTGCCGTCTCCGCCGCCGCTGACCCGGCACGGGCCACCGCCGAGCTGATCGAGGCCCTGACGTGCTGACCGGCCGGTCCCCGTCACCGCCGTCGAGCGACCGGGTCCGGCCGGACGTGGCAGTGGTGGGGGCGGGGCCGATCGGGCTGGCGATCGCCTGGCGTTGCGCCGCGCGAGGGCTGCGGGTGGAGGTGCACGATCCGGCACCAGGTTCGGGGGCGTCGGCGGTGGCCGCCGGCATGCTCTCCCCGGTCGCCGAGGCGTACTTCGGTGAGCGGCAGCTGACCGGGTTGCTGCTGGCGTCAGCCGCCCGCTGGCCGGCGTTCGCCGCCGAGCTGACCGAGCTGACCGGATGCCAGATCGGCTACCGGACCGAGGGCACCCTGGTGGTCGGGCTCACCGGCGACGACCTGGCCGAGGCGCGCCGGCTGTGGGCGTACCAGCAGGCTTTGGGTTTGCCCGTGACGCCGCTGCGCCCCAGCGAGCTGCGCGACCGCGAACCGGCGCTCGCCCCACGGGTGCGCGGCGGCGCCCTCGCGCCCACCGACCACCAGGTCGACCCCCGGCTGCTGGTGCCGGCCTTGCGCGCGGCCGCGCAGCGGACTGGCGCGGTGCTCGTGCCGCGGCCGGTCCGACACCTGTCCGATGTGGACGCCGAGGTCACTGTGGTCGCCGCCGGTTGCGGGGCCGCCGCGCTCACCGGCCTGCCCGTGCGGCCGGTGAAGGGCCAGATCCTCCGACTCCGCGCGCCCGACGGCGTCGCGCCGGGCTTCCGGCACGTGATCCGGGGGTACGCCGACGGCGAGCACGTCTACCTGGTGCCCCGAGCCGACGGCGAGGTCGTGCTCGGCGCGACGGTCGAGGAACGCTCCGACACCACTGTCACCGCAGGCGCTGTGCAGCGGCTGCTGCGCGCCGGGGTCGACCTGCTGCCCGAACTGGCCGAGTACGACCTGGTCGAGGCGATCGCCGGGCTGCGCCCGGGCACCCCGGACAACGCGCCGATCCTCGGGCCGCTGCCCGACCGGCCGGACGTCCTGGCCGCCACCGGGCATCACCGGCACGGCATCGTGCTGACCCCGATCACCGCCGACCTGATCGCCGATCTGGTGCTCGGCGGCGTACCCGACCCGCTGCTCACGCCTTTCCGGGCCGACCGCTTCGGCGGTGCCGCGTCGGGCGGACCTGAAGCCACGACGGAGGGGGACCTGTGGAGTTGACCGTGAACGGGACCGGGCGCAGCGTCGCCGCTGACGCGTCGGTGGCGGATCTGGTCCGCGACGTCGTGCCGCACCCGCGTGGGGTGGCGGTCGCGGTGAACGGCGAGGTGGTGCCCCGGGCCGGCTGGCCGGCGCGGGTGCTGCGCGACGGTGACCGGGTCGAGGTGCTCACCGCGGCGCAGGGCGGGTGAGCGGCGTGCCATTCGAACTGGGTGGGGAGACCTTCACCTCACGCCTGATCCTTGGCACCGGCGGCGCCGCGAACCTGCACGTGTTGGAGCAGGCGATCCGGGCGTCCGGCACCGACCTGGTCACACTGGCGCTGCGCCGGGTGGGCACGGCGCCGGGCTCCGCCGGTGGGCTGCTGGAGCTGCTGGACCGATGCGGCGTACGCCTGCTGCCGAACACCGCCGGCTGCCACACGGCGACCGAGGCGGTGAAGGTGGCCCGGCTGGCCCGGGACGCGTTCGACACCGACTGGGTCAAGCTGGAGGTGATCGGCGACGAGCGAACCCTCCTGCCCGACGGGGTGGAGCTGCTCCGCGCCGCCGAGGAGTTGGTCGCCGACGGCTTCACCGTGCTGCCGTACACCAGCGACGACCCGGTGCTCGCCCGCCGCCTCGCCGACGTGGGCTGCGCCGCGGTGATGCCGGCCGGCTCGCCGATCGGTTCGGGGCTCGGCATCGGCAACCCGCACCACATTCGACTCATCCGGCAGGTGGTGGACGTGCCGGTGATCCTCGACGCCGGCATCGGCACCGCGTCCGACGCGGCGCTGGCGATGGAGCTGGGCTGTGACGGGGTGCTGCTGGCGAGCGCTGTCACCCGGGCCGCCGACCCGGTGGCGATGGCCACCGCGATGCGGTACGCGGTCGAGGCCGGGCGCCTGGCCGCGGGCGCGGGCCGGATCGCCCGCCGCTTCCACGCCCTCGCCTCCACTCCCGACGAGGGAAGACCCGACCTGTGACCGGCTTGGTGCCGCCCACGGATCTTGGAAGCTATCTGCCCCTGGAGGGGCCTATTCCTTCCAAGATCCCGTCGGGGGTCGTCGTCCTGACCGATCGGCTGGCCGCTTCCCGGGGCCTTGAGCGGGTTATCGCGGGAGCCATGGCCGGGGGAGTGCGCTGGGTGGTGCTGCGGGAGAAGGACCTGCCCCGCGCCGAACGCGCCGCCCTCGCCGCCGCCCTGCGCGCGATCCTCGCCGACGTCGGCGGGACCCTCGTAGTGGCCGGCCCCGACCCGCTCGGCGGCGACGCCGTGCACCTACCCGCCGCCGGCCCGTACCCACCACCAACCCACCGCCTGGTCGGCCGCTCCTGCCACGACGAAGCCGAGCTGAACCGCCTGACCACCGAGCACTACGCCACCATCTCCCCAATCTGGCCCACCAGAACAAAGCCGGGCTACGGCCCACCATTGGGTGTTGCCGGGCTGGCCAGCCTGGTCCGCGCCAGCCCGGTACCCCTGCTGGCCCTAGGCGGAGTCGAAACCCCAGACCAGGTAACCGCCTGCGTCAAGGCGGGAGCCGTCGGGGTAGCGGTGCTCGGCGCACTAATGCGAGCCAAAGACCCGACCGAGACAGCCGCGATTCTGAACAGCGCTTATGTCGAGGCGGTCACACCCAAGCTCTCAAAACCCGGCGCGGAGGCACCCAGGTCCCCACGAGCGGGGCTGCGGCCGACCGTGCCCACGCAGGGATCAAGCCTGACCGCCCGGAGTGGGCACGGTCGGCCGCAGCCCCAAACCGCAACCAAAGAGGCAACATGACCCCGCGAACACTGCTGACAATCGCAGGCTCAGACTCCGGCGGCGGCGCCGGCATCCAGGCCGACCTCAAGGTCTTCGCCGCGCTGGGCGCGTACGGCACAAGCGTCCTCACGGCTGTCACCGCGCAGAACACCCGGGGTGTCGACGCGGTGCTGCCGCTGCCCCCGCGCACCGTCATCGAGCAGTTGGACAGCGTCCTCACCGATTTCACCGTCTGCGCCGTGAAGACGGGGATGCTCGGCACCCCGGCGATCGCGGACGTGGTGGCCGAGGCGGCCCGGGACGGCCGGCTGCCTCAACTCGTCGTCGACCCGGTGCTGGTCGCCACGAGTGGTCACCGGCTCGGCGTGGTGGGCGCTGTGGAGCGGCTGCTGCCGTACGCCAGGGTGGCGACCCCGAACTGCGCGGAGGCCGCGGCGATCACCGGACGCCCGGTGGACGACGTGGCCGCGATGGTCGTGGCCGCCGAGGCCCTGGTGGCCGGCGGCCCGGAGTACGTGGTGGTCACCGGCGGGGACCTCGACGGGGGTGAGGCGGTCGACGTGCTGCACGGCGGCGGCGTCACCACAGTGTTGCGCGCACCCCGGGTGACCACCCGGCACACCCACGGCACCGGGTGTTCGTTCTCGGCGGCGATCGCGGTGCGGCTCGGTCTGGGCGACCCGGTGCCGGCCGCCGTGGGGGCCGCAAAGGAGTACGTGCTCCGTGCGCTGACCGGCGCGCGGGGCTGGGAGCTGGGCGCGGGACGTGGGCCGCTGAACCACTTCGGCTGGTCCGCTTGATCACCAGGGAGGCTGTCATGCACGCACGAGGCAAGGTGTACGTCGAGGGTTCGCGGCCGGATGTCCGGGTGCCGTTCGCGGAGGTGGGGCTGACCGGAGACCTGCCGCCGGTGCGGCTCTACGACACGTCCGGTCCCGGTTCGGACCCGGAGGTGGGGCTGCCGCCGCTGCGCGGACCGTGGATCGCCGAGCGGGGTGACGTGGCGCCGGTGCGGGGTGCGGGCACGCCGCTCGCCGGGGTGGACGGTCACCGGCCCACCCAGCTCGCGTACGCGCGGGCCGGTGTGGTGACCCCGGAGATGGAGTTCGTGGCGATCCGGGAGAACGTCGACCCGGAACTCGTACGGGCCGAGATCGCCGCCGGTCGGGCGGTGCTCCCGCTCAACGTCAACCACCCGGAGTGCGAGCCGGCGATCATCGGTAAGGCGTTCCTGGTCAAGGTGAACGCCAACATCGGCACCTCCGCGGTCAGCTCGTCGGTCGCTGAGGAGGTGGAGAAGCTGACCTGGGCCACCCGCTGGGGGGCGGACACCGTGATGGACCTGTCCACCGGCAAGCGGATCCACGAAACCCGTGAGGCGATCGTGCGGAACTCGCCGGTGCCGATCGGGACGGTGCCGATCTACCAGGCGCTGGAGAAGGTCGGCGGCGACCCGGTGAAGTTGAGCTGGGACGTGTTCCGGGAGACCGTGATCGAGCAGGCCGAGCAGGGCGTCGACTACATGACCGTGCACGCCGGTGTGCTCCTGCCGTACGTGCCGCTGGCCGTGGACCGGGTGACCGGGATCGTGTCCCGAGGCGGTTCGATCATGGCGGCGTGGTGCCTGGCGCACCACGAGGAGAACTTCCTCTACACCAACTTCGAGGAGCTGTGCGCGCTGCTCGCGAAGTACGACGTGACGTTCTCTCTCGGTGACGGGCTGCGCCCCGGCTCGATCGCCGACGCCAACGACGAGGCGCAGTTCGCCGAGCTGCGCACCCTCGGCGAGCTGACGAAGATCGCCTGGGCGTACGACGTCCAGGTGATGATCGAGGGCCCCGGCCACGTACCGATGCACAAGATCAAGGAGAACGTGGACCTGCAACAGGAGTGGTGCCACGAAGCGCCCTTCTACACGCTCGGTCCGCTGACCACCGACATCGCGCCCGCGTACGACCACATCACCTCGGCGATCGGCGCCGCGATGATCGGCATGTTCGGCACGGCGATGCTCTGCTACGTCACGCCGAAGGAACACCTCGGCCTGCCGGACCGGGACGACGTGAAGGCGGGCGTGATCGCGTACAAGATCGCGGCCCACGCGGCGGACCTGGCCAAGGGGCACCCCGGCGCGCAGGACTGGGACGACGCCCTGTCGAAGGCCCGGTTCGAGTTCCGCTGGGAGGATCAGTTCAACCTCTCGCTGGATCCGGAGACCGCGCGCTCGTACCACGACGCGACCCTGCCCGCCGAGCCGGCGAAGACCGCGCACTTCTGCTCGATGTGCGGCCCGAAGTTCTGCTCCATGAAGATCACCCAAGAACTCAAGGAGTACGCGGCGCGCGGCATGAAGGACAAGTCGGAGGAGTTCGTCTCCGGCGGCAGCCGGGTCTACCTACCGCTCGCCTGACCCACCTGGAGGGTGGGCCGTCTCCGGGGCGTCCCGGGTGTCCCTGGGCCTCGCGGGTCCCTGGGTCCCGCGGGCGTCACGGGGTCGGCCTGCGTGCCCGCTGGGCGGAGGCGTCGCGGGGCGATCGACTCGGGTTCATGGATGTCGGGGTGTCCAGGTCGGTGGGATAGCCCGGTTTCCGTGAACCCGAGTCGATCAAACGGCGGCCGATCGGTGCGTTTGCGCCCGGCGCGGTGGAGTCAGTCGCGGTTGGTCATTCGCGATGGTGTCGACCGGTGGAGCGCAACGACCGGCGGCCGTTTTCCTGCTCGGGCTCGTTGTCCGACACCGGCTTGCTCAGACCGGCGACCCAGTCGACGAATTCCTCGTCCTGGGTCGCCAGCGGTTCCGCCGAGTCCGACGTTGTCGGGCTCTCCTCGTCCGCGCGGGACCGGTTGCGGCGGAACAACCCGCCGAGCCGCCCTCGCCGGGAGGGTTGCTCTGCCAGCTTCGGGGGCGTCGGCGCTGCCGACGTGGCGTCAGTAGGCGCCAAATCGTCGGCGTCGGCGCTGCCGCTGGTAGTAGCGCTGCTCGTGGTGGCGCTGCTCGTGGTGGCGCCGGCGGCGGTTGCGCTGTTGGCGGGGGCGGCGGTGGCGCTGGTGGCGCTGGTGGCGGTGCCGGAGGGCGCGCCCACCGCGCCCGGGGACTCTGCCCGGCCCGGGTGTTCGGCCGGAGCGGTCGTCGCGCTGGCTTCGGTCGGCGCTGTCCGTGCCGTCGAGCTGTCCTGCGATTCCGCCGACCTGGCGCGCCGAGAGGTGTCGAATGCGTTCCAGGTGCCGGCCCGGCTCAGGTCCGGCAAGGGTGCCCGATGCCGGGGCCTGGGCATCGGCTCGCTCGGCTCGTCGGGCCCGCTCGACCCCTCCGATGCCGTTGCCCCAGTGGCCCCCGGCTCGGAGGTCTGCGGTGGCACCGTCCACGTCGAGGTGACCGGCCAGGCCGACGGCGCGGGCGTCCAGCGGTCCGCATCCGGGTCACTGGCGGCGGTGGCCCCGAACAACCCGGCGCCGGGAACGTCCTCGGCGGCGGGCCGTGCGCTGTCGGTGCCACGAACCCCGGTGATTGCAGAATCGCTGGCCGGGGAGGTCGCGTCGGCCGGTGCTGCTTTGCTGCCCGGGCCGGCCTTCGGGACGCGCGGGGAGACAGTGGCTTCCGCACCAGGGTGGCCGGTCGCGGTCGTCGGTACCGCCGGTGCTCGCGTCGTGCCGGTCGCGGTGGTCGGTGCTTGCGCCTCGCCCGCGGTGGTCGGTTCCTGTGTGGCGTTGGTTGCCGTGGTCGGGGATTCCGGGTCGGTAGGCGCCTGCGTCGAGTCGGCTCCGGCGGTCGCCGAGGTGGCCGGCGCTCGCTTCGACCCGGTGACGGGGGTGGCCGGTGCTCGCTTCGTGCCGGTAGCGGTAGCGGTGGCGTCTGCTGCTGCCGTGCCGGCGGCAGAAGCAGAGGCAGCCTCGATCGTCGAACTCGACTGCTCACCCGGGCTCCCCTGGCTGGCCACCGGAGTGCCGGCGGTCGCGTCGGAGCCGGTGCTGTCGGCGGACCTGCCCGGCCGGGTGCCCTTCGTGGCGCGGCCAGTGGCCGTCTCGCGGGTGACTGTCTCGCCGGGGGTCGTCTCGCGGGTGGTCGTCTCGTTGGCGGTCGCCGAGCCGTCAGGCGACACGCCGTCAGCCGTGTCGGAAGCGGTGGCGTCCGGGTTGGCCTTCGACTTGCGGGGCCGTCGCGGCTTGATCGTCAGCGGCGCCTCGGGCGTGCCGTGGTCGGCCGTTCCCGCGCTGGTCGCCCCCGTGCTCGTGCCCGACCCCGCGCTCGCGCTGGTCGTGCCCGCGCTGGTCGTGCCCGCGCTGGTCGTGCCCGCGCTGGTCGTGCCTGTGCCGGTCGGGGCCGCCCCCGACGGGGTCGTGCCCGTGGCGGCGGCGACGGAACTGGAAGCGCTCCTGCCAGTCGGGGATGTGCTGGTCGCCTCCGTGCCACTGCCGGTGCCGCCCGCGGCAGTGCTGGTCCGGGCCGTGCTGCCGGTGGCGGGAATGGGCGTGCCGGCGCTGGGCGTGCCGGCGCTGGGTGTTTCCGGGCTGGTCGGAACGGCTGCGGACCTGCGGGTGGTGCGCCTACTACCGGTCGGCCTGCCGCTCGTGTCCGTCGCCGCGCTGCCGGCCGGCTCGTCGACCGCTCGGCCACCCGTCGGGGTCGCGGCGTCGGTGCGTCCGGCCGTGGTGCTGGTCGGGGTGGCGTCGGCGACGTTGCTGACGTCGGTGCCGGCCGAGGGCTCGGCCGTGGCCGGGACACCATCACGGCGCGCCGGAGGCGTCTGCCCCTTGGCGGTGAACTCACCGGTCGGCGCGGTCAGCCAGGCGGCGGGCTGAGTCGGGGCGGCCGGAGACGAAGGAGCGGCCTGAGACGGAGGAGCGGCGGGAGACGGAGGAGCGGCCTGAGACGGAGGAGCGGCGGGAGTCGGGCCGTGCTGGCCGCTCGCGGTGGTCGTCGGCCAGTCCCAGTGGGCCGGGACTGTGCGTACGCCATCGGGGTCGCCCGCTGCCCGCGGACCCGCAACGACGCCGCCGGGCTGCGTGGTGGCCAGCTCGGCGTTGGTTGTCTCCGTGTCGGGGCGTTCGGCGGTGTCCCGGTCGTTCGTGGCGCTGGGCAGCGCCGGGCCGGCGGGCAGTGGGCGCAGGATGGCGGTGGGCTCGATGGCCTGCGGGTCGGTGGTACGGGTGCTCGTCGGCCAGCGCAGCAGCGCGGCGGCGGCCGCGCCGAGCGCCCCGGCGAGGATCGCGATCAACGAGCCGTAGTAGGGGGTGGCCTGGTAGCGGTCCACCGCGTCGCCCGGACCGGCGGTCAGGTAGGCGAACGCCACCAGTACCGGACCGGCCACCCCGGTGGCCCCGCTGACCAGTGGAACCTGGCCCCGCCAGCGAGCCAGCGCGGCGGTAGCCGCGCCGGCCAGTAGCGCCACGGTGGGCAGCAGGAGCAGCGCCAGCCGCTGTGCCGCGGCGTCGTCGAGCCAGCTCGGTTCCAGTACGCCGAGTCGGACGGTCGGCAGTGGGCCGGCGGTGCCGAGCGACGGTAGGACGGAGATCAGCGCCAGGAGCCAGACCGCGCCGGCCACGGCGGCCATGTTCCAGCCCAGCTCGGGCCGGAACAGGACGGCGATCGCCGCGCCTGCCCCGATCACCGCGCCGACCACGGCGCAGATGCCCACCGCCCAGACCGGGTCGACGGAGATCAGCTCCGCGGCGCGGGCGGGCTGCATGCAGAGCGGGGCGATGACTGTGGCGCCGAGCGCTGCCGCGCCAGCGACCGCCAGTTGCCGGCCGGTGCTGGCTGCCGGGGCGTCGCGGCGAGCGAGGCGTCCGGTTACGACGGCGCCGGCGACTGCGGCGTTCGCGGCGAACCAGCCCACCCAGACCAGCTGGGCCGGCCACTGGTTGACTGTCGTACCGGTGAATGCGCCGGTCAGGCGAACAATGCCGAAACCGTATGCGACGCCGAGCTGGCCGGCTCCGGCCAGCACGCTCACCCCGAGCGCCGTGAGCAGCAGTCTGCCCCAGGTCCGAAAGGCCATGTCCGGCACGTTACGCACCTGGTACACCCGATCGCCACCGGCGCGCCGCGCGGCACACCGGTGGCCATCGGCGGGTCTACTTGAGTTCGACCAGCCGGGCCAGGTAAGTCGTATCTCCGACATTGGTCAGCATGTGCACCGCGCCCGGGTCCCGGTAGACCACTCCGCCGGTGGGCTCGTCGGCGTCGATCCGGGTCCCGTCGACAGTCTGTATAACGTTCTTGGCGCCCTCGATCGCCACCACAAGGTAGGGGTGGTCGTGCCGGTGCAGCGGCTGCCGCTCGCCCGGCTCGAGCCGGATGTGCCAGACCCGGACCCGGTCGTTCTCGTACACGATCTCCTGACCCACCGGGCCGAGTTCGGTTCCGTCGATCACGTCGGTCATCGTGCTCCGTCCAGTTGGGGCAGCACCTCGGCGGCGATCAGCTCAAGGTGGTCGAGATCATCGAAGTCGATCAGGCGTAGGTGGACCCGCGTGGTGCCGATCGCGGCGAACTCACCGATCCGCTGCGCGAGCTGCGCGGGGGACCCGACCACCGGGTCCTCCGGTGGCAGCGCGCTCTTCTCGTGCAGGGGCGCGGCCCGACGCTGGGCCTCCGCGTCGGTCCGGCCGATGGCGACGACGATCCCGGCGGAGAGCACCAACGGGTCGCGCCCGGACTCCGTCCGTCCGGTGCGCTCACACGCCTCGCGCACCCGGTCGTACGCCTCGGCGGTGGCGGCCACGGATTTGAACGGCATGTTGAACTCGTCGGCGTACCGGGCGGCCAGTTCGGGTGTGCGCTTGGGCCCACGTCCGCCCACGATGATCGGCGGGCCGGGCACCTGCACCGGCTTGGGCAGGGCGGGAGCGTCCACCAGCCGGTAGTGGTCGCCGGTGTAGCTGTAGGTCTGGCCGGGCGGGGTCGCCCACAGCCCGGTGAGCACCTCAAGCTGCTCGGCCAGTCGGTCGAAGCGCTCGCTGACGGCTGGGAACGGGATGCCGTACGAGGTGTGCTCGCGCTCGTACCAGCCGGCGCCGATGCCCAGGTCGACACGGCCACCGCTCATCTGGTCGACCTGCGCGACCATCACCGCGAGGGGACCGGGCAGGCGGAACGTGGCCGACGTCACCAGGGTGCCGAGCCGGATCCGCTGGGTTTCCCGGGCCAGGGCGGCGAGGGTCAGCCAGGCGTCCGTGGGGCCGGGTAGGCCCGGGTCGGCGCCCATCGACTGGTAGTGGTCGGCGCGGAGGAAGCCCTCGTAGCCGCATGCCTCGACCAGCCGGGCGAACCGGAGCTGGGTGTCGTAGCTGGCGCCACGGTTCGGCTCGGTGAAGACCGACACCCGCATGGTCAGTGTCCTTCCGCGCCGGCGGTGGCCGGCTGCTCGCGTTCCATCAGTAGTTCGTGCAGGTCGGCGCTGACCTGGGCGACGTCGGCCAGGTGGGCGTTGCGGCCCAGCGTGCGGGGCCGGGGGATGGTCACGTCGACGACCTTGCGGATTCGGCCGGGGCGGGGGCTCAGCACGACCACCCGGTCGGCGAGCAGCACCGCCTCGTCGATCGAGTGGGTGACGAAGACGATTGTCGGCTTGTTCTCCATGTGCACCCGCTGGAGTTCGCCGGAGAGTTCCTCGCGGGTGAGCGCGTCCAAAGCGGAGAACGGTTCGTCCATCAGCATCACCCGGGGGTTGCCGATCAATGACCGGCACAGCGACACCCGTTGCTGCATGCCGCCGGAGAGTTCGTGCGGCAGCCGCTTCTCGAAGCCGGCCAACCCGGCCACGTCGAGTAGTTGCCGGGCCCGTTCCCGGTGCTTGGCACGGCCCCAGCCGAAGACCTCCACGGGCAGCAGGACGTTGTCCAGCACGGTGCGCCAGGGCAGCAGCGCCGGCTTCTGGAACAGCATGGCGATGTCCTGGCGGGGGCGGGTGATCGGCGTACCGGCGACGGTGATCTCACCGGCGCTCAGCGGGAGCAGCCCGGCGATCAGTCGCAGCAGGGTGGACTTGCCGCAGCCAGAGCGGCCGAGCACGGCGACGAACTCGCCCTCGGCGACGTCGAGGTCGATGCCGCGCAGCGCCTCGACCCGGCCGGATCGGCCCTCGAAGGTACGGGACACCCCGGACAGTCGGATCATCTCCGGCGTACCTCCGCTGAGTCGACGGTCAGGAATCCGACAAAGGCTAGCTGCCCGCTCGAGGTATGGCACCGCGTGGGGTGGTCGTCAGGTTGTTTCCGTTCCGCAACCCGATACGCCTGGCGTCGCAACTGTGGGTTTCTCGTACGCTGTGCCCGCGAAGAGTCCCCTCACGACGGCGGCGCCCGGCTTCCACCCCTCTCGCCGGCCCGTCACGACAACCCCCTCCGGTGGCCTGCCGGCCCCGGTCGGAAAGGACATGGTGCACTGATGAGAAGGCTGACCCGTACGGTCGCTACGGCCGCGCTGGCCACCGCCCTCGCCCTTGTCTCCGCCTGCAGCAGCGGGTCGGATTCGGCCGATGACGCCAAGGGCGGCAATGGCAAGACGCCGGACAAGGTGACCTACCTCACCTCGTTCGGCAACTTCGGCCGTGACTCCTACGCCTGGGTGGCGAAGGACAAGGGCTTCTTCAAGGACGCCGGCTTCGACGTCGAGATCAAGGCCGGTCAGGGCACCGGTGGCGTGATCCAGACCGTTGTCGGCGGTCAGGCCGACTTCGGCCCGATCGACCTCACCGGCGGCCTGCTCCAGTTCGGCAACGGCCAGGCGAAGGACTTCACAGTGGTGGCCGCGATTCAGCAGCGCACCATGGCGGGCATCGCCACCGTCGAGGGCAAGAACATCAGCTCGCCGAAGGACCTGGAGGGCAAGAAGCTCGCCGACACCCCCGGGTCCGTGGTCCGCAACCTCTTCCCGACGTACGCCCGGCTCGCCGGCGTGGACGCGAGCAAGGTGACCTGGGTCAACGGTGAGGCGCAGAACCTGATCGGCACGCTGGCCTCCGGGTCGGTCGACGGCATCGGTCAGTTCGTCGTCGGTCAGCCCACCATCGAGGCGGCGGCCAAGAAGAAGGCCGTCATGCTGCCGTACAGCAACGTGATGCAGGACCTCTACGGCAACGTGCTGATCACCTCCTCGAAGATCGCCAAGGAGAAGCCCGAGATGGTGAAGCGGTTCACCGCGGCGCTGCTCAAGGGCCTGGAGTACAGCCTGGCGAACTCCAAGGAGGCCGCCGACATCCTGAAGAAGAACGTCGACGCCACCAACCCGGTCTCCGCCGCCGCCGAGCTGGAGCTGATGGCCGCGTACGTCCGTTCCGGCAACACCGGCACCGCGATCGGCACCCTGGACAGCGGTCGGGTCGCCAAGAGCATCGCCATCCTGCAGGGCGCCGGCGCGCTGAAGCAGACCATCACCCCCGAGCAGATCATCGACTTCAGCCTCGCGCCGAAGGCCTGATCGTCCGGTCGTCATCAGGGGGTACGTCCCGCCGGTTCCGGTGGGGCGTACCCCCGTCGCTCGTCGGCCCTCAGTGGGCCGTGGGATTTCGAGGAGGACAGAGATGACCGACGTCCGGTCGGCGGACCCGGCGGTGGCGGAACCCCCGCCCCCGAGTGCTGGCCCCGAGACGGGGCGTACGGGTCGAGGTGCCGGTCTTCGGGCCGGGGCCGAGGCGGTGCTGCCCGCGGTCGGCATCCTGATCGCGCTGGCGGCGTGGTGGCTGATCGCCCGACTGGAACTGGTCCACCCGGTCGCCCTGCCGCCGCCCGGTGACGTGCTCAGCGCGTTCGTCGAAAAGCCGGCCCAGTTGCTGGAGCACACCTGGGACACCACGCTGGAGATCCTGACCGGCTTCGCCCTCTCGGTGGCCGCCGGTGTGCTGATCGGGCTCTCCCTGGCCAGCTCCCGCACTGTGGAGCGGATGTTCACGCCGCTGCTGGTCGCGGTGAACGCGGTGCCGAAGATCACGTTGGGCCCGCTGTTGGTGGTGGCGCTCGGCTGGGGCCAGAAGCCGATCCTGACCATGGTGTTCCTGCTCTGCTTCTTCCCGATCGTGCTGTCCACCGCGACCGGGCTGACCACCACGCCGGCCGACCTGGCCGAACTGGTGCGTTCCTGGAACGCCTCCCGCTGGCAGGCGTTCCGCAAGGTGCGCTTCCCGGCCGCGCTGCCGCAGATCTTCGTCGGGCTCAAGGTGGCCATGCCCTTGGCCGCGATCGGTGCGGTGATCGGTGAGTTCCAGGCCGGCGAGAGCGGTCTCGGCTACGTCATCACGCAGTACGCCGGCATCGGCGACGCCGCCACCGCCTGGGCGGCGATCATGCTGGTGGCGCTGGTGAGCATCCTGCTCTACACGGCGCTCCTGCTGATCGAGCGGATCGCCCTGCCCTGGGTGCGAGAAACCACAAGCAGCCGCTAACCCAACAGAAGAGATCAATCACAAGAAACGCGAAGGGCCGGCCCCCAGCATGGAGGCCGGCCCGTTCCGTCGAAGCCGCAGGTGCGAAGGGTGTGGCCGACCGTGCCCGGCGGAGGGATCAAGCCTGACCGCCCGGAGCCGGGCACGGTCGGCCACACCCCACCCGGCACTCGACGAACCCGCCGGACCAGCGAGCTACACGAGGCCCAGAAGCGTTACCCCGCCAACCGCCAGCGACCATTGCGGGCGACAAGCGTGGTGAGCGCCTGCGGCATCAGGCCGCTGTGGTTGTCCGGCGTCATGCGGATCGGGCCGGAGAGGCCGTCCATCTGGGACGTCTCCAGCACGTCCCGGATGCCGTCGCGGTCCACCTTCCCGATCTCGCCACCGGCGCGCAGTTCGGCGTCGGCGATCAGTTGGACGGCGTCCGCGGCGAAGGACGAGGACCCGTTGTAGCCACCGAAGCGTGCCGTGTAGTCCTGGAACCACTGCCGCCGGGCCGCCTTGGCCGGCGTGGTCGCGATCACGTCGTCGATCACCATGGTCTGCGTGAAGATCAGCGTGGCCTTCTCGGTCGCCTTGGCCGCCGCGCCCAGGAAGAGATCCCCGGCCGCCGCCGCGTCGAAGTAGATCGACCCGCGGAAGGTGGTCTGTTGGGCGCTGGTGGCGGCCAGTGTCGCCTGCTCCGGCGGGGTCCAGAAGACCATCGCGTCGGGCTTGCCCGACGCGAGCTGCTGGACCTGCTGGCTGACGTCGGTGCCGGTGGTCTTGATCCGCTGCTGTCGAAGCGTGATGTTGGCCTTGTCCAGCTCGCTCTTGAGTGCTGTCGCACCCTCCTGGCCATAGTCGTCGTCGCTGACCAGCATCCCCACCTTGCGGATGTTGTTGCGTCGCAGTTCGGTGGTCAGTGCGGCGGCGCTGTCCGGGGCGTTAGGGCCCAGTTTGAACACGTAGCGCCGTTGGGCGGCAGGCGCGGCGATCGCGCCGGAAGCGGCTAGCGCAATGGTGGGAATCCGCTTCTCGTTGATGGTCCCGACCGCTCCGACCGCGCATTCGTTGCAGCCGCCCATGATGATGGCGCTGACCTTCGAATCGCTGCTGAAGTCGACGATGTTGCGAAGTGACTCGGCGGAGTCGGAACGGTTGTCCTTCACCTTCAGGTCGATCTTCCGGCCGTTCAGTGCTCCGGAGGCGTTCAACTGATCGACCTTGAGTTTGAGGGCTCGCTGGTATGTCTGGCCAACCGTGGCTCCGGCGCCGGAGAGTTCGAGATCGGCGGCGATCACGATCGGACTCGTGTCCTGTTCCGCCTCGCCAAACTGGCAGCCGGTGAGCGTGGTGGCCACTACGGCCGATGCGAGCGCCGCGATGGTCGCGGAGCGGATGGGGCTCAACTCAGTCCTCCAGGTGCGGGCGCGGGCGCTGCCCGGTCACCGCCGCTAATCCGTCCTCAGTGGAGGACGGGATCTCCTCTGCCGTACGGTGTGCGCGAAGCCTGCAAAACCTTGCCAATGGCCGGCGCTGTGGTCAAGCGCGGACCCCGGCAGCATTTTCGGGACGGCCATCCCACATGCTGGGGTAACGCAATGTTTGCAAAAGCTCACTTTGCATACACGCGTGACCACTCTGGAGTTACATGCCCTGTTCAGGGGCTTGCGGAAATGAAGGTATCAGTTGACCGGATCACGGGATGCGCTCCGTCCGACCGTTTCCTACCTCACTGCGGCTTCCCAAACACGATCATCTCTGATGAAATCGCGGCCGTGCCGCGCGTGGTCCCCTCCGCTTACGGCATGGCTCGGCGGCTCAGGCGGGGAAGAAACGACGGAGGCGATGTCGTGAGCACCGGACCGACGACCCTGCCCGCGCTCGGCGACAGCGGTCGGCGCGCGCGCCGACGGATGCCGAGACTGCGTGACGCCCGGATCCGGTCCAAGTTGGCACTGATTCTGGTCGTCCCGGTAGCGGCGGTGATCGCGCTGGCCACGGTACGCCTGATCGCCGTCGGCGAGGGCGCATTCGACGCCACCCGGGCCCGGTCACTGACCGCCCTCTCCGTCGACGTCAGCGCCCTCACCCAGGACCTCCAGGCCGAACGGATGGCCGCGGCCGCCTACCTGGCCGCTCCGCAGCAGCCGGCCGACGCGTACAACCTGCGGGTCCGCCAGACGCAGCAGCAGGTGGACAAGTACCGCGCCGAGCGGGGCCGGATCGGCGAGGTGCCGGCCGCAGTACGCGACCGGCTGGCCGCCATCGACGATCACCTGGCCACCCTGGACGGCACCCGTCAGGAAGTGCTGGACCGCCGGCAGATGGCGGTCGCCGAGGCGGTGCTCCGCTACGGAGTCATCCTCACCGACCTGGTCTCGTACGGTGACGGTCTGGCCCAGCTGCCCGGCGACGAGAGCCTGGCGGACAGCCGCCGCGCGGTCGCCGCCTTCGCCCGCGCCAAGGCTTCCGTCGCCGAGGAAGAGGCAGTCGCCTTCACCGCGCTGTCGGCCGGCCAGCTCGACTCGGAGCAGTTCTCCTCCTTCGTGGCAACGTTGACCGGTCAACAGGAGGCCCTGGTCGCCTTTTCGCTGGCCGCCGACCCGGTGCAGCGCGCCCTGGTCGACAGCACCGTCTCCGGCGACGCGGTCGGCCTGGCCGACCGGGTGGCCACCGACATCACCCGCTCGGTCGGGCAGCGCCCGCTGGTCACCGCCCAGGACGCCACCGCGGCCATCGGGGCCGTGAACGACCTGATGCGCTGGGCCGAGATCCAACTGCAGGACCGACTGCTCCAGCAGGCCGACGAGGCTCGCTCGGACGTCATCCGGCAGGCCGTGGTCGAGTCGGTCCTGGTGCTGCTGACCCTGATCATCGCCGTGTCGCTGGCCGTGGTGCTGGCCCGCTCGCTCAACCACTCGCTGCGCCGGCTGCGTGAGGGCGCCCTCTCGGTGGCCAACCACGACCTGCCCGACGCCGTGCAGCGGCTGCAGAACATGGGCAGCGTGGGTGACGGCGGGGTGGACGAGATCGTCCGACAGGTCCGGGACCCCATCCAGCTCAACACCCGCGACGAGGTCGGTCAGGTGGCGTTGGCCTTCAACGTCGTACACCGGGAGGCGGTACGGGTCGCAGCCGAGCAGGCGGCACTGCGTACCAGCGTCTCGGCGATGTTCCTCAACCTGGCCCGCCGCAGTCAGACCCTGGTCGACCGGATGATCGGCGAGCTGGACGCGATCGAGCGCGGCGAGGAGGACCCGAAGCGGCTCGCGCAGCTCTTCGAACTGGACCACCTGGCCACCCGAATGCGCCGCAACGACGAGAACCTGCTGGTCCTGGCCGGCGCCGACTCTGCCGCACCGCGTCACGACAACGCGTTGGTGGTGGATATCCTGCGCGCCGCCCAGTCTGAGGTGGAGCTGTACAACCGCATCGAGTTCGGGACGGTGGACACCGACATCTCGGTGGCCGCGCACGCGGTCAACGACGTGGTACGTCTCGTCGCCGAACTCCTCGACAACGCCACCCGGTTCTCGCCGCCGAACACCACTGTGGTCGCCGACGGTCGCCGGATCCGCGACTACGTCCTGATCCAGATCGAGGACCGTGGGCTCGGCCTCACCGACGATCAGCTCGACTCGCTCAACCGGCGGCTGGCGGCCCCGCCGAGCGTCGACGTCGCCGCGTTCCGGCTGATGGGTCTGGCCGTGGTCAGCCGGCTCGCCTCCCGTTACGGCATCCGGGTGGAGTTGCGCCGCAACGTCGAGGGCGGCACCGTCGCTCAGGTGACGTTGCCCGCCGCCACCGTGGTGCTGCCCAGCAACCGGGGCCGCGAGCAGGTGCTCACCCGGCCGCGTCAGCCGATGGCCGTGGAGCAGAACCCGCTCACCCCGGTCGGTCACGCCGAGCAGTTCGCCGGTGCCGCCACGTCGGCGGCGACGCTGCCCGACCAGTGGCGGACCAGCACTCCGGCACCCGCTCAGTGGCAGTCGCCGCTGGACTCGCGGGACACCACCCCTGCCGTACAGGCGGGTGGCTACACCGGTCCGCGTTCGAGCATGCCACCCGCGCCGGCCGCGCCCGCCGCTCCCGTACCCGCGGCTCCGGCACCCGCCGCCCCGCTCCCGCCGGCACGACCGGCCTACAGCAACGGCGCGGGTGCCTCGCTGGGCAGCCCGACCGTGGCCTACCCGACCGTCGACCCGCTGCCTCGGCGTGGCTCCACCGCGGACACCGCGGATGCCGCCGACGGGCGCGGCGTCCAGGGCCTCCCGGTCGGCCCGGTCGCCGGGCCGGGCGCGGTGGCACCGCCGGCCGCGCCCTCGGTGCCCGCCGCACCGGTCAGCACCCGGCCCGACTTCCCCGCCGAGGCTCCGATCTTCCGGGAGATGGAGGCGGTCTGGTTCCGGTCGCACGGCGACGACGCCACCGCGATCTTCACCCGGCCCAACTTCGACGAGCCGCCCACGCCCACCACCGCCGCTCCGGCCGAGGCCGGGCTGCGCACCGGCAACGGCAACGGCAGCCAGCCGAGCGCGGCGTCCGCGCCGGCCGCGCCGCCGGCCCGACCGAAGCTGCCGACCCGTACCCCGGGCAGCTCCGGCACCGACGGTACGACCACGCCGGGTGCCGGAGGTCTCGGCACCACAATGGACGGATTCGGAACACGGCCGTCGGCGCCACCGTCGTACAACCAGCCCCCGGCCGGCCGGACGGCTCCGGCGCCCGCGCCCGCGCCGGCCCCCGCACCCGACCCCGACGCCTGGCGTACGGCGGCGGACGAGGGCTGGTCCCGGGCCAGCCGGGCTGCCGAGCCGGCTCCCGCCGGGACCACCCGCTCCGGGTTGCCCAAGCGGGTGCCGCAGGCACAACTCGTGCCGGGTGGCATCGAACCGAAGAGCGGCCGGGACCGCAGCCGGCGGACCCCGGATGAAGTACGTGGTCTGCTGTCGGCCTACCACCGCGGTGTGCAGCGCGGTCGGACGGCCGGAACCGACCTGAACAGCACCTCGACCAAGGAGAGCCGATGAACAGGCCAGCTGCCATGCAGGACATGGGTTGGCTGCTCACCAACTTCGCCGACAGCGTGGCGGGTATCGCCCACGTGGTGGCGGTGTCCGCCGACGGGCTGCTGCTCGCGTCCTCCCGGGATCTGCCGGGGGACCGGGCGGACCAGCTCGCCGCGATCACCTCCGGGGTGGTGAGCCTGACCGAGGGCGCGGCCCGGATGTTCAGCGCGGGCGGGGTGTTGCAGACAGTCATCGAGATGGACAGCGGGTATCTCTTCCTGATGTCGATCAGCGACGGTTCTTCGATGGCCGTGCTGGCCGCGCGCAGCTGCGACGTGGGCCAGGTGGGCTACGAGATGGCGCTGCTGGTCGAGCGGGTGGGTGCCGCGCTGGTGCCACTGCCGCGCGACGCGGTGCGTTCTTAGCACCGGAATACGGCGCTCGTTCCGAGCGCCGGACCAGGGACGAGAGGCGGCACAGTCCGGCTCCGCAGGGGGACGAGGAGGTGATCGGGCATGGACCAACGACGCGCTGACCCGCGTGGCGCGCTGGTGCGTCCGTACGCGGTCACCCGTGGTCGTACCGAGCCCCGGCAGGACATCGCCCTCGAGGCCGTCCTCACCGCGTCTCCCACCCAGGTCGCCGAGTCCCGCTTCGCCGGGCATGACAAGCACCGCATCGCCACGGTCTGTGAGGGCCGAGCACAGTCGCTGGCGGAGATCGCCGCGTACACCCGGATGCCGCTGGGCGTCGCCCGGGTGTTGGTCGCCGACATGGTGGCCGAGAGCCTGCTGACGTTACACACTGCTGCTCCCGCCGAGGGGTTCGAGGAGCGGATGGAACTGCTTGGAAGGGTGCTAAGTGGACTTCGCAGGCTATGACCCCGCAGGGGGGCGGCCGGGCCGGGGAATCGTATCCGCGAAGATCGTCGTCGCGGGCGGCTTCGGCGTCGGTAAGACAACACTGGTCGGGGCGATCTCCGAGATCACACCGCTGACCACCGAGGCGTTGATGACCGCGGCAGGTGTCGGCATCGACGATCCGTCCAAGGTGCCGGGCAAGGAGACCACAACGGTCGCCATGGACTTCGGCCGGATCACCATGGCCCAGGACCTGATCCTGTACCTCTTCGGTACACCGGGTCAGACCCGGTTCTGGTTCATGTGGGACGAGATCATCCGGGGGGCGGTGGGTGCCGCTGTGCTGGTGGACACCCGCCGGATCACCGACGCGTTCGCCCCGCTGGACTACTTCGAGAACCGCAACCTGCCGTACGTGGTGGCGCTGAACAAGTTCGACGGCGCACCGCAGTACGAGGCGGAGGAGGTCCGCGAGGCGCTGGCCATCTCGCCGCAGGTGCCGCTGGTGATGACCGACGCCCGGCAGCGGGACTCGGTCAAGCAGGTGCTGGTGACTGTGGTCGAGCACGCCATGCTCCGGCTCCAGTCCGAGCACGGGCGGGGCTTCCCGACGCCGGTCGGCTGAACCATCGCGTCACGGCCGGCATTCGCGTGCCGGCCGTGACGCGCTTCAGTCGACCCGGAGCCGGTAGCCGCGCTTCACCACTGTCTGCACCACGCGGGGCGCGCGCAAGCCGGCCCGTAGGCGGGCGACGGCCATCTCCACGGCGTGCTCGTCCGCGCCCCGGGGCAGGGTCCGCAGCAACGCCGTGCGGGACAGCACCCGACCGGGGGACTGGGCCAGTGCCCGCAGCACCGCCATCGGCGCGGGCGCGAGTGGCCGCAGCTCGCCGTCGATCACAGCGGCGTGCCCGCGCAACGTGAGCAGGTGCCCGCCGGCCTTGAACGTCACGGTCCGGCGGGGCAGTTCGTCGACGATGGTCCGCACCAGCGCGCCCAACCGGGCCCGACCGGGCGCGCTCACCGGCACCCCGTGCCGCAGCAACGGCTCGGCGGTCACCGCGCCGACGCAGCTGGCCAGCACGTCACCGCGCAACGCGGACAGCACCGCGTCGGCGCGATCCCCGGCGGCCCGCAGCAACGCCTCGGCCGCCGGCGCCGACGTGAACGTCACCGCGTCCACCAGCCGGCCGGCGATCAGGTCGATCAACCGGTGCAGCGGTGCCGGGTCGGTCGGCGGCGCCCAGCGGTAGACCGGCACCTCGATGACAGTGGCACCCGCCGCCTCCAGCGCGAGCGTGCACTCGGGCTGCCGCTCACCGTGCAGCTGCATGGCGATCACCTGCCCGGCCACGCCGCGCCGGCGCAGGTGGTCGACCACCTCGTCGCAGCTCTCCGAGGCGGGCGACCACTGGTCGTGCAGCCCGGCCGCCCGGATCGCGCCGCGTGCCTTCGGGCCGCGCGCCACCACGTACGAGCTGGCCAGCACGGAGCGCAGCGGCTCGGCCAGCCCCCAGCCCTCGGCCGCCTCCAGCCAGCCGCGCATGCCGATGCCGGTGTTGGCCATCAGGATGTCCGGCGGCTGGTCGAGGCAGGCGCGGGTCGCCTCGCGCAGCTCGGTGTCGTCGGACAGCGGCACGATCCGCAACGCCGGGGCGAGCACCACCCGGGCGCCCCGGCGTTCGAGCAGCGCGGCCAACTCGTCGCGCCGCCGGTCGGCGGTCACCCCGATGGTGAAGCCCGCCAGTTCTTCCCGCATCAACCCTCCTGTCGCAGCCGAACCTCGACCAGCCCGTTGCGGCAACGCGCCTCGTGTCGGGCCACGGCCACCCCGGGCAGGTCGAGGCAGTGCCCGCTGCGCAGGTCGTACACCTGCTTGTGCAGCGGTGAGGCGAGCGTCGGCACTCCGTCACGGCTGCCGACGATGCCGCGGGACAGCACGTACGCCCCGGAGACCGGATCGCGGTTGTCTATCGCGAACAGCCCGTCGGCGGTCCGGAAGAGAGCGATCTGCACCCCGTCGACCAGGGCGGCGACGCCCCGGTCCGGCTCCAACCTGTCGAGGAGGCAGACGGTGGTCCAGGTCAGCGTGAGGGTCTGGGTCATCGCCGTACCTCCGGTAGGCCGAGGGTGACCGGTTGCCGACGGTGACCGTTGGTCGGCTCGGATCCGGTCGGGGACTGGTCGCGTACGGGTACCGGTTGGCCGCGTTCGCGGGTGAAGGTGATCGACGGGTCCGGTACGTCGGGGGCGTTGACGAAGGAGGTGTAGCGGCGCAGCCGATCCGGGTCGTCCAGGACGTCGCGCCACTCGTCGGAGTACGACGTCACGTGCCGGGCCATCGCCGCGTCGAGGTCGGCGCAGAGCCCGAGCGTGTCGTCCACGATCACCGAGCGCAGGTGGTCCAGGCCACCGTCCATCGCCTCGATCCAGCCGGCGGTACGTTGCAGCCGGTCGGCGGTGCGAATGTAATAAATTAAGAATCTATCGATTAGCCGAATCAGAGTTTCTGTGGACAGGTCGGTGGCGAACAGGTCGGCGTGCCGGGGCCGGAAGCCGCCGTTACCGCCGACGTAGAGGTTCCAACCGGTCTCGGTGGCGATGATGCCGAAGTCCTTGCTGCGCGCCTCCGCGCATTCCCGGGCGCAGCCGGAGACCGCCGACTTGAGCTTGTGCGGTGCACGCAGCCCGCGATAGCGCAGCTCCAGTGCCACGGCCAGCCCCACCGAGTCCTGCACCCCGTAGCGGCACCATGTCTCGCCCACGCACGACTTCACAGTGCGCAGCGCCTTGCCGTACGCGTGGCCGGACTCGAAGCCGGCGTCGACCAGCCGCCGCCAGATCTGCGGCAGCTGCTCCACCCGCGCCCCGAACAGGTCGATCCGCTGCCCACCGGTGATCTTCGTGTAGAGCTGGAAGTCCCGGGCGACCTCGCCGATCACGATCAGCTTCTCCGGAGTGATCTCGCCGCCCGGGATCCGGGGCACCACCGAGTAGCTGCCGTCGCGTTGCAGGTTGGCCAGGAAGTGGTCGTTGGTGTCCTGCAACGATGCCTGCTCGCCGTCGAGCACGTGCCCGCTGCCCAGCGAGGCGAGGATCGACGCGACCACCGGCTTGCAGATGTCGCAGCCGCGGCCCCGGCCG
This sequence comes from Micromonospora ureilytica, assembly GCF_015751765.1. Classification (NCBI taxonomy): domain Bacteria; kingdom Bacillati; phylum Actinomycetota; class Actinomycetes; order Micromonosporales; family Micromonosporaceae; genus Micromonospora; species Micromonospora ureilytica. The sequence goes on from NZ_JADOTX010000001.1 coordinate 6,364,479, forward strand.
TGCTCGGCGACCAGCCGGGAGAAGGTGCGGATGCCGCGGACGCGGACGATCTCGAACAGCTCCCGCCGGCTGACGTCGAAGTGCTCGCAGAGCGCGCTGGACTGCGTCACCCCGGCCGCGTCCAGGAGCTGCTTGAGCATCGGCACGCAGGAGCCGCAGCTGGTGCCGGCCCGGGTGCACGCCTTCACCGCCGCCACGTCCGCGCAACCGTCGGCGATGGCGGCGTCCACGTCGCCCCGGGTCACCGCGTTGCAGGAGCAGACCTGCGCGGTGGCGGGCAGCGCCCCGGCGTCCGCGCCGCCACCGTCGGGGGCCAGCAGCGCCAGCGGTGCGGCCGGCAGCGGACCGCCCACACTGGCGCGCAGCGTCGGGTACGCGCTGGCATCACCGACCAGCACCCCGCCGAGCAGGGTGTGCGCGTCGTCGGAGAGGACCAGCTTCGCGTAGACCCGGGTGGCCGGATCGGTGAACGTGACGTCCAGGCAGCCCTCGGTCGCGCCGTGGGCGTCGCCGAACGAGGCCACGTCGACGCCGAGCAGCTTGAGTTTGGTGGCGGTGTCCGCGCCCGGGAAGGTCGCCGCGCCACCGACCAGCCGATCGGCCACCACCTCGGCCGTCGCGTACCCCGGCGCGACCAGACCGTGGCAGATGCCGTCGACCGCCGCGCACTCTCCGACGGCCCAGATCCGTTCGTCGGCGGTGCGGCAGGTCGCGTCGACAAGCACCCCGCCGCGCGGGCCCAGCGGCAGACCGGCATCCCGGGCCAACTGGTCCCGGGGCCGGATGCCGGCGGCCACCACCACCAGCTCCGCGTCGAGGGCGGTGCCGTCGGAGAGTTCCAGGGCCGCGACGCCGCCGTCCGGGCCCTGACGGATCGCTGTGGTCGCCACCCCGAGATGAGTCCGTACGCCCAAGTCGTCGACGTAGCGGCGGAGCATCGCCCCGCCGGCCTGGTCCACCTGCACCGGCATCAACCGGGGCGCGAACTCGACCACGTCGGTGCTCAGGCCGAGCAGTCGCAGGGCGTTCGCGGCCTCCAGGCCGAGCAGCCCGCCACCGATCACCGCGCCGACCCGCCGGCCCCGCGCGTACTCCCGGATTGCCGCCAGGTCGTCCAGGGTCCGGTAGACGAAGACCCCGGGCAGCTCGGTGCCGGCCACCGGCGGCACGAACGCGTACGACCCGGTGGCCAGCACCAGCGCGTCGTAGCGGTATTCGCCGACGGCGGTGGTCACCACCTGTCGGTCCCGGTCGACTGCGGTGGCCGGCTCGCCGAGTCGCAGCCGCACCCCGTCGTGTGGGGTGTGCAGGTTGAGTTCGCTCTCACTCACCCCGTCGAAGTACGCCGAGAGCCGCACCCGGTCGTACGCCGGGCGCCCCTCCTCAGCCAGCACTGTCACCCGCCAGTTGCCCTGTGGGTCACGGGCGTGCAGCGCGTCCACGAAACGCTGCCCGACCATGCCGTTGCCGATGACGACCAGTTCGCCGCCGCTCATCGCGTCACCTCCACCGATTCCGCCTGGCTCAGCCAGTCGACGATGCCGCTCACCGCGTCCCGGCATCCGCCGCATCCGGTGCCGGCCCGGGTCGCGGCCACCACCGCATCGACAGTCCGGGCGCCGGAGCGCCAGCTTCTGACCAGTGCGCCCTTGCTCACCGTGTTGCACTGACAGACCGTGGCCGCGTCCGGCATCAGCGCCGGTGAGGCGGCCGGGGTCGCGCCGACCGCGCCGAGCGCCCGGCCGAGCAGCAGCGCCCGCCGGTCGGTCGGCACCGGCTGACCACGGTCGAAGAGTTGGATCACCGTGCCGACCGCCGGGTTGTCGCCGAGCAGGATCGCGCCGACCAGCCGCTCGTCCCGGATCCGCAACCGGGCGTACGTGCCCCGGGTCGCGTCGGCGAAGGTCAACTCCTCGTCCGGCCTGGCACTGGCCGCGTCACCCATCGAGGCCAGGTCGATCCCGGCTGCCTTCAGCCGGGTCACCACCGGCCGGGGCCGGTACCGGGCCAGTGGGTCCGTTCCGGTCAGCACGTCCGCGAGCACCTGGGCCTGGGCCCAGGCCGGAGCGACAAGCCCGGTGAGTACGCCGTCGTGCTCGGCGCAGTCGCCGATCGCCGAGATGGACCGGTCGCTGGTGCGGAGCCGGTCGTCCACCACCACGCCGCGCCGCACGGTCAGGCCGGCGGCCTGCGCGAGGGCGGTGTCGGGGCGTACACCGCAGGAGAGCACCAGCAGGTCGGCGCGGATCGATCGGCCGTCGGCCAGGTCGAGGCGGACCCCGTTGGCGTCCGCGGCCACGCCGGTCGCCGGCACCCCCAGTTGGACGGTGACGCCGAAGCCGGCGAGCGTGCCCGCGAGCACCGCGCCGGCCGTCGGGTCCAGTTGCCGTTCCATCAGGTGCTCTCTCGGGTGCACCACAGTGGTGGCCAGACCCCGGGTGGCCAGCCCTCGGGCGGCCTCCAGACCGAGCAGCCCGCCGCCGAGCACCAGCGCGCTGCGGGCGCCGTCCGCGGCGGCGAGGATCCGCCGGCAGTCGTCCAGGGTCCGGAAGGGGACCACCCGCTCCGGCAGGTTCGCCGGGTCGAGGCCGGGCAGCGGCGGCACCACCGCGCGGGCGCCGGTGGCCAGCACCAGGTGGTCGTACCCGATGCGTTCGCCGTCGTCGGTGCGGACCTCCCGGGCGGCCCGGTCGACGGCGGTCACCGGTACGCCGCTGCGCAGGTCGACGCCGTGCCCGGCGGCTTCGGTCAGCTCCACGTCCGGCTCGTCGATCCGGCCGGCCAGCAGGGTGGAGAGCAGGATCCGGTTGTACGCGCGGTGCGGCTCGGCCCCGAGCACTGTGACCTTCCGGTCTCCCTCCCGGGCGTGCAGCTCACCGGCGAGGCGCGCGCCCGCCATCCCGTTGCCGACGATGACCACCCGGGCGGTCATGCCTTCTCCACCCGGACCGCGCAGATCTTGAACTCGGGCATCCCGGAGATCGGGTCCACCGCGTCGTTGGTCACCGAGTTGGCGCGTCCCTTCCCCGCGTAGTGGAACGGGGCGAACACGGTGTCGGGTCGGATCCCGGCGCTGAGCCGGGCCGGAGCGGAGAACTCACCTCTGCGCGAGGTGACCCGCACCGGGTCGCCGTCGTCGATGTCCAGCCGGGCGGCCAGGTCGGGGTGCAGCTCGACGAACGCCTCCGGTGCGGCGCGCCGCAGCGCTGCCACCCGTCGGGTCTGGGTGCCCGACTGGTACTGCGCCAGCACGCGACCCGTGGTGAAGTGCAGCGGGTACGTGGCGCAGACCTCCTCGGCGGCCGGCCGATGGTCGACGGGGTGGAAGCGGGCCCGGCCGTCCGGGGTGGCGAACCGGTCGGCGAAGAGTCGGGGCGTGTCCGGCCCGTCCTCGGTCGGGCAGGGCCAGTAGACCCCGTCGTCGGCGTCGATCCGGTCCCAGCTGATGCCGGCGTAGTCGGCGGCCCCACCGGCGGAGGCGCGACGCAGCTCGGCGAAGACGGTGGCCGGGTCGGCCGGGAACCGGGCCGCCGCGACGGCGGCCGGTCGCACGCTGGCCGGGTTGGCGTCGGCCGGGTTGGCGTCCGTCGACTCGGCGCCGGCCAGCCGCGCCGCCAGGTCGGAGATGATGGCGAGGTCGGTCCGGACGCCCGACGGGGGTGGGCGTAGCGCACGTCGACGCAGCACCCGACCCTCCAGGTTGGTCATGGTGCCGTCCTCCTCGGCCCACTGCGCGGTGGGTAGGACCACGTCCGCCAGCGCGGCCGTCTCGGAGAGCAGGAGGTCGGCGACGACCAGCAGGTCGAGGTCGCGCAGCCGGCCCTCGATCCGGGCCGCACGGGGCGCCGAGACCACCGGGTTCGACCCGAACACCAGCAACGCGCGCGGGCCACCCGGGGTGCCGAGCGAGTCGAGCAGTTGGTAGGCGGGCACCCCCGGGCCGGGCAACTCGTCGGCCGGGACACCCCACACCCCGGCCACGTGTTCCCGGGCCGCCGGGTCGTCGATCTTCCGGTAGCCGGGGAGCTGGTCGGCCTTCTGCCCGTGCTCCCGCCCGCCCTGGCCGTTGCCCTGGCCGGTGAGGCAGCCGTACCCCGAACCGTCGCGGCCGGGCAGACCGAGGGCGAGGGCGAGATTGACGTACGCGGTGACGGTGTCCACCCCCTTGGCGTGCTGCTCGGCACCGCGGGCGGTCAGGATGATCACGCGACCGGCGGTGCCCAGCGCGCGGGCGGTCGCCTCCAGGTCGGCCACCGGCACCCCGGAGAGCTGTTCCGCGCGGGCCGGCCACCAGGCGGCGACGCCCCGCCGGACCGCGTCGAACCCGGTGGTGCGGTCGGCCACGTACGCCCGGTCGACCCAACCCTCGGTGAGGGCGATGTGCAGCAGCGCGTTGGCCACCGCGAGGTCGGTGCCGGGCAGCGGTTGCAGGTGCAGGTCGGCCTGGCGGGCGGTGGCGGTGACCCGGGGGTCGATGACGATCAGTTTCCCGCCGTTGCGGCGCTGCTCGGTGAGCCAGCGCACCAGCGGCGGCATGGTCTCCGCCGGGTTCGCCCCGACCAGCAGCAGGGTGTCGGCCCGGCCCAGGTCGGCGAGGGGGAACGGCAACCCTCGGTCGATGCCGAAGGCGCACATCCCGGCGGCTGCCGCCGAGGACATGCAGAACCGTCCGTTGTAGTCGATGTTGCGGGTGCGCAGCCCGATCCGGGCGAACTTCCCCAACGCGTACGCCTTCTCGTTGGTCAGGCCACCACCGCCGAAGACGGCGACCGAGTCCCGGCCGGCGTCGTCCTGGACGGCGCGGATGCCGGCGACCACCCGGTCGAGCGCGGTGTCCCAGCTCGCTGGCTGTAGTTCGCCGCTGGCCGGGTCGCGCACCAGCGGGGTGGTCAGCCGCTCCGGGTGGTCCAGCAGTTCGGCGGCGGTCCAACCCTTCTGGCAGAGCCCGCCCCGGTTGGTGGGGAACTGGCGTGGGTGGACCGTCACCCCGGCGTCGTCCGAGCGCAGCGTCATCCCGCACTGCAGTGCGCAGTACGGGCAGTGCGTCGCCACTTCCCGGGGCAGTAGCCCTGGTGGAGTTGCCGACCGTGCACCGTCTGTCATGTCGGGAAAGCGTGCCGCCGGGCGGTTTCCGGTCCGGGTCCCTTCTGTTTCGGTCCTGTCAAGTGGGGCTCACACCGCACAGGAGCAGCAGGTGTGACGGGTGGCTGGTCGACCGGCGGCCTTCATCCCACGGTCAGCGCAAGTCGACGCGGCGTGGTCGGCGGGTCAGGGACAGCCAGCCCAGGAACCGGGCGTGAAGTGCTCGCGGGTCAGGACGAACGCCGAGGGAGTACAGGTCGTCGACCGCGTCTTGCATGTTCGCTGCCAGATAGAACGCCAGGGCGATCGAATGGCCGTAGAACTCGGTCGCGAGGTGAAGCTGAGCCGGCGCGCACGGCCAGGGGGCGGCGCAGTTGCGGCAGAGCCACGCCGGGCGCATCGGTTGGTGCGGGCGAGGGCGGCGGGTCATCCGACCCTCACCGGACCGCGCCTCACGGGCGCGCGGGTGGCTGGGCGACGGGGCCGCCGGGGCGGGCGGGTCCGGCCAGATCAGGCCCGCGGGCATCACGAACAGGGACCGGCGTGCGACCGCATCACCGTTCCCGGCCAGCTCGTAGCCGTCAATCCACAGCCACCCGTCGTACGTCGGCCAGTCGAGAACCCGAATCACGCGGACGAAGATCGGGCACAGGAACTGCACACTCGCGGCGCGGGTCAGGTGCAGGACGTCACCCGTGTGCGGCTTCCGCGGTTCGGGCCTCGGCTTGGATTTCCGATCGGGCGGCTCGTCCGGCACGGCGTTCTCCCCCTGGTCGTCATCTTGGGAAGGGGCCGCCCCGTGCGTGCTCGCCCATGGAGATCTTGGACAGTTTCCGTTCTCACGTAACGGAAAGTGTCCAAGATCTACGGCAGGTCCGGGGCGGCCCCGGTACGAACGCGTCCGCCGGGTTATGGGTTCCCTACCGGCCGCGCCGCCTGATCCCACCTTGCGGGCAGTGATGGGACAAGAACAGCCCGTAGCGATATGGTCGCGAGACATTCCGCGCATCCGTTGGAGGAAATCGTGAACGATGCGCTACGCGCCGCGCTGGCCGAGACGGGGCACTCGATTGAGTCCCTGGCAGGGTTGGTTCGGGTCGATCGAAAGACGGTCGCGCGCTGGCTGAACCACGACCACATTCCCCACCCCCGACACCGGGAGGCGGCGGCGAGTGCGCTTCGACGGCCCATAGGGGACATCTGGCCGGACACTTCAAGACGTCGCGAGCCAATTTGGTTCCGACCATGGCAAGAGATCGAGCGCGAGGCGATCTCGCTGCGGTCGTTTCAGTCGACGGTCCTTCCCGGCCTACTTCAGACCGAGGCATACGCCCGCGCCGTGCTCGCCGGAGCCGACGTCATCGCCCGCAGCGACGTCGAGCGGCACCTAGCCTCACGACTCGCCCGGCAAAGCATCCTGACCCGTGAAGACCCGCCACACTTCACCGCAGTTGTTGACGAAGCCGTGTTGCGGCGGCCAGTCGGCGGACGAGCCACCATGCGTGAGCAGGTGCAGGCCCTCATCACCGCGTGCGTGGCCCCGCACGTCCGCGTGCACATCGTCCCCTCCACCGTCGGCGCGTACGCTGGCCTGAACGGTCCCTTCGTGATCGCCGTGGGGTCCGAGCATCGGGTTGCCGGCTACCTCGACAATCAGCTTCAGGGGCAAGTCGTTACCGGTGCCGAGGACATAGCGGCGATGCTGGCCGCGTGGGAGAACGTACGCGGCGAGGCGTTGTCCCACTGGCAATCCGTCGACCTACTTACGGAGATGGCGAGGACATGGAACTGACCGGCGCGCGGTGGCGCAAGAGCACCCGCAGCAGCGGCAACGGCGGCGACTGCGTCGAGGTTGCGGACAACCTGCCTGGCATCGTTGGTGTGCGGGACTCGAAGGACCCGGCAGGGCCGGCGTTGGTCTTCGGACCCACGGCCTGGCGGGCGTTCGTCGGTATGGCGAAGGCGCACGACCCGGCCTGACCAGCATGACGCAGAGGCCCCCGGTTCGCCGGGGGCCTTTCGCGTGTTCGAGGTCAAACCACCGCGAGGCAGCGCAAGCGTGGCCAGACTGACCACATAGAACGCTCGCGACGACGCCGGCTCGCCCCCTCCCTGCGGCGATCTTGCACTTTCTGTGGCGGCATAAAGGATGAGTGCGACATAACGACGACCGAAAGTGCAAGATCGGCGGGGGTCACGATGGCCAAGGGCCCTCGTCGAGCGCGCCCTTGAGCCTGACGTCGATGATCCCGTGCGCGGTCGTGCGTCGAGCGGTGACTCTGTGGTGATTTCGGCGTGTGACGGGAGGTGTGACCCGGAGCCTTTGGAGCTGAATCGCTGACGACATCAGCGTCGCCTTCCGGCACACCGCGCTTATAATGTGGGAAAACTGTCTCAAAGTTTGGGAGTCCGCGATGAGTGTGACGGACGTTTTCGACGCGGTTGCCGGCACCTACGACGAGGCGCGTCGGCGACTGATTCCCTGCTTCGACGCCTTCTACGGCACCGCCGTCCAGGTGGCCACGCCGCCGTTGCGCGCCGCGCTCGCCGCCGGGCGTACCCCCGAGGTGTTGGATCTGGGCGCCGGCACCGGGCTGCTCTCGCTGCTGCTGGCCGCGGCGGTGCCCGGAGTCCGGCTGACCCTGGTGGACGGGGCACCGGCGATGCTCGCCCGCGCCACCGACCAGTTGGACGCGCGGTCCGTGCCGCACCGAACGGTCCGGGCCGACCTGGCCGACGAGCTGCCGCCCGGCCGGTACGACGCGGTGGTCAGCGCCCTGGCGATCCACCACCTGGACGACGCCGGCAAGCGTGCGCTCTACCGGCGGGCCGCCGCCGCGCTGGCACCGGGCGGGGTGTTCGTCAACGCCGAGCAGGTTGCTGGCCCGACGCCGGAGCTGGACCGGCGCTACGACGAGGTGTGGATGCAGCGGATTGCCGAGTTGGGCGCGTCGCCCGACGAGATCGCGGCATCCCGGGAGCGGATGCGGCACGACCGGCCGGCCACGGTGGCCGACCAGTGCCGGTGGCTCGCCGAGGCGGGCCTGGTCGACGTCGACTGCTACTTCAAGGAGTGGCGCTTCGCGGTGTTCGGCGGGCGGGCCGGGTAGACCTGGCGCGGCCGGGCCGGGTGAGCCCCGGCGGAATGTGCGTTTCGCCGGTCGGGGGTGAGTCGGTGAACGCGGGGATGACTGTTGGTCACACCGCTGGGTAATCTGCTCGGCATGACTGCCAAGGTGACTCTCTCGTTCACGGACGAGACGATCGAGGAGGCGCGGCGGTTCGCCAAGCGTGAGGGGCTGTCGCTCTCCGCGTGGATGGACCAGGCCGCCCGGGAGAAGGCGCTGCGCGAGGTCTTCACCGCGCACGCCGCCGCCGTGGGCCGCGCCAGCCTCGATCTGGAGTCCGCCGCCCTCGCCGACGCCCGCGAGGTGGGCATGGTCAACGACCTGTTCTCCGGCGGACGGCCGCGTGCTGCGTAGGGGTGAGATCTGGCGCATCGAGGGCGCCCGGGAACGCCTCGGCCTTGTGATCAGCTCGGACGTCTACAACTCCACCGACGTGCCCATCGTGATCGTGGTCGAGGTGGTCGAGGAGTCGCTCCTCCGGGACTCGCCGCTCGCTGTGTCGATGGGCCGGTACGTCGTGATGCCCGACCGGATCTCCTCGCCCATGAAGAAGTGGTTCACCGGCTGCGTGGACGTCGCCGACACCGACACCATGCTCCGGGTCGGCCGCGCGCTGCGCATTCTCCAGCAGCTCTGACCGCGGAGCCCTGGTGGCGTGCTCACCATCGCCGCCGGCCCGTGGTGCGTTAGCCGTTTCCGGCCCGACCCGCGACGGGCACTGCCAGGTAACCGGGTGTTCCTAGCGTTTCCCCTCGTCACATCGACGAGGAGGAGCCGCCGTGAGCACGCTCACCAGCACCGCAGTCACCGCCGAGCCGCCCGCCGTCACCGGTCGCCGGCAACCGCTGCACGACTGGCGCCCCGAGGACCCGGACTTCTGGCAGGCCACCGGAGCGCCGATCGCCCGGCGCAACCTCTGGGTCTCGATCTTCGCCGAGCACGTCGGTTTCTCGGTGTGGAGTCTCTGGTCGGTCACCGTGCTCTTCCTCGGCCCCGCGTACGGCATCGATCCGGCCGGGAAGTTCCTGCTCACCGCCGTGCCGGCCGCGCTGGGCGCGGTGCTGCGGCTGCCGTACACGCTGGCGGTGGCCCGCTTCGGCGGACGACGCTGGACGATCATCAGCGCACTGCTGTTGCTGGTGCCCGCGGTGCCGATGACCGTGCTGCTGGAACCCGGGGTGTCCTACTCCACCCTGATGGTGCTGGCCTGCCTCACCGGGGTCGGTGGCGGCAACTTCGCCTCCTCGATGGCGAACATCAATCTGTTCTACCCGCAGCGGCTCAAGGGTCGGGCGCTCGGGCTCAACGCCGGTGGCGGCAACCTGGGCGTACCCGTCGTGCAGTTGGTCGGTCTGGCGGTCCTCGCCACCGCGGGCGCCGCGTACCCCCGGTTGGTGCCGGCGGTCTACCTGCCGCTGATCGTGTTGGCCGCGCTGGCGGCGGCCCGCTGGTTGGACACCGTGCCCGGGGCGCGCAACGAGCCGGGCGCGTTGCGCGCGGCGGCCCGTGACCCGCACACCTGGGTGATGTCGCTGCTGTACATCGGCACCTTCGGCTCGTTCATCGGCTTCGGCTTCGCCTTCGGTCAGGTGCTCCAGCTCCAGTTTGCCGAACGGTTCCCCACCCCTGTCGACGCCGCCTGGCTGACCTTCCTGGGCCCGCTGGTCGGCTCGCTGATCCGGCCGCTGGGCGGGCACCTCGCCGACCGGTTGGGCGGGGCCCGGGTGACCTTCTGGAACTTCGTGGCGATGGCGGCCGGCGCGAGCATCGTGCTGTACGCGGCCCGGGAACGCTCGTTCGGGCTCTACCTGGCCGGGTTCATCGCCCTCTTCGTCTTCTCCGGGGTCGGCAACGGCTCCACGTACAAGATGATCCCGGCGATCTTCCGGGCCCGGGCGGCGGACGCGGTGGCCACGGGTCACCGTGATCCGGAGGCCGCCGCGCGGTGGGCGCGGAGGATGACCGGCGCGTTGATCGGCGTCGCGGGTGCGATCGGCGCCTTCGGTGGCGTGCTGGTCAACATCGCGTTCCGCCAGTCGTTCCTCAGTTCGGGCAACGCCGACGCCGCCTACCTGGCGTTCATCGGCTGGTACGCGTTGTGTTTCGCGGTCACCTGGGTCGTCTACCTTCGGCCGCGGGCCGGTCGACTCGCCAACGTGTGAGCTGGGTCACCCTCGGCGCGTCGCCGCGCGGCAGCGCACCCCCGTTTTGACCTGCGGACGGGGCGCCGGGTATCGTTGCCTGCTGTTGTACGACATCCAGAGGCGTGCCCCATCAGGTACGCTTGGTCGTTCGTGCGCGCTGGTCCGGCCTGCAAGATCTGGTCACCTCGGCGCGCGACCCCAGACCGACGACGAGACAAGGTAGACCTGTGCGTACGTACAGCCCGAAGCCGGGTGAGATCGAGCGTCAGTGGCACGTCATCGACGCCTCTGATGTCGTGCTGGGCCGCCTGGCCACCCACGCCGCCACGTTGCTGCGTGGTAAGCACAAGCCGACTTTCGCGCCGCACGTCGACACGGGCGACTTTGTCGTCATCGTGAACGCGGGCAAGGTTGCGTTGACCGGCAACAAGCGCCAGACCAAGGTCGCTTACCGCCACTCCGGTTACCCGGGTGGTCTGAAGCAGATCGGCTACGACGAGCTGCTGACCAAGCGTCCCGAGCGGGCCATCGAGCTGGCCGTGAAGGGGATGCTCCCGCACAACAAGCTCGGCCGTCAGCTGATCAAGAAGCTGAAGGTCTACGCCGGTGCCGAGCACCCGCACCTCGCGCAGCAGCCGGTGCCGTTCGAGATCAAGCAGATCGCGCAGTGAGCGCGGGCGAAGGAAGCAGCATGACGGACATCATCGAGACCGAGGTCGCCCCGGAAGCCACGGAGGCCCCCGAGGTCACCGAGGCGCCGGCGCCCGTTGCCCGCGCGCCTCGTGGTGACCGGCCGATCCAGACCGTGGGCCGCCGCAAGGAGGCCATCGTCCGGGTTCGCCTCATCCCGGGCACCGGCAAGATCACCTGCAACGGCCAGGACCTCGAGGCGTACTTCCCGAGCAAGGTGCACCAGCAGCTCATCAAGGACCCGCTGGTCACCGCCGAGAAGCCCGAGCAGTTCGACGTCATCGCCAACCTGCGTGGCGGCGGCACCACCGGCCAGGCCGGTGCGCTCCGGCTGGGCATCGCCCGCGCGCTGATCATCAACGAGCCGGACGACCGCCCGGCCCTGAAGAAGGCCGGCTTCCTCACCCGGGACGCCCGGGTCAAGGAGAGCAAGAAGTACGGCCTCAAGAAGGCCCGTAAGGCTCCCCAGTACTCGAAGCGCTGATCTTTCCCAGCGCGTTGTACTTCTGACGGACGGCCGGTCCGCCTCCCCTCTGCGGGGGAGGCGGGTCGGCCGTTCCGCTTTCTCCTCACAGGCAGTGCTCATTCGGAGGTTGGCGGGTATGGGTCGGTTGTTCGGCACGGACGGCGTACGCGGGCGGGCAAACGCGGATCTCACCCCGGAGTTGGCGCTGGCGCTCGCGGTGGCCGCCGCGCACACACTGGCCGAGAAGGACCGCAGCCATCCGCCGCTCGCCGTCGTCGGCCGGGACACCCGTGCCAGCGGCGAGATGCTGGAGGCCGCGGTGGTCGCCGGTCTGACCAGCGCGGGCGCCAACGTGGTGCGGGTCGGCGTGCTGCCCACCCCCGCGGTGGCGTTCCTCACCGCCGAGGCCAAGGCCGACCTGGGTGTGATGCTCTCCGCGTCGCACAACCCGATGCCGGACAACGGCATCAAGCTCTTCGCCGCCGGTGGCCACAAGCTGCCCGACGAGATCGAGCTGCAGATCGAGGCGGCCGTCGAGACGAACGCCACCACCGCCTGGGACCGGCCGATCGGCGCCGGCGTCGGCCGCGTGCACGACCTGCTCGACGGTGCCGACCACTACGTCCAGCACCTGGTGGGGACCGTCGCGCACCGGCTCGACGGGATCAAGGTCGTTGTCGACTGCGCCAACGGCGCCGCCGCCGAGGTCGCCCCCGTCGCCTACCGGGAGGCCGGCGCGGAGGTCATCGCCATCTACGCGGAGCCCGACGGGCTGAACATCAACGACGACTGTGGCTCCAACCACATCGATGCGCTGCGCGCCGCCGTGGTCGAGAACGGCGCCCACCTGGGCATCGCCCACGACGGCGACGCCGACCGCTGCCTGGCGGTCACCGCTGACGGCGACGAGGTGGACGGCGACCAGGTGATGGCGATCCTCGCGGTGGCCATGCGGGACGCCGGCACGCTCACCCAGGACACCCTGGTGGCCACCGTGATGAGCAACCTCGGGCTGCGGCTCGCGATGTCCGCGCAGGGCATCCGCCTGATCGAGACCAAGGTCGGCGACCGGTACGTGCTGGAGGAGCTGCGCGCCTCCGGGCTGGCGCTCGGCGGTGAGCAGAGCGGCCACATCGTCATGCCCGCGCACGCCACCACCGGCGACGGGGTGCTCACCGGCCTGCACCTGATGGCTCGTATGGCGGCCACCGGTCAGTCCCTCGCCGAGTTGGCCTCGGTGGTCACCAAGCTGCCCCAGGTGTTGATCAACGTGCCGGTCGGCGACCGGACCGTCGGCGCCGCCGCGCCGGCCGTGCGCGCCGAGGTCGAGCGGGCCGAGGCGGAGCTGGGGGAGACCGGTCGGGTGTTGCTGCGCCCGTCGGGCACCGAGCCGCTGGTCCGGGTGATGGTCGAGGCGGCCACCGAGGCGACCGCCCGTGCGGTCGCCGAGCGGATCGCCGAGCTGGTCCGCACCGCGAGCCCCGTCACGTCCTAGGTGTGCCGTCCAGGGACGTTGGTCAACCTGGGGTGATGGGTGCTGTTCGGCGTCAGGCGCGGCGGGCGGCCCAGACGGTGCGCTCGGTTCGCATCGTCAGGTCGTCGCGGCGCAGGATGCTGTGCGGGCTGCCGGTGTCGAGGAGCTGATCGAGGGCGGTGAGGTCCTCGGGAGCGAGCGTGTCGGCGACAGCGCCGCGGATGCGCTGCAGGCCACCGAGGGCGTAGCGGCCGATCGCCGCGCTGTGGGAGCCCTCGATGTTCACGGCAATGGCGTGTTCGCCCTCGATCGTGAATCCGGCGGCGGTCAGCATCGGACCCCAGTCGGCGCCGCGGTGGGGCAGGTGCTCGGCAGTGCGGCGGTCGGTCGCGGCGTGGCAACGCTCTTCCAGACCGGGCCGGTTCTCGGGGGCGCTTTCCGGGAGGAACCGGGGAAAGCCGGCCAGTTCGACGACGGCGAACAGGCCGCCGGGAGTGAGCAGGTCGTGGACAGCGCGCAGTACACGGGCCGGGTGGGCCATGTGGTGCAACGATGCCGACGCCCAGACCAGGTCCGGTGAGCCGAGATCGGGCCAGGCAGCGTCATCGAGGTTGGCCTGCACCCTGCTCACGCGTTCCTCCACGCCGCGGGCGCACGCAGTTGTGCGCAGGCGCTGAAGGTGTTCGGCGGACGCGTCGACGGCGGTGACGTGCGCGTCGGGGAAGCGGTCGAGGAGGGCGAAGGTGCCGGCGCCCGTGCCGCAGCCGAGATCTACGATCTGCCGTGGGTTTGTCTCCAGTGGCAGCCATGCGGTGATCGAGGCTGTGTGCTCGGCGAGGACCTCGGCGTCCAGGTCGAGGATCTCTGCCTGGCCGTCGGTTCCGTGTCCGTGCTGATGTCCGTGCGGAACGCCATGGTGGGAGGTGTGCGGGTGCGCGTGGGTCATGCCCTCACGCTAGGGCGATTATGCGTATGCAGCACGCTGCCTTCCTGTTTGCGCAAGAAGATCGTCAGGTCTGCTGCCTGACGCGCAAGAGGTGATCACTTCGGGAGCGTGGGCGCGTCCCGCGTCATCATTCGGGACTGCCGCTGCTGTCGTCGCGCTGGTGGCTGCGGCGGGCATCGCGGTCGAAGATGCCCAGGATGTCGCACGGTCCACCTGCGGTGCCGATCGCGTGCGGCATCATCGTGGGGAACTCGGCGGCCTGGTTGGTCTCGAGGCGAAAGCTGCGGTGGCCGAGCATGAGGATCGCTGTGCCGGACAGGACGACAAGCCATTCGCGCCCCGAATGGGCACGCATGCGCGCCGGGTTCTCGGGCGGTGGTTCGGTCATGCGCTGGCGCACCACGCTCAAGCCGGGGTCACCCTTCACGAGCCAGCGCAACCCGCCGTGGGTGCCCTCGATGATCGGGCTGGTGACGACGTCGTCAGTGGCGGTCTCCACGAGCTGATCCAGCGTGGTGTCCAGGGCGCGGGCGAGAGTGACCAGCTGATCCAGTGCGAGACGGCGCTGGCCGTTCTCGATGCGGCTCAACGAGGACTGGCTGAGGTGGGCGCGGCTGGCCAGTTCCTCCAGGGACCAGCCCTGCGCCACCCGCAGGGCGCGGAGGCGTTTGCGTACGAGGCTGTCCAGCTCGCCATCTTCTTGCGTCATAGGCAACATGATATGCCGTTGATGCAAAGGTGGGGTTAGCGTCGACGCAGATGATCCCGCAACTTCTGGGACCACCCCATGCCCATCTTGAGAGGCAACCATGAGTACGAACCAGCTCGCACCAGCCGCTGAAGCTGGCGGCGCAGGTGTGCCTGACGCACGTCAGCTGCGCACCATCCTGATCGCCGTTTCCATCGCGCTCATGGCCGTCATCGCGTCGGTTTCCGGGCTGAACGTCGCGCAGACCCACATGGCCGTGGAGTTCGGCGCCTCGCAGAGCACGATCCTGTGGATCATCAACATCTACACCCTCGCCCTGGCCGCGCTCCTGTTGCCGCTCGGTGCGATCGGCGACCGCCTGGGCCGCAAGTCCATGCTGATCGCCGGGCTCGGTGTCTTCGGTGCCGCGCACGTCGTGGCGGGCCTGGCCCCGACGGCGGAGGTCATGCTCGCCGCGCGTGTGGCCAGCGGTATCGGCGCAGCAATGATCATGCCGATCACCCTGGCCGTCATCACCTCCACCTTCCCCGAGGACCAGCGTGGCAAGGCGATCGGCGTGTGGACCGGCGTCGCCGGGGGTGGCGGCATCCTGGGCATGTTCCTCTCGGCCCTCCTCGTCGACGTCGCCGACTGGCGCTGGCTGTTCGCCCTGCCGGCGGCTCTGGTCCTCGTGGCCCTGGCCATGACGCTGAAGTCGGTCCCCGACTCCCGCGAGAAGTCGGCCCATCGCTTCGACACCGTCGGCGCGCTGCTCTCCACAGTGGCCGTGGTCGGCCTCATCTTCGTCCTGCAGGAAGGCCCCGACCGCGGCTGGACCGCCCCCGCCACCCTGACCAGCCTCGCCGTCGGCCTCATCGCCACCGTCGGCTTCGTGGCCTGGGAGCTGCACCGCCGCGACGCCTCGCTGCTGGACGTGCGGCTGTTCCGAGAGCGCGGCCTGGCCGGCGGCTCGGTCACGCTGCTCGTGGTATTCGGTGTCCAGGCTGGCATCGGGGTGGTCCTCTTCCCGTTCTTCCAGGCCGTGCTCGGCTGGTCGGGCCTGCTGTCCACGGCCGCGCTGATGCCGATGGCAGTCATGATGATGATTGCCTCCGGCCTGGCCCCCAGGCTCACCGCACGAATCGGCGCCCGCTCGACGATGGCCACCGGCATTGCGCTGGGCGGCGTCGCCTTGGCGCTCATGGCCCTGTTCGTCTCCGTCGACGGCGGATACCTGTCCATCCTGCCCGGCCTGCTCGCCATGGGCCTCGGCATGGGCCTGTCGATGACCCCATCCACCGAGGTCATCACCGGCTCCCTGTCGCGGGAGAAGCAGGGCGTTGCCTCCGCGCTCAACGACGTCACCCGCGAGTTCGGCACCGCGCTCGGCGTCGCCCTGCTCGGAGCGCTCGTGTCCGCCGGCTATCGCAGCAGCATCGACGACAGGCTCCACGACATCCCCCAGGGGGCCGCGGACACCGCCCGGGAGGGCATCGCCAACGCCGTTGCGGCGGCGGGCGGCACGGACACCCACGCGCAGGACCTGCTCCACGCCGCCCAGCAGTCCTTCGTCGGCGGCTGGCAGCAGGCCATGTGGGCAGGCGTCGCCGTCATGGGGGCACTCTTCCTCTACATCGCCCTCCGCGGCCCGAAGAACACGGTCCCCGTCATCAGGGACGAGACAGCAGCCACCGAGGCCGTCGCCGTCCTCTGACCACGCATGAGCCGGGCGTGCACCGGCTGTGCACCCCGTGCCGGGTCAGCGCGCCGGAGCCAGGGTGCGCAGTCGGTTGACCGCCTCGGTCAGCACCTCGGGGCGCTTGCAGAAGGCGAACCTGACCAGCCGCCGACCCGCGTCGGTGTCGTCGTAGAAGACCTGGGTGGGCACCGCCACCACGCCACAGCGCTCCGGCAACGACAGGCAGAACTCCACCCCGTCCCGGCCGCCCAGGGCCGTGATGTCGGCGGTGACGAAGTACGTCCCCTCCGAGTCGAGCACCTCGAACCCGGCGTCGGTGAGGCCACCGACGAGCTGGTCGCGCCGCTGCTGGAGGCTGTCCCGGAAGCCGGTGTAGTAGTCGTCCGGCAGGGCCAACGCCACAGCCACCGCCGGTTGCAGCGGCGCGGCGTTGACATAGGTGAGGAACTGCTTCACCCGGAGCAGCGCCGAGACCAGCGCCGCCGGGCCGCTCGCCCAGCCGACCTTCCACCCCGTGCAGGAGAACGTCTTGCCGGCCGACGAGATGCGCAGCGTCCGCTCCCGCATCCCGGGCAGGCTGGCCAGTGGCACGTGCGGGCTCGACGCGTCGGTGAAGACCAGGTGCTCGTACACCTCGTCGGTGACCGCGTACGCGCCGAACTCCTGGCACAACTCGGCTACCAGCGCCAACTCGGCCGGGGTGAAGACCTTCCCGGTCGGATTGTGCGGTGAGTTCAGCAGCACGAGCCGGGTGCGCGGGCCGAACGCCGCACGCAACGCCGCCCTGTCGAAGGCGTACCGGCCGTCGGCCGTGGGACGCAGCGTCACCGGCCGGCGGACCGCGCCGGCCAGTGCGATCGAGGCGGCGTACGAGTCGTAGTACGGCTCGAAGCAGACCACCTCGTCGCCCGGTTCGCAGAGGCCGAGGATGCTCGCCGCTACCGCCTCCGTCGCGCCCGCCGTGATCACGATCTCGCCGTCCGGGTCGTACGCCAGGTCGTGGAACCGCCGCTGATGGGCCGCGACGGCCGCGCGCAGGGCGGGGATCCCCGGACCGGGCGGGTACTGGTTCTGCCCGCCGCGCAGCGCCTCGGCGGCGGCGGCCAGCATCTCCGGCGGGCCGTCGGTGTCGGGAAAGCCCTGCCCGAGGTTGACCGCGCCGGTGCGTACGGCGAGGGCGGACATCTCGGCGAAGATCGTCGTGCCGAATGGCCGCATCCGGGCCACCAGCGGGTCGACATCGGTGCTCGTCATCACCTGCGCCAGCCTACGACCACCCGAGACGGAAACCCCAGCGTCACTCTGGCGCGCAGGAGATGCCGTAATACCCCTGTTTCTTGATGACCACCGGCTTGCCGGCGCCGCTGATCGTGACGGTGCAGTCGATTGGCGTGGCGTTGTTGATGTCGGGCCCGGTGGCCTGCACCATCACCCTGGTCTGGCCGTTGGTCCGAATGGTGGTGCGCCACGGCAGTGTCGCGCCGTCGACATGCATGAGATCGCTCTCGGCGTCGTAGTACGCAATGTCCGCCGTACCCGAGCCGGTCACCTCGTAGTCCACTGTCACCGGCGCCGGTCCCGAGGTCGGTCGGGTGATCGGCTTCTTGCTGGGGGTGGGCGCCGCGGTGGATGGCCTGGTGGTGGGTCGCTCCGGGATGAGCGGCCCGGCGCTCGGTGGGGTCCAGCCGTCGTCGTCGGGGACGACCCACGGATCCTCGGCGACCGAGTCCGGGTTGGTCGAGCCGAGCCACAGGCCACCCACGCAGAGGCAGCCACACAGGAGGAGGACGAGCGCCACGACGACCGCGACGACGATCCCGACGATCCGCCCGCTGCTCGCGGGCGGCTTGCCGGGGACCTGCGGATACCCGGGGTAGGCGTACGGCGGCGGATAGCCGGGCGGCGGCCATCCGGTGCCGGGCGGCGGCCAGCCGGCGGCCGGCGGCTGCCCGCCGGGCGTGGGCCATCCCACCGGCGGCGTCGATCCGGTGGGTGTCGGGCCCGAGGCGTCGGGCGACCACGGGAGCGTCTGTGCGTCGGGCGTCCACGGTGCCCCGGGCGGTTGTGGCGTCCACGGCGTCGCGGGCGGTTGTGGCGTCCACTGGGTGGCGGGCGGAGTCGGCGCCCACGGCGCGGCTGGCGGAGAGGGCGACCACGGGGCCGGCGGTGCCCACGGCTGGGCCGGGGCCAGCGGGTCGGAGGCCGGGAACGGAGCCGAGGAGGGCGGTGCCGTCGGATCCGGCGGGGGTGCGGAGGAGGCCGGGTCCGGTGCCGAGGAGGCCGGGTCCGGTGCCGAGGAGGGGGATGGATCGGGCGGGGGCGCGTCGGACATGGCTGCTCCGGGCGGGAGTGGGTATGGGACGAACGGGCCGTGGACGGGAGCGCCAAACCCGCCGAGAGACTGTCGTACCCGAAGGCGTGTCGCAACCCCGCGATCCGGGCGGGGCGCGAGTGGCCTGTGACGCCCGTCCCGTTGCGGCCCTCCGACCACCGATCGCTCAGATTCCGTGATTGATAACCCGACTTTCGAGCACCCATCATGAGTGAAACTGGGTTAGGCTGCGGGCCATGTGTGGAATCGTGGGATACGCGGGCGCGCGCCCTGCACTCGGCATCGTCCTCGACGGGCTGCGGCGGCTGGAATACCGCGGCTACGACTCAGCAGGCGTCGCGATCGTCTGCGACGACCAGCTGCTGACCGAGAAGAAGGCCGGCAAGCTGGCCAACCTGGAGAAGGTGCTGTCCGAGCGGGCCGCCGACGACCCGACCTCCTGCGCGGCGAGCCCGATCGGCATCGGTGACGGCACCACAGGCATCGGGCACACCCGGTGGGCCACCCACGGCGGCCCGACCGACCGCAACGCCCACCCGCACGTCGCCCCCGACGGGCGGGTCGCGGTGATCCATAACGGCATCATCGAGAACTTCGCCAAACTCCGCGCCGAGCTGGAGGCCGACGGCGTCCAGTTCACCAGCGACACCGACACCGAGTGCGCCGCGCACCTGCTCGCCGCCGCGCTGGCCGACCTACGCGCCGCCGGCCAACCGGACAGCCCCCAACTGCTCGCCGCCGGCATGCGCGTGGTCTGCCAGCGGCTGGAGGGCGCGTTCACCCTGCTCGCCGTGGACGCCTCGGTGCCCGGTGCGGTGGTCGGCGCCCGGCGCAACTCGCCGCTTGTCGTCGGTCGCGGCGACGGAGAGAACTACCTGGCCAGCGACGTGGCCGCGTTCATCGAGCACACCCGCGAAGCGGTCGAGCTGGGCCAGGACCAGATCGTGCTGATCACCGGTGACAGCATCGAGATCACCGACTTCGAGGGCCAGCCCGCCGCCGGCAAGGACTTCCACATCGACTGGGACTCCTCGGCCGCCGAGAAGGGCGGCTACGACTGGTTCATGCTCAAGGAGATCGAGGAGCAGCCGCAGGCCATCGCCGACACGCTGCTCGGCCGGCTCACCGAGACCGGTGAGATCGCCCTCGACGAGGTCCGCCTCAGCGACCAGGATCTGCGCGACGTCGACAAGATCTTCATCGTGGCCTGCGGCACGGCGTACCACGCCGGCATGGTCGCCAAGTACGCCATCGAGCACTGGACCCGGATCCCGTGCGAGGTGGAACTGGCCAGCGAGTTCCGCTACCGCGACCCGGTGCTCGACCGGTCCACGCTGATCGTGGTCATCTCGCAGTCCGGCGAAACGATGGACACCCTGATGGCGCTGCGCCACGCCAAGGAGCAGAAGGCCCGGGTGCTGGCGATCTGCAACACCAACGGCTCGACCATCCCCCGCGAGTCCGACGCCGTGCTCTACACCCACGGTGGGCCGGAGATCGCCGTCGCCTCCACCAAGGCGTTCCTCACCCAGGTCGTCGCCTGCTACCTGATCGGCCTGCACCTGGCCCAGGTGCGCGGGATCAAGTTCGCCGACGAGGTCGGCGCGGTGGTCGCGCAGTTGCAGGAGATTCCCGGCAAGCTGCGTGAGCTGCTCGACCGGATCGAGCCCGTCCGCGAGCTGGCCCGGGAGCTGAAGTCCGAGCCGACAGTGCTGTTCATCGGCCGGCACGTCGGCTACCCGGTGGCCCTGGAGGGCGCGCTGAAGCTCAAGGAATTGGCGTACATGCACGCCGAGGGCTTCGCCGCCGGTGAGCTGAAGCACGGCCCGATCGCCCTGATCGACGAGGGCACCCCTGTCATCTGCGTGGTGCCCTCGCCGGTCGGCCGGGGCATGCTGCACGACAAGGTCGTCTCCAACATCCAGGAGGTCCGGGCTCGTGGCGCGCGGACCATCGTCATCGCGGAGGAGGGTGACGAGGCCGTCGTCCGGTACGCCGACCACCTGATCTACGTGCCGCGTACGCCCACCCTGCTGGCCCCGCTCGTCACCACCGTGCCGTTGCAGGTGCTGGCCGCCGAGATCGCCGCCGCCCGGGGGCACGACGTGGACCAGCCCCGCAACCTGGCCAAGTCGGTCACCGTCGAGTAAGCCTCAGCGGCCCAGGACGACCCGGGCCATCCCGTCCAGCGCGGGATTGCCCGGGTCCCAGTAACCGGTGTGGCCGCCTCGCCCACTGCCGAAGACCCGACCGCCGAACCCGGGATCCGACGGGTCGTGCCCGAACCACAACTGGTGCCCGGCCTGGTCGGGCCAGCCCAGCACGGCGGCCAACGGAACCGTACGCAGCAGGGCCCGTCGGCCCAGCTCCTCCGGTGGCCGAGCCGCCCGGATCACGTCGTCGGGGGCGGTGCTCGCCCAGACCTCGCCCGGTGGCACGCCCAGCTCGGCGGCGTGCGACGCGCCGACACCTGGCGAGCCGACGAAGACCAGCGCGTCGGCGGCGAGCCCGTGCTCCCGGGCGGCCACCCCCACCACCAGCGACCCGTAGCTGTGCCCCAGCACGGTCTGCCGGGCCGGTGGCCCGTCGTGGCTGGCGCGCAGCCCCTCCTGGAAGCGGTGCAACGCCGGGCCGGCGTCCCGGGCCTGGCCCGCCGAGGCGGCCTCGTTGAGCAGATCAGGGGCGTCGTAGTCCAACCAGAGCACCGCCGCGCTGCGCTCACCCGGGGCGAGCGCGGCGCACCGGTCCAGCACCCGAGCCGCTCTGCCCAACTCGCCGGGGGCGTCGTCCAGGCCGGCGGTCATCCCCGGCACGTAGGTCAGCACCCGGTCGGCGTGGTCCGGGTCGCCGAGCGCCACCACCACCCGGCCCTCACCGGCCGGATCCAACCCCAGCAGGTACGCCCGCGGCGCCCCGCCGGCCGTCAGCCGCTCAACCAGCGCGTCCAGGCCGGCCAACCGTCCGGCCAACCCACGCAGCCGGATCGACGCGAGCGGCCCCGGCGGCACCCGGGACAGCAGCCGTCGCCGCTCGGCCAGCAACTCCGCGCGCCAGACGTCGAGCCGTAACCGGTTGGCCTGGTCGCGGGCGGCCACCGGCACCCCGTCCAACCGGCCGACCAGAGCCGGCTCGTGCCCGATCAGCCACCGTCGCTGCGCCGGGGTCAGCCCGGACCACCAGGCGCTGACCAGCGCGGGCGCGGCGCCGGGGGCCGGCCGGCCCGGCGGGGGCGGGGACGCCCAGCCGGCCCCGGCGGCTCCCGCCAGCTCGTCCAGGCGGCCGGCGGCGGCCCGGTCCGCTGCTGCTGCCCCGTCGAGCGCGGCCCGCAGGGCCGCGGCCACCCCGGCCACGGCCACCCCCGCCGCTGCCACGCCGGCCCGGTCGGTGGGCCGAACCCGGGCGGGATCGACCCGAACCCCGCCCGAGCGGTCCACCAGCAGACCGGCAGCATCGGCCTGGGCAACCGCCAGGGTGAGCCGTGCCTTCGCCACCGTCAGCCGACCGGCCAACTCGGCCAGCACCTGGTCGACCTCGATCAGCGCGGGTGCGATCGAGGCCAGCTCGTCACGAAGACCGGCGAGCCGAGCGTCCGCCGCCGTGGCTGCCGCACCCGACCAACCGCCCCGCAACCGCCCGCCGGCCGCGCGCAGCCCGTCGACGCGCCGAGCGAGTGGCCCGGTCAACCCCGCCCACGCAGCCCCGGCGGCCCGCCACCCGTCCGGATCGACAGCCCACAGCTGTCGGTAGCCGACGCCGCTCACCGGGGCAGGGAGGCGAACCGGTCGGCGGCCCGGTCGTCCACCGTGTCGTACGCCTCGGCGGACGCCCGGACCCCGGTGGAGGCCGCCGCGACCCGGGCGCCCAGCCGGCAGAACCAGGCGTGCCCGGCTGCCTCCAACCCGGCCAGGGCCGCGCCGGCTCGCCACTCGGGCGCCGCCACCACCAGCCCGGACAGCCCCGCGAGGCCAGACGCCAACCGGCGCGCCTCGTCGTCGAGCAGGACGGCGACCGCCCGCAACTCCTCCAGCCGGACGGCGAACGGCTCGTCGGACATGACCACACCCCCGTGGACGATCGGCATCGACGCGCTGACGCTAGGTGCCTGCCGGAGGTCGCGCGGTGCCCTGTGGACAGCCGGCGTCGAGGCGTACCCCGGGGTGTCCACAGGCGTTGCCCAGCGCGAGCCCGACGGCTAATCTGCGGCCCCGACCGCCGGTAGGGTGGTGTGGTGATCGTCGCTGTCGGCATCGACGTCGTCCTGGTCGACCGGTTCGCCCGGGCCCTGGCACGGACGCCGCTGCTCGCCGACCGGCTCTTCACCGAGGCCGAGCGGCACACCCGCTCCGGCAACCCGCGCTCGCCCGAATCGCTCGCCGCCCGGTTCGCCGCCAAGGAGGCGGTGGCGAAGGCCCTCGGCGCTCCGGCCGGGCTGAACTGGCACGACTGCGAGATCGTGCCCGACCCGGACGGCCGCCCCTGGCTGGCCGTCTCCGGCACTGTCGCGGCGGTGGCCGACGCGCGTGGGGTAAACCACTGGCATCTCTCGTTGTCGCACGACGGCGGGATCGCCTCGGCGATGGTGGTCGCGGAACGATGACGTCGGCCGGGAGGGCCGGTCAGGTCCGCCCGCGAACGGAATGGGACACGGTGGCATGAGAGCGGTGTGGCGGGTTGCCGACGTACGGGCGGCCGAGGCGGGGTTGATGGGCACGCTGCCGGAGGGGACGCTGATGCAGCGGGCCGCCGCCGGCCTGGCCCGCCGCGCCGGGCTCCTGCTCGCCGAACGGGGCGGGGTCTACGGCGGCCACGTGCTGCTGCTGGTCGGCTCCGGTGACAACGGCGGCGACGCGTTGTACGCGGGGGAACGGCTGGCCCGGCGAGGTGTCCAGGTGGCCGCACTGCTGCTCACCCCGGGGCGGGCGCACGCCGCCGGGCTGGCCGCGCTGCGAGCCGCCGGCGGCCGGCTGGTGCCGAGCCCGGCGGGCCCGGTCGACCTGGTCCTCGACGGCATCGTCGGCATCGGTGGCACCGGCGGGCTCCGGGCCAACGCGGACGAGGTGGTCCAGCGCCTCGGCGACCTGCGCGGACGCGACGGGGAGCGGGCCACAGTGCTGGCGGTCGACGTGCCCAGCGGGGTCGCGGTCGACACCGGCCACGTGCCGCTGTCCGCGTCCGGCCGACCCACAGCGGTCCGCGCCGATGTGACGGTGGCCTTCGGCGCGCTGAAGCCCGCCCTGGTGGTCGGCCCGGCCGCCGCGCTGGCCGGGCAGGTCGAGCTTGTCGACATCGGGCTGCGTCCGTGGCTGCGCGGCACCCCGGCGCTGCGGGTCACCGAGTGGTCCGACCTGGTCGACTGGTGGCCCGAGCTGGGCCCGGCGTCGGAGAAGTACACCCGGGGCGTGGTGGGGGTGGCGACCGGCTCGGCGACCTACCCCGGTGCGGCGGTGCTCTCCGTGGGCGGCGCCCTGGCCGGGCCCACCGGCCTGGTCCGCTACGCCGGCGGCGCCCGCGCCGAGGTGCTGCACCAGCACCCCTCGGTGATCGCCAGTGGGCGGGTCGCCGACGCGGGCCGAGTGCAGGCCTGGGTCTGCGGCTCCGGACTGGGCACCGGTGCCGACGCGGCGGCCGAGCTGCGTGCCGTACTGGCCGCCCCGGTTCCGGTGGTGCTCGACGCCGACGCCCTGACCCTGCTGGTGGACGGCTCGCTCGCCGACCGCCTGCGCGGCCGGGACGCGCCCATCGTCGTCACCCCGCACGACCGGGAGTTCACGCGCCTCTGCGGGGAGGAACCGGGCGCCGACCGGGTCGGCGCCGCGCTGCGGCTGGCCGCCTGGATGAACGCGGTGGTGCTGCTCAAGGGCGACCGCACGGTGATCGGCACACCGGACGGTCGGGCGTACGTCAACCCGACCGGCACCCCGGCGCTGGCCACCGGCGGCACCGGCGACGTGTTGGCCGGGCTGCTCGGCTCGCTGCTGGCGGCCGGGGTGCCCGCCGATCGGGCCGCCGCCTCGGCCGCGTACCTGCATGGGCTCGCCGGGCGGGAGGCGGCCCGGAGCGGGCCGGTGACCGCGCCCGACGTGGCGACAGCGTTGCGTCCGGTGCTGGCCCGGCTGGGCTGAACCTGTCGGTTCCGGGTGCGGTGACCGGATCGCCGCGTCGGGACGTGCGTCGCCGCCCGCGGTGATCACGGCGGAAAGTAGGCTGGGCACATGTGGCAGGCCGAGGTACGCGTCGATCTTGACGCCATCCGCGAGAACGTGAGCAGGCTCCGTTCCGGCACCACCGCCGAGTTGATGGCGGTGGTGAAGGCCGACGGGTACGGCCATGGCATGCTTCCGGCCGCCCGCGCGGCGCTCGACGCCGGCGCGGACTGGCTCGGCGTCTGCACCCTCGACGAGGCGCTCACCCTGCGGCGGGCCGGCGTGACAGTGCCGGTGCTGGCCTGGCTGCTCGCGCCCGGGTTGCCGCTGCACGAGGGGGTCAGCGCCGGGGTGGACCTGGGCACGGCCAGCCTGGCGCAATTGGACGAGATGATCGAGGCGAGTCGCCTGGCCGGGCGCCCCGCCCGCCTGCACCTCAAGATCGATACGGGGCTGTCGCGGGGTGGCGCGACAGTCGCCGACTGGCCCGCGCTGCTGGACGCCGCCGCGAAGGCGCAGGCCGACGGCCTGGTCGAGGTGGTCGGCGTGTGGAGCCACTTCGTGTACGCGGACTCGCCCGGCCACCCCACCACCGACCGCCAACTGGCCGTCTTCCACGAGGGGCTGGCCATGGTCGAGCGGGCCGGGCTGCGACCGCGCTGGCGGCACCTCGCCAACTCGGCCGCCACCCTCACCCGCCCGGACACCCACTTCGACCTGGTTCGCCCCGGCCTGGCCATCTACGGGCTCTCCCCGGTGGCCGGCGAGACGTACGGATTGCGGCCGGCGATGACCGCCCGCGCCCGGGTGATGCTCACCAAGCGGGTGCCCGCCGGCACCGGCATCTCCTACGGGCACGCCTACACGACGGAAGCCGACGCGAACCTGGCCGTGGTGCCGCTCGGCTACGCCGACGGGGTTCCCCGGCACGCGTCCAACACCGGCCCGGTGCAGCTCGGCGGCGTACGCCGGACGATCTCGGGGCGGGTCTGCATGGACCAGTTCGTGCTCGACTGCGGCGACGACCCGGTGGCCGACGGCGACGTGGCGACACTCTTCGGCAGCGGCGTCGACGGCGAGCCGACCGCGGACGACTGGGCCGAGGCGGTCGGCACGATCAACTACGAGATCGTCACCCGGTTCGGTGGCACGCGGGTGCCCCGGGTCTACGACGGCGAAAAACCGTGAGCGCGAGGAGTGAGCCGGGGTTGCGAGCCCCGCAGTCGCGAACCAGGGTGGCACCGTGAGCTATCGCGTTCCGCGTCCGCGGACGGCCGTTGGCCGGGTCGCCGGGATCGTCGGCGCGGCGGTGGGGGTGGCCGCGGCGGGTCTGGCGGCCGGGGTCGCGACCGAGCGGACCCTGGTCCGCCGGCTCAAGGCCGACCCGGCTGACCGCTACGCGCACGAGACGTTCGACAAGCAGCGGTACGACGAGGCGTTCCGCCTGGAGCTGCCGGACGGCACGGACATCCACGTCGAGGTGGTCGAGCCGACCCGGCCGGTGCCGGGGCGCCCGACGGTGGTGCTGGTGCACGGCTTCTGCCTGGACATGGGGACGTTCCACTTCCAGCGCCAGATGCTGGCCGCCCGTGGTGACTACCGGATCGTGGCGTACGACCAGCCCGGTCACGGCCGGTCCGGCCGGCTGGAGACCGGGGAGTACGACCTCGCGGTGCTCGGCCGGACGCTGCGCCAGGTGATCGACCGAACCGCACCGGAAGGGCCGCTGGTGCTGGTCGGCCACTCGATGGGCGGCATGACCATCATGGCGTTCGCCGAGCTGTTCCCGGAGCTGTTCGGGGACCGGGTGGTGGGCACCGTTCTGATGGCCACGTCGGGCGGGCTCGTCGCGGAGACCAAGCTGGTCGCGCCCGCGCTGCTCGGCCGGGTCGGTGGCCCGGTGCTGTACATGGTCAGCAACGCCACCCGGTACGGCGGGCCGGTGATCGACAGGGCCCGCAAGTCGACGTCGAACGTGGCCTGGCTGTTGACCCGCAAGTACGGCTTCGGCACCCGCAAGCCCAGCCCGTCGCTGGTGTCCTACGTGGAGACGATGAACTCCCGGACGTCGGCCGACACGGTGACCCGTTACCTGCGGACCCTGGCCACCCACTCGCGCTTCCCGGCGCTGGCGGCGTTGGCGGCGACTCCGGTGCTGGTGGTGGTCGGTGACAAGGACATGATCACTCCGGTGACCCACTCCGAGGAGATCGTCCGCCGGCTGCCGCACGCCGAGTTCGTGAAGATCGAGGACAGCGGTCACGTGGTGATGTTGGAGCACGCGGACGAGGTCAACGCCGCCCTGGCGCGGTTCCTGGAGTCATTGCAGATCGTGGAGGAACGGTGAGTCACGTCGTCAAGCTGCCGACCGTCGAGGACACTCGGGACTTCGGCCGGCGGCTGGCCGGGCTGCTGCGCGCCGGCGACCTGGTGCTGTTGACCGGCCCGCTGGGCGCCGGCAAGACCGCCCTCACCCAGGGCATCGGCGCCGGGCTCGGTGTCCTCGGGGACATCACCTCGCCGACCTTCGTGATCGCTCGGGTGCACCGCCGCGACCCGGCCCGGGGCGGCCGGGTGGCGCTGGTGCACGCCGACGCGTACCGACTGGGTGACGCCACCGACCCGCGCGCCGAGATCGACGACCTGGACCTCGACGCGTCGGTGGACGACTCGGTGACAGTTGTGGAGTGGGGCGAGGGCCTGGTGGAGCAGTTGGTGGACGCGCACCTGCGGGTTCGCATCGACCGCCGCGACGACGACACCCGCATCGTCGAGCTGGACCCGATCGGCGGCGACTGGGCCCGGCGGCTCGCCGACCTGGGCTAGGTCGGTGGCTGTCGTACCCGGTGCCTAGAGTGCGGGGGACCGACCCGCGCTGTGAGAGGTTTCTGATGCCCGACGACGCTCCCGCCCTGGATCTGCTGGCCCTGCTGCCGGAGCAGTGGCGTGCCGTGCTCACCCCGCACCTCGACCCGGCACGCACCGCCGCGCTGGCCGAGTTCGTCGCCCGGGAATACGCGACGCAGACCGTCTTCCCGCCTCTGGAGGACCTGTTCTCGGCCTACCGGCTCTGCCCGCCGCAGGGCACCCGGGTGCTCATCCTCGGGCAGGATCCCTACCACCGGGCCGGGCAGGCACACGGGTTGAGCTTCAGCGTCCGTGACGGTGTGACGGTGCCGCCGTCGTTGCGCAACGTCTTCAAGGAGTTGGGCGAGGACGTGGGCGTCGCCAAGCCGCGCAGCGGCAACCTCGACGGTTGGGCCGCCCAGGGTGTGCTGCTGCTCAACGCGGTGCTGACCGTCCGCCAGGCCACCCCGGGCTCGCACGCCAACGCCGGCTGGGAAGAGTTCACCGACGCGACCATCCGGGCACTGGACGCGGCACCGGACCGGGTGGTCTTCCTGCTCTGGGGTGGCTACGCCCGCAAGAAGGCCGCACTTGTCACCAATCCGCAGCACGTGGTGCTGGAGGCGGGTCACCCCAGCCCGATGAACCCGCGCGGCTTCCTCGGCAGCCGCCCGTTCAGCGCCGCCAACAAGGCACTCGCCGACGCCGGCCTGCCCACCATCGACTGGGAGCACACCGCCGGCTGAGCCGGCACTCGTCGACGTCCTGCTGCTGGTTCGGCCAGGCAGGTGGCTCAGCTCTTGCTGGCCAGCTGCCGGTCCCGGTAGCGGCGCAACAACTCGGCGGCGCGCGGCTCGCTCAGCTCCAGCTCGACAAGCGGCACCACCTGGTAACTCCGCCCGCCGTGGCGCACCTCGATCGTCTCGGGCAACTCGTCGCACATCGTGGCCCTGATCTCCCCGTACCGGGTCGACCACAGGTGTTCGCCCGGCTCTTCGGGCTCCAACCACACCCCGCCGAACTCACCCCAGCGGGCGTTCCATCGCTGGCCGTAGTGCGTCTCCAGCCAGCGGGTGAACGCTCTGGAGTCCTGCCAGCGCAGGGCGATCTCCAGCGCGTCGACCGGCACCGGCGCGCCCTGCAACAGCGCTGCGGTGCTTCCGGTGATCACCTGCGGGAAGTCGGTGAGCCGATCCAGCAGCCGATCCAACCCCAGCCCGTCGATTCGCTCGGCGATCGGCCGGGCGGCCAAGCCGTCGATCCGGGCGTCGAGGTGCGCGTCCAACGGCTCGACCCCGATGACCAACTGCACATCCATCGCGGCAAGCAACCGCTCCAGCACGGCGATGGTCGGCGCTCGCTCACCGCGTTCGAACCGGGCCACCGCTGCCTGGTCGACCTCGGCCAGCGCGGCCAACTGACGCTGACTCAGGTCGCGCAGATGTCGTTGCTGCCGCACGGCAGCGCCGAGAAGGGTGACGAGGCGAGTGGATGACATCCCGGCATGATGAGCCGAGGGCGAGACGTCCGCGATCCCATTGCGGCAGATCGGCGGCTTGTTGTCGATCCGGCCCGGAGAATCGCCCGGTCCGTGATCTGGCGGCGGATGGCGGGCCTTACTTCAATGAGCGTGATGTCTGTGAGTCATCAGGATGATTCAGAGACATCACGCTCACTAGGGTGATGTTGCCGTCCGTCCGTCCGTCGGTTGGGCGGTGGGGGCGGGCCGTCGGTCAGCTGAGGCCGTGCGATGGGTGGGGGCCGTGCGGGACGGGTGGGGGCCGCCCCCGGCGGGGCCCCTGGCGACCGGCTGTGGGCGTGGTGGCACCCAGGGCGAGGCGGCGGGGCAGCAGGACGAGACGGCGGGGCAGCCCTGCGGCGGGGCGAGGTCTGCGGCCGGTGGCGGGGCGGGGCGTGACCGGGGCGCGAGGCGGGGCGGCTAGGCTGGCTTACCGTGCTCGTACTCGTGGTGGACAGCTCGACCCCCGCGGTCACCGCGGCGCTGGTGGAGGTCTCGGCAGACGGCGTGGTATCGCGGGCGCTCCGGTGCACGGTCGACGCCCGCGCGCACGGTGAGTTGCTCGCGCCGCAGGTGGACGCGGTCCTCGCCGACGCCGACGCACGCCCCCGTGACCTGACCGCCATCGTCGCCGGGCTCGGCCCGGGGCCGTTCACCGGGCTACGGGTCGGCCTGGTCACCGCCGCGACCATGGGTCAGGTGCTCGGCATCCCCACGTACGGCGTCTGTTCGCTGGACGCCATCGGCTACCCGGCGGCGTCCGGCGCGCCGGTCCTGGCCGCCAGCGATGCTCGGCGTAAGGAGCTCTACTGGGCCGTCTACGACGGTGCCGGTCAGCGGATCGTCGGGCCTGAGGTGTCCGCACCGGCGGTCGCCGCGGCGCGCGCCCGCGAACTGGGCGCGACGATCGCGGTCGGCGACGGGGCACACCGGTACGCCGAGGTGCTGGACCTGCCCGTTCGGGTCGAGCCGCGCTACCCGGACGCGACCGTGTTGGCGCTGCTGGCCGCCGAGCGAATCCGGGCGGGTGCGGCCAGTGAGCGGCTCACCCCGCTCTACCTGCGCCGCCCCGACGCGGTGGCGGCCACCGGCCGCAAACCGGTCCTGCCATGACCGCGGTACGGCTCGAACCGTTCCGCTGGTGGCACATCGACGACGTGCTGCCGATCGAGGCGGACCTCTTCGGCGCCGAGAAATGGTCACCCGCCATGTTCTGGAGCGAGCTCGCCAACGGGCACCACTACCGCGTCGCCGTCGACTCGGACGGGTCGGTGCTCGGCTACGCCGGACTCGCCGGAGTTCCGCCGGACGAGGTGTGGGTGCAGAACATCGCCGTCCGTCGGGACGCCCAGCGGCGCGGTGTGGGCCGCGTTCTGCTGGAGGAACTGCTCGCGGAGGCGGTCCGGCGCGACGCCCGCAGCACCCTGCTGGAGGTCGCCGTGGACAACGTCGCGGCCCAGCGGCTCTACGCCACTTACGGGTTCGAGCCGGTCGGGGTGCGACGCGGCTACTACCAACCGAGCAACACCGACGCGCTGGTCATGCGGCGCGACGCCGAGCCGACCGGGGACGGACCACACGACCATGGCTGACGAACCACTGATCCTGGGTATCGAGACCTCCTGCGACGAGACCGGTGTCGGCATCGTGCGGGGGCACACCCTGCTGGCCGACGCGCTCGCCTCCAGCGTCGAGGAGCACGCCCGGTTCGGGGGCGTGGTGCCGGAGGTGGCCAGCCGGGCACACCTGGAGGCCATCGTGCCGACCATGGACCGAGCGCTGACCGAGGCCGGCGTCACGCTGGCCGACATCGACGCGATCGCGGTCACCTCCGGGCCCGGGCTGGCCGGCGCGCTGCTGGTCGGCGTCGCCGCCGCCAAGGGGTACGCGGTCGCCGCCGAGAAACCCATCTACGGCGTCAACCACCTCGCCGCCCACGTCGCGGTGGACACCCTTGAGCACGGCCCGTTGCCCGAACCCGCCATCGCGCTCCTGGTGTCCGGCGGCCACTCGTCCCTGCTGCTCGTCGACGACCTGGCCCGGGGTGTCACGCCGCTGGGCGCCACCATCGACGACGCGGCCGGGGAGGCGTTCGACAAGGTCGCCCGGCTACTCGGGTTGCCGTTCCCGGGCGGTCCGCCGATCGACCGGGAGGCCCGGTCCGGCGATGCCGCCTCTATCGCCTTCCCGCGCGGCCTGACCGCCGCGAAGGACCTCGCCGCCCACCGGTACGACTTCTCGTTCTCGGGGCTGAAGACGGCGGTGGCCCGGTGGGTCGAGGCCCGTCAGCGTGCCGGCGAGCCGGTGCCGGTGGCCGACGTCGCCGCGTCCTTCCAGGAGGCGGTCTGTGACGTCCTGACCAGCAAGGCGCTCGCCGCCTGCCGCGCGCAGGGCATCGATACCCTGGTGATCGGCGGGGGAGTGGCGGCGAACTCGCGGCTGCGGGCGCTGGCCGAGCAGCGGGCCGAGAAGTACGGCATCCGGGTCCGGGTACCCCGACCGAAGCTGTGCACCGACAACGGCGCGATGGTGGCCGCGCTCGGTTCGCACCTGGTCGCCGCCGGGGTCGCTCCGAGTCGACTGGACCTGCCAGCCGATTCGGCACTGCCGTTGACAACGGTCAGCGTGTGACGGGAGCGGCGGACATGATCGTGCGGATGTGGGAGGCGCGCGCCGAGGCGTACGGGGTCGCCGACCTGATCACCTGGGTGTGCGACACCGCACTGCCCGAGTTGGAGCACGACCCGCTCCACGTCTCCAGCGAGGTCTTCTCCTCCACCGACCACCGCGTCGTGGTGATCTCCAAGTGGCGCAGCAACCCGCGCCCACTGCCAGACCCGCCAGCCCTGCTGGTGGCCCGCGCCCCGCACTCCTGGGACTTCACCCAGGTAGACCGCTGACGCGAGCCACCATCCAGGCCACTGCTGACTGGTCAGGTGCGGCGCAACATCCGGTAGGTGGCGATTCCGCCAGTGCCCAGCGCGGCGAGGAAGACCAGCCAGACGACGGTGCTGCTGACTCCGACCTGCGGGCCGGAGTTGGCGGAGGCAGCGGCCAGGAGCCCGTCCTCACCCGGGGCGGGCAGCGCAGCCGGCGGCAGCTCCGGCCAGCGGACCAGGCCGGTGCTCTCCAGCATCTGCATGTGGTGCTGGACGAACGCGTTGGCGTCCTCGCAGAGCTTACGGATGGTGGCGTCCCGGGTGCTGGCCCGAACCGCCCCGATCACCGGGAAGATCTTGCCGTGGGCGACCCGGAGCCGGGTGACGAAGATCTGGTCGAACCGGGCGCCGGATGCCTTCTGCATCTCGGCCAGCCAGCCCTTCTGCTCGGCGGTCGGCTCGCTGGGGATGCTCGCGCCCAACTTGTTGGCCGCGTCCACCGTGAGCTGGTCGAGCTTCTGGTGCTCGCCGGCGATGCCGGCGCCGATCTCCCGGACCTTTGCCGACTGTCCCTTCTCGGCGGCCATCTGGCCGGCTGGCATCTCCCACAGCCCGGCCAACCGGACCCCGTTGAGCAGCGTCATGTCGGCGGCGTTGAGTTGTTGGCCGCCGGCTGGCGCGGCGACGGCCATGCCAGGTAGGACACCGACCGCCGCGATGATCGCGATGAGCAGCATCGCCGCTCGGTGGGTCCGGGTGCCCAGTCGGCGATGGGCGGATCTGAGCGGTGCCATGTCTGTGGTGCCTCCTCGGTCCGGACCGGAACGCGTCTGGACCGGGCAGCCGTACCCTGCCGGTTGCCCGTCCGCCCACTGGTACGGACTGATCGCGCGATCAGTTCATCGCGGGGCTACCCGGATCAGCGGGTGACGGAGAGCAGGCCGCCGAGCAGCAGCAGGGTGAGCGCCGCGGCGGCGAATACCATCAGCAACTCCTGCCGCCCGCGCCGGACCGGGCCGGCGTCGACGGTCGGGTCGGGCAGGGCCGGTAGGTCGCGGGTCAGCGCGGCCAGGTCACCGAGGGTGC
Organism: Micromonospora ureilytica; assembly: GCF_015751765.1. Taxonomy (NCBI): domain Bacteria; kingdom Bacillati; phylum Actinomycetota; class Actinomycetes; order Micromonosporales; family Micromonosporaceae; genus Micromonospora; species Micromonospora ureilytica. The sequence continues at coordinate 6,397,602 of NZ_JADOTX010000001.1, forward strand.
GCGCCGTCCACACCGCACCCGCCCGATCGGAGAACTCGTCCAACGTCAGCCGGCCCGCAGCGGTGTGTTGGTGCAGCGCGGCGACCACCCGGTTGCGGTCGTCGTCGGAGGCGCGCAGCTCGACATCCACGCCGGACAGCGTACGCGGATCAGCCCACGTCGAGGGGGTCGGCGAGGAGCCGTTCGAAGGCCAGTTCGGCGGCGCCGATCAGCGGCGCGTCCGTACCCAGTTTCGGTGTGCGCAGCCGGACGTGCTCCAGGCAGGCGCCGAGCGCGTTGGAGTTGAGCCGGCTGCGGATCTGGGCCGCCGCCGCGAGGTAGAGGTCACGCATGGTCCCGCCGAAGATGACCATCTCGGGGTTGAAGACGTTCACCAGGTTGGCCACCCCGAAGCCGAGCCAGTCGCCGGCCTGGCGTACCGCCGTCTGTGCCCGGGCGTCCCCGCGGTCGGCCGCGTCGAAGACCCCGAGTAGCGCGTCGCGGCCCCGGGCGTCGGAGCGTCCGGCGGCGCGCAGGATCCCGTGCTCACCGATCTCGGTCTCCCAGCAGCCCCGGGAGCCGCACTCACAGGGCCTGCCGTCGCGGACCACCTTCATGTGGCCGACCTCGCCGCCGTAGCCACCGTGCCCGGTCAGCCGGCGCCCACCGGCGATGATGCCGGCGCCCACGCCGACATCGCCGTACAGGTAGAGGACGTTGTCGCAACCCGCCGCCACACCTCGCGCGTGCTCGGCGAACGCGGCGACGTCGGCCACGTTGCCCACGGTGATCGGCACGTCGATGCCCAACTCGTCGGCGAGGGCCGCGCCGATCGGCTCGTCCACCCAACCGGTGGCGGGGCCGAGTCGGACGAGGCCGTCGTCCCGGCGGACCATGCCGCAGACCGCGACGCCGGCACCGACGCAGATCGCGTCCGCCGGGACCAGCTGCTGCATCTCCTTGACCGCGCCGGCCAGCAGCGGCGCGGCCTCCGCGGCCAGCAGGCCGCGCGGCCGGTCCAGATCCCGGCGGTCCAGGACCGCGCCGCCCAGCCCGATCCGGGCCGCGCGTAGCCGGTCCACCTCCACGGAGTACGCGTACGCGTAGACCCGGGCCGATTCGGGCCGGACGACAAGTGATGGTCGTCCGGCCCGGCCGGTCTCCTTCGGTGCCCCTTCGCTGACCAGCCCCACTGCGGACAGGTCGGCGGTGAGCGCGCCGATGGTGCTGCGGTTGAGCCCCAGCGTGGTGGTCAGTTCGGCACGCGTGGTCGCCCCGTGGACGTGCACGTGCCGCAGCAGGGCCCCGAGGTTCTGCCGTCGGACGTCATCCTGACTCGGTCCTGGGCGCATGCTGGTGCTACCTCCCGCGCGGTCAGCGGGTGCCGGTGGCTGCCGCGCGGCGGCGGGAGAGCGCGTCGACGCTGGCGGCGAGCAGCAGTACGACGCCGGTGACCACGTACTTGACTCCTGCGGTGTACCCCATCAGGCCCATTCCGTTTTCGATGACCGCGACCACCGCGCCGCCGAGGACGGCGTCGAGGACTCGGCCCTTGCCACCGAAGAGGCTCGTGCCGCCGATCACCGCTGCGCCGACCGCGTAGAGCAGTACGTTACTGCCCCCGGTGTTCGGGTCGACCGAGTTGGCCCGGCTGGCGGCCACGATGCCACCGATGGCGGCCATTGACGAGCAGATCACGAAGACGGAGATCCGGATCCGGTCGACTCCGATACCGGCCCGGCGGGCCGCTTCCCGGTTGCCGCCCACGGCGTAGATGTGCCGGCCGTAGCTGGTGCGTTGCAGTACGAAGGTCCAGATGACCAGCAGTACCGCGATGATCGGCACCACGATCGGTACACCCTTGAGCGAGACGATGAGGACGTTGCGGCTGCGCTCCAGGTTGAGCACGTACACCGCGGTGCCGAGGATGACGGCGAGCCCGCCGATCCGCAGCGCCACCACCGCGATCGGGTCGGTGATCAGACCGCGGGCGGCCCGGGTGCGGTGGCGCAGCAGTTGCACCGCCGCGTAGCCGACGACGGCGACAGCTGTCAGCGTCCAGCCCAGGACGGGGGCGAGGTTCCGGTTGGCGATGGCGACCAGCACCTCGTCGCGGACGGAGATGTTGGTGCCCTCCTGCACGAGCAGCAGCACGACGCCCTGGAAGGCGAGGAAGCCGGCGAGGGTGACAACGAAGGACGGAATGCCGATCTTCGCGACGAGCATGCCGAGCGTGGTGCCGATGACCACACCCGTGGCGACCGCGGCGAGCACGGCGACCCACCAGGGGTAGCCGAGCACGGTGACCACATTGGCCAGCACGGCCGCGCAGACGCCGCTGGCGAAGCCGGCGGAGAGGTCGATCTCGCCGAGCAGCAGCACGAAGACCAGGCCCATCGCGATCAGCGTGACCGCCGCGCCCTGGGTGAAGAGGTTGGCGAAGTTGCCGGCCGACAGGAACGACGACGGCCGCAGGATCGCGAAGACGGTGCAGAGCACGATCAGGCCGAGCACGGCCGGCAGCGCGCCGACGTCGCCACCGCGTACCCGACTGAGGTAGTTGCGGACGTGGCCTCCGACGGTCGGCGCCGGTGTGACGGCCGCGGGGCCGTCTTTCCGCACGGCGGTGGTGGTCATCGGACGCCTCCTGAGATCGAGTCGGCCGGCTGCGGGCCGTCGCCGTTGCTGCCCGGGTCGGTGGCGAGGCCGAGCCCGCCCGAGCGCCCGGCGGTGATCAGCTCGACCACCTGGGCGTGGGTGATGTCGGTGGTCTTCACCTGGGCGACCATCTGGCCGAGGTACAGCGCGGCGATCCGGTCAGAGACGGCGAAGACGTCGTTCATGTTGTGCGAGATGAGCACCACGGCCAGGCCGTTGTCGGCGAGGCGGCGGACCAGTTCGAGCACCTGCGCGGTCTGTGCCACGCCGAGCGCCGCGGTCGGCTCGTCGAGGATGACGAGCTTGCTGTTCCACAGCACCGCCTTGGCGATGGCCACGGTCTGGCGCTGGCCGCCGGAGAGGCTGGACACGTGCTGGCGGAGTGAGGTGACGGTGCGGATGGAGAGCCCGGCCAGGGTTTCGGCGGCGAGCTGTTCCATTGTCGGCTCGTCCAGGACGATGCCGCTGCGCTTCTCCCGGCCGAGGAACATGTTCTGCACGATGTCCAGGTTGTCGCAGAGCGCGAGGTCCTGGTAGACGACCTCGATGCCGAGCGTGGCGGCGTCGCGGGGGCTGCCGATGTGTACCGGTTCACCGTTGAACAGGAACTCTCCGGCGTCGGAGGGGTGGATGCCGCTGATGCACTTCACCAGGGTCGACTTGCCGGCGCCGTTGTCGCCGACGAGTGCTGTCACTTCGCCCGGGTGGACGGTCAGGGCGACGTCGCGGAGCACCTGGACGGGACCGAAGCTCTTGTCGATCCCGCGGAGTTCCAGCAGGGGGGTCGCGGACACGGGGGTCTCCTTCTTAAGGGAGGGTCGGGGCCCGTCCGGCGGGCGCCGCCCGGCACGGGAGGGTGCTCCCGTGCCGGGCGGCGATGGTCGTTCCGGCGGGTACTGCGGCGTCGGTCAGCTGATGCCGGCTTCGGCGCAGAACTTGGCGTAGGCCCCGGTGCAGACCTGCTCCTTGGTCGCGTAGCCGTCGGCGATGACGTCCTTGACGTTGTCCTTGTAGATGGCCTTCGGGGTGAGCAGCACCGAGGGGACGTCGCGGTCACCGTCCTTCACCGACTGGCCGGTGTCCTTCTGCTCGCCCTTGGCCAGCGCGATGGCCAGGTCCGCGGCGGCCTTCGCCTCTTCCCGGACCGCCTTGTAGACGGTCATGCACTGGTCACCGGCGAGGATGTTCTGCAGGCCCTCGACGCTGGCGTCCTGGCCGGTCACCGGCACCTTGCCGTTGATCTTGTTCTTCTTCAGGATCGAGATGGCGGCGTTGCCGAGAGTGTCGTTGGCGGCCAGCACGCCGTCGATCTTGCCCTTGGTCGCGGTGAGCTGCTGCTCGAAGATGGTCGCGGCGGTGGGGCCGTCCCAGCCCGGCACGGCGTCGTCCGGGCCCTTTGTGTATTCGTTGGAGTCGAACTTCGGCTTGAGCACCGAGTCGTAGCCGGCCTTGAACAGGGTGGCGTTGTTGTCGGTGGGGGAGCCGTTCAGGTACGCCACGACGGGGTTCTTGGCGCCCTTCTCGGTCAGGCACTTGGCCAGACCCTCGCCCTGGAGCTTCCCGACGGACTCGTTGTCGAAGCTGACGTAGTACTGGGCGGAGCCGCCGAGGGTGAGCCGGTCGTAGTCGATGGTGGCGACGCCCTGCGACTTGGCCTTGTCGAGCACGGCCTTGCCGGTGCCGGAGTCCAGGTTGACGATCATCAGGGCGGTGACGCCGCTGGTGATCATCTGCTCGGCGATGGTCTGGAAGGCGGTCTTGTCGTTCTGGGCGTTCTGGATGTCGTACTGGACGTTGGCGGCCTTGAACGCCTCTTCCAGGAAGCGGCGGTCCGCCGTCTCCCAGCGGGGGGAGGACTTGCTGTCCGGAAGGATCACGCCGATCTTGGGAGTCTTCTTGGAGTCGGCCGAGCCGTTGCCGGAGTCGTCGCTACAGGCTGTCAAGCCGCCGGTCGTGAGCAGGCCCACGGCGGCGATGGTGAGGATCCCCTTACGCATGTGCAGGGTCCTTTCGGAGGTGGGGGAGGTGTTGTTTTGTTGTGTCCGGCAACGTATTTCGCGTCACACCAGCTCCACAAGACCGCGCAGGTCACTAGTTTGTTGGGGGCGATAACAATTCAGCAACGCGACTGTTACTCAGTGGGTATCCCACCGGGCATCCGACGTAACGAACGCCGTCAGTGGGTCTGCAACGGCGCGGTACGCGCGTCGGTCAGCGCCACCAGATCCGCCGCGGCCAGTTCGAGTTGCAGACCGCGCCGACCAGCCGAGACGTAGATCGTCGGGAGGCCCAGCGCGGATTCGTCCAGCACTGTGGGCAACCGCCGACGCTGCCCGAGCGGGCTGATCCCACCGCGTACGTAGCCGGTTGCCCGCTCGGCGACCGCCCGGTCCGCCAGCGCCGCACGCTTGCCGCCGACCGCCGCCGCGAGCGCCTTGAGATCCAGCTCGCCGGTGACCGGAACGACAGCCACGGTGAGCGCGCCGTCGACCTCGGTCACCAGCGACTTGAACACCCGCTCCGGTGCCACGCCGAGCGCCACCGCCACCAACGCGCCGTAGTTCGGGGCGTCCGACGCCACCCGGTACGGATGGGTGCGATGCGCGACCCCGCGCCTGACCAACAGTGCCGTTGCCGGAGTGCCCTGTCCCGCCACACCGGCGACGCTAGTCGACCGGCCGGCCGATCAGCACCGTCGGTGCGCCGGCGACCCGGGTGAGCACCAGACTCGCCGCCTCGTCCCCGGCCAGCCGTAGATCCCGTCGGAGCTGCTCCGGGGTGAGCGCCGAACCCCGCTTGAGGATCTCCACCCGGCCCACCCGACGGTCGCGCAACAGAGCCCGCAGGCGCTTGAGCGAGAACGGCAACACGTCGGTGATCTCCAGGCAGCGCGCGTACGGGGTGCGGACCGGCTGGTCGGCGTAGAGGTAGGCGATGCTCGGATCGCCCAGGGTGGCGTCCAGGTCGGTGGCCAGTTCGGCGACGAGGTGCGCGCGGACCACCGCCGGATCCGGGTCGTACAGGTAGCGGCGCGGCGGCCCGACCGGCGCCTCGTCGGCGCCCGAGCCGGTGAGCTGGTGACGCTGGTTCTCGACGCCCCGCTGGCGGTAGAGGGTGGCGCGGCGGGGCACCTCCGCCAGTGCGCCGCACCAGAGCGCGGCCTCGACCAGGTCACCGTCCACGCCGACCCACTCGGCCTCCGCGCCGGCCGGGATGAGCGCGTGGTCCAGGCCCGGCGCCACCTTCACCACGGTGCGTGGCACCCGCTCGGCCAGCCCGGTGACGAAGTCCCACGGCGGCGAGTACGCGCGCGGGTCGAAGATCCGCCGCCCGGTGCCTGTCGCGCGGCGGGCCGGATCGCAGAAGACCCCGTCGACAGCTGACACGTCGAACCCGGTCGCGTCGCCGCACTCGACAGTGAACAGCTCGGCCAGCCCGGCCGCCGTGGCGTTGGCGGCGGCCATCGCGGCGGTCACCGGGTCGGCCTCCACCCCGTACACCCGGATGCCGGCACGGGCTGCGGCCAGCGCGTCGGCCCCGAGCCCGCACCCGAGGTCGGCCAGGGTGCGCACGCCGGCCGCGTGCAGCCGGGCGGCCCGACGGTCGGCGACCACCCGGCGGGTGGCCTGCTCCAGGCCGGGACGGGTGAGGAACATCCCAGCGGCGGCCGCGCCGAACTTGCCGACCGCCCGGTGGCGCAGCTCGGCCTGGGTGAGGGCCGCCGCGGCCAACGTCGGCGGCACCCCGGCCGCGCGCAGCGCGGACGCCGCGGCCAGTGGGTCACCGCCGGCCAGCCCGGCCGCCGCCGTGAGCGCGGCCGACCCCTCGGGGGTACGCAGCGCCGCCAGCTGATCGAGATCCACCCGGCCATTGTCCGGGTGGACCCGGAAATCCGGGCTGGCGGGGCGCGACTCGCTGGCACTCTCCTTGACGGAGTGCTAGCCACGGAATAACCTGCGATTAGCACTCTCACCATGAGGGTGCCAGCTTCCGGGTCTCGTGACCCGGGTGCGCACGCCAGGCGGACCGGCACCCGCGACGACGGCACCGCCCGGTGGCATGAGGCAGATTGACGCTGGTCAGCCCCGCTGACCAGCAACGAAACCAGTACCCCAGGAGGGTATGCCCGTGACTACCGCGACCAAGGTTGCGATCAAGCCGCTCGAGGACCGCATCGTGGTCCAGGCGAACGAGGCTGAGACCACCACGGCGTCGGGCATCGTGATCCCCGACACCGCCAAGGAGAAGCCGCAGGAGGGCACCGTCCTCGCTGTGGGCCCGGGGCGCGTCGACGACAACGGCAACCGGGTTCCGGTTGACGTGCAGGTCGGCGACACCGTCCTCTACTCGAAGTACGGCGGCACCGAGGTCAAGTACGCCGGCGAGGAGTACCTGGTGCTCTCCGCCCGCGACGTCCTCGCGGTCATCGAGAAGTAAGCAACCGATCAGTTCCATTGCCCCGGTCCGGCTCGCCGGGCCGGGGCAATGGCGCTTCGAAGGGACATTAATGGCGAAGATCCTGAGCTTCTCGGACGACGCCCGGCACCTGCTGGAGCACGGTGTCAACGCCCTCGCGGACACGGTCAAGGTCACCCTCGGCCCGCGCGGGCGCAACGTCGTCCTGGACAAGAAATTCGGTGCGCCGACGATCACCAACGATGGTGTGACCATCGCCAAGGAGATCGAGCTCACCAACCCGTACGAGAACCTTGGCGCACAGCTGGTCAAGGAGGTGGCGACCAAGACCAACGACGTCGCCGGCGACGGGACCACCACCGCGACCGTGCTGGCCCAGGCGATGGTTCGCGAGGGTCTGCGCAACGTGACCGCCGGGACCAACCCGGCCGGCCTCAAGCGGGGCATCGACGCGGCGGCCACCAAGGTCTCCGAGGCGTTGCTCGGCCGCGCCGCCGAGGTCACCAGCAAGGAGTCGATCGCGAACGTGGCGACGATCTCCGCGCAGGACTCCACGATCGGCGATCTGATCGCCGAGGCGATGGAGCGCGTCGGCCGCGACGGTGTCATCACCGTCGAGGAAGGCTCGATGCTCACCACCGAACTGGACGTGACCGAGGGTCTCCAGTTCGACAAGGGCTTCATCTCGCCGAACTTCGTCACCGACCTGGAGGGTCAGGAGTCCGTCCTTGAGGACGCGTACATCCTGGTCACCACCCAGAAGATCTCGGCGATCGAGGAGCTGCTGCCGCTGCTGGAGAAGGTCCTGCAGAACAGCAAGCCCCTGCTGATCATCGCCGAGGACGTGGACGGCCAGGCGCTCTCCACCCTGGTGGTCAACTCGCTGCGGAAGACCCTCAAGGTCTGCGCGGTCAAGGCCCCGGGCTTCGGTGACCGGCGCAAGGCGATGCTCCAGGACATTGCGATCTCCACGGGCGCCGAGCTGGTCGCCCCGGAGCTGGGCTACAAGCTCGACCAGGTTGGCCTGGAGGTGCTCGGCACCGCCCGGCGCGTCGTGGTCGACAAGGAGAACACCACGATCGTCGACGGCGGTGGCCAGAAGGCCGACGTCACCGACCGGGTGTCCCAGATCCGCAAGGAGATCGAGGCCTCCGACTCCGACTGGGACCGGGAGAAGCTGGCCGAGCGGCTGGCGAAGCTCTCCGGTGGCATCGCCGTCATCAAGGCTGGCGCTGCGACCGAGGTCGAGATGAAGGAGCGCAAGCACCGCATCGAGGACGCCATCGCGGCGACCAAGGCTGCGGTCGAGGAGGGCACTGTGCCCGGCGGCGGCGCCGCCCTGGTGCAGATCCGCTCGGTGCTCGACGACGACCTGGGCTTCACCGGTGACGAGAAGGTCGGCGTCTCGGTCGTGCGCAAGGCGCTCGTCGAGCCGCTGCGCTGGATCGCCCAGAACGCCGGTCACGACGGCTACGTCGTGACGCAGAAGGTCGCCGACCTCGAGTGGGGCAACGGCCTCGACGCCGCCAAGGGCGAGTACGTCGACCTGGTCAAGGCCGGCATCATCGACCCGGTGAAGGTGACCCGCAACGCGGTCACCAACGCCGCCTCGATCGCCGGTCTGCTGCTCACCACGGAGAGCCTCGTGGTGGAGAAGCCGGAGCAGGCCGAGCCGGCCGGCGCCGGTGGGCACGGCCACGGTCACGGCCACCAGCACGGCCCGGGCTTCTGATCCGGTAGCGACACCCGTTCCGGGGCACACCGTCGTACGGCGGTGTGCCCCGGCTCGTCTCGCGGGCCTGGGTGTGCCCCGGCTCGTTCTTGCGGGCCGGTAGGTCATTACCGAACGCTGACGTTGTTGGCGACCGGGCGAGATGATCGCGCACACTGGGCCGATGAGCACCACGTCACGGCGGTACGCCGCGTTGGCCGGAATCACCGCCGCCGCCGTCGCGATCGGGATCGCCGAACCGGTCGCGGTGTTGACCGGCCCCCGGTCGGCGCCCCTGGTCGCGGTCGGCGGGGTCATCGTCGACGCCGTCCCCGAGTCGCTGAAGCAACTCGCCATCGACCTCTTCGGCACCGCCGACAAGATCGCGCTGCTGGTCGGCACGGCCCTGTTGCTGGGCGGCTTCGCCGCACTCCTCGGCGTACTGGCGGTTCGCCGACTGACAATCGGCCTGGCCGGCATCGCCGCGTTCGGCGCCATCGGCGTGGCCGCCGCGTTGACCCGCTCCGGCGCGGACCTCGCCGACGCGCTGCCGTCGCTGGTCGGCGCCGGTCTCGGCGCCCTGGTGCTCTGGCTGTTCATCGCCGGCCCGTTCGAGCTGAACCCCTGGTCCTGGTCACCACCCACGCCGCCGGCCGGCCCGGTGTCGCCTGCCGGCCCGGTGCCGTCGGCTGGTCCGGTGTCGCCTGCCGGCCCGGTGCCGGTGACTCCCGCTGGGCCGACGGACGCGACCGAGCCGGTCGGGCCCGTCGAAGTGGACCCGGAGTCGCGGCGGCGGTTCCTCACCGGAAGCGGGGTGCTGCTCGGCAGTGCCGTGGTGGCCGGTCTCGGCGGGCGCTGGCTGGCAGGCCGGCGGGGCGTGTCCGCGGCCCGGGACGCGATCCGCCTGCCCGCGCCTGTCGCCCCCGCACCGGCCGTACCGGCAGGCGCGGACCTCTCACTGGCCCAGCTCGCGCCGTACGTCACCCCGAACTTCGGTTTCTACCGGATCGACACCGCCCTGGTGGTGCCCCAGGTCGACCCGGACACGTGGCGGCTGCGGATCCACGGGCGGGTCGGCAAGGAGCGCACCTACAGCTACGCGGACCTGCTGGCCCGACCACTGGTCGAGCGGTACGTCACGCTCGCCTGCGTCTCCAACGAGGTGGGTGGGGACCTGATCGGCAACGCCCGCTGGCTCGGCGTACCCCTGCGGGAACTGTTGGACGAGGTCGAGCCCGACGACGACGCCGACCAGGTCGTTGGTCGGTCCGTCGACGGCTGGACCTGCGGCACCCCCACCGCCGCACTGCGCGACGGACGGGACGCGCTGCTGGCCGTGGGGATGAACGGTGAGCCGCTGCCGGTCGAGCACGGCTTCCCGGTCCGGGTGGTGGTGCCGGGCCTCTACGGCTACGTGTCAGCGTGCAAGTGGGTGACCGAACTGGAGCTGACCCGGTTCGCTGACTTCGACGCGTACTGGGTGCCGCGCGGCTGGTCCCCCCAAGGGCCGATCAAGACCCAGTCGCGGATCGACACGCCCCGGGGGCGCAACCGGCTGACCGCCGGACCGGTGACCGTCGCCGGGGTGGCGTGGGCGCAGCACCGAGGCATCCGCCGAGTCGAGGTACGCGTCGACAGCGGCCAGTGGCAGCAGGCCGAGCTGGCTCCAACCGTGTCGGTGGACACCTGGGTGCAGTGGTCCTGGCGTTGGGACGCCACGCCGGGCGAACACCGGCTCCAGGTCCGAGCGACGGACGCGACAGGCGAAACCCAAACCGAACGTACGCAGGACGTCGTCCCGGACGGCGCCACCGGCTGGCACACGATCACTGTCAACGTCCGCTGATTCACGGCCCACCGTTACCACCCCTGTCGACAGCGGCCGGTATCCGAGGGCTGCGTCCGTGACGTGCTGTGCGGGTCGGCGGGCGGTGTCCGTGACGTGCCCAGCGGCTCGGCGGGCGTGCCCTGCGGGTCGGCGGGCTGCGTCGGGTACCTGCCCTGCGCGCTCCCGCGACTGCCCTGCGGGCCAGCCGACTGACCGGCGATACGGACCGTGCATGCAGATCTTGGACACTTTCCGTTCCGCGCTAACGGAAAGTGTCCAAGATTGACGGGCGAATGCCGGGTGGTTGACGTCGGCCGCCTCTGCCAGTGCGGTGTGGCATGCGCGGCGACCGACGAGCGCTACGTGTTCAGCAGGAAAGGCCGCTGGCCGGCACCCTGTTGCGGGTGCCGGCCAGCGGTCGGTGTCGTGTTGCGTTGCGGTGGTGTCGTTTGGTGGTCAGCTGTTCCAGTGCTGGGTGACGAGGTCGGTGGCCTGCTGCTCCCACTGGGCGTAGGCGTCCGGGTAGGCGGAGACCTGGACGGTCTGCGCGGCCTGGGTCAGGGGCATGTCCTGCCAGCCGTCGACCTGCTTGAGGCCCTTGAGGAACGCGGTCGTCGAGTAGGCGGGGTCGGTGATCTGTTCCGGGGTGCCCCAACCCGAGCTCGGGCGCTGCTGGAACAGGCCCAGCGAGTCGTGGTCGTTCATGTCGCCGAGGTGACCCAGGTTCTCCAACTTCGACTCCTGCATGCTGGTGGCGATGGAGATGACCGCGGCCCGCTCCGGCAGACCGGCCTTCTTCGTCGCGGCGATGATCGCCTTGACGTTGGCGGTCTGCTCGTCGTTCAGGGTGATCCGGGACTGGTCGCCCTGCGGCTTCGCGCCCTGTACGGCCACGGCGACCGGCTTGGCATCCACGGCCGGGTTGGCGTGGGCGGCGATCGGGCCGGCGAAGACACCACCGGCGAACGCGAGACCAGCAACGGACAGCATGCTCTTGCGGAAGATCGTGTTCATGGGGGTAGCTCCTTCGGGGGTAGGACACCCCGACCGCCAGGGGGCGGCGGCAGGGTGTGAGCACCTCGTCCGGCGCTGCACAAAGAAGTCTTTGGGGGTGACGCCTACGGGGCGGGCGTCGGGGTCGGCGGCCTACGGGCGGGGGCTCGTGGCGCCGGGTCCATGTGTAACGACCGGGGGCCGGGGGTCATTCCGGGGCTGGCCCATCCGTTGGCACCCGCATCGCGGCGGTGCCGTGGTCGTTCGTGGGGACTGTAACGACCGGGTGGAGGCTGGCATTCCACCTGCGCTACCGGCCCGGGGCCGGGCGGCGGGTCGGTGGTGCTGCGATCGTCAGGGTATGTAACGACCCCGGCCCGGCCATGATTCCGGCCCACGGGTGCGACCGGTCACCGGTCAAAGACCGCATACCGCGCAGAATCCTAAGCCCTGCATCAAGCCCGAAACCCGCAGACCGGACAAATCTCCCAGGGGCGTCGTCTCCGCTTGCCTCTCAGCCGTGCAGTCGGGCTTGATCCACTCGACTTCATTGAAGTCGCGGTGTCCGGGTGGGCGGGATGCCCCGACGTCAAGGAACTCGTGTTGATTAAGACCGCGCGTACGCGGTGGCGGGTGGGCCCTGACCGCGCAAACCGTGTGAACCGCGCAGAGCCCTGTGAACCGCGCAGAGCCGCGCGAAGCCACGAACCCCGCAAACCCCGCGAACCCCGCGAACCGCGCGAAGCCGTAAAACCGCGCGGAGGCGTGAACCGCGCGGAGGCGTGAACCGCGTAGAGCCGTGAACCGCGTAGAGGCGCGAAGCGCGTAGAGCCGTGAACCGCGTAGAGCCGCGAACCGCGTAGAGCCGCGAAGCGCGTAGAGGCGCGAAGCGCGTAGAGGCGCGAAACCGCGCCACCCGGAACGGGGGCGCGGTTTCGTGGATGTCGGGGACGTGTCGGGTCAGGCGACGTTGCGTTGGGCCGGGACGGTCGACTTGTGCGGGCGGCCCAGGCGGGCCTCCAGTCGTGCGACGTCGACCCGGGCGTGGCGGCGGTCTGCCAGGTCCTCCCAGCCGACGGCGAGCAGTCGGAGGCGCTCGGACTCGCTGAAGCCGCCCCATACGCCGTACGGCTCGCGTACCGACAGCGCGTGGGCGGCGCACTCGGCGCGAACCGGGCAGGTGCGGCAGACGGCCTTGGCGGCGGACTCGCGACGCAGCCGGGAGGAACCACGCTCACCGTCGGGGTGGAAGAACTGGGCGCTGTCGCGCCCTCGGCAGGCACCGAGTCGCTGCCAGTCCCAGAGGTCGACGATGGGTCCGGGCAGTCTACGTACGTTCGACATCAGCACCCCTCCTCCCGCGCGGCTCCGCGAGAATCTTTATGGCCGGCGTCCGGGCGGCGGGCCGCGCAGGCGCACCGTTCCCGGCCTGGATCTCCCGGTACCCGGGCTGTCGTCAACTCACACGTGTGTGATCGAAAACGTCCGGGAAATTGCGGCTTTTGCCCTATCTGTCGGAAAAGTTCGAAGGATTGCCGGGAACCCCCTCCCCAGCCGACCGCGTCATGGTCTGCTCGTTGGCGGAGAGGAGACCACAGTGCGTACCGTTCTTGTGTGCGTTCGGACACCACTCGCGGCCCAGCACCTTACTTCTGCTGCCGCGCGACTGGGGTTGTCCGCGATCGTTCGTACCGCCGTCTCTGATCCCGAGGTGATGCTGCGGCTCGCCGAGCGACCGGCCGACGTCGTCCTGGCCGACACGGCCCTCACCCGGCCGGACAGCGCCGGCTTCGTCCGCCGGGTGTTGGCGCGCGCGCCGCAGGCGGCGGTGCTGCTGCTCGGCACCGAGGAGTCAGAGGCTGCGGCGGCCACCATCAGCGCCGGCGCCCGGGGGCTCATCCAAAATGTCGACCATGACCTGACCAGCGCGGTGGCGAAGGCTTTACTGCTGCTCACCGCACCTGGTCGAGCCTCCCGGCAGCGGATCACCGATCCGGCCCGCGACGCTGCGGCGGTGGGTGGTTCCGGTCGCTCCGGTCCGTCGCCGCGTGGCTCCGGTGAGCCCGGCTGGGCGGCCACGGCCGCCGACGGGCCGGCCGGTGTGGCGTCAGTCCCGGTCCAGCGGGGCGACGACGAGGCGGAGGCGGGGACCGGCGAGCCGGCAGCGCAGACCGACCCGGGCCGTCCCGCCCCGAACGCCCGACCCAGTCGGGCGTCGATCGGCCTCACCGAGCGCGAGCTTCAGGTGCTGCTCGGAATGGCCGAGGGCAAGAGCAACGCGGAGATCGGCCGGGAGCTGTTCGTCTCGGAGGACACCGTCAAGACGCACGCCCGCCGGTTGTTCCGCAAGCTTGGCGCCCGGGACCGGGCGCACGCGGTGGCGGCGGGCTTCCGCGCCGGCCTGGTCGCCTGACGTACGCGCCGCGCGGCCGGAGGGCAAGCCGCGCGGCAACCCGAGCACGCCGCGAGGCAGCCCGGGTACGCCGCGCGGCGGCGTCAATTGGTGGCGGTCGGAGCGCCCGGCTCGTCCTCGGTGCCCTCGGACAGGGTGTCGTGCACCCCGTCGGCGTACCCCCGGGCGTAGTCCCAGGTCACGTAGTGGTCCGGGTCGGGGTCGTAGGCGGGCTCGTGCACGCGGGGGCGACCGGAGTTGAGCAGGTGCCGCAGGTTGCCGCGGAGCAGGTCCCAGTCGAAGTAGTGCGGCTCGCGGCAGTCCTCGCATTCGATCACCAGCCCGCGGACCCCGATCGGGGCCAGCAGAGCCTGGTAGATCTCCAGGTCGGCGAGGTCTTCCAGCACGTCCTGCCGTTCGACGTCGGTCAGCGGATCCGGCGTCGCGTCATCGCCCGGGTCATCCAGACCCGCGGTCGGATCGGCCGGGTCGCCATTGAACGGGTCGATGGGCTCGTCGTGCACCCCCTCACCGTAGACCCAACGCGGCGGGAACGTCCGCCCCCCGGCCTCGGCGCCCGCCCGGCCTGCCACGGACGGGTCGCCCAGCTCACTGGGTACGATGAGGCGATGTGCCGGCACCGTGGCGCGCTCCGGTGCCCGCCCGCGCCACCTCGCTGAAGCCCATTCGAGCAGCTCAGGGGAGCAATCGTGGAAAATTCGCCCAGCACCGATCTTCCGGCTGGCGTCGAGCACGCCGATCTGGGCGGCCACCTGCCCGAGCTGCCGGCCGGCTCCGCCCGGGTGGTTCCGCTCGGCCTCACTTTCGACGACGTGCTGCTTCAGCCGGGCGAGTCGGACGTGGTGCCCAGCCGGGTCAACACCCGGACGAAGCTCACCCGCAACATCGAGTTGTCCATTCCGCTGCTGTCCAGCGCGATGGACACGGTGACCGAGGCCCGGATGGCGATAGCCATGGCCCGCCAGGGTGGCATCGGCGTGTTGCACCGCAACCTCTCCCTGGAGGACCAGGCGCTCCAGGTCGACCTGGTCAAGCGTTCCGAGTCCGGCATGATCACCAACCCGGTGACGGCCAGCCCGGACGACACGCTGCGCGAGGTCGACGAGCTGTGCGGGCGTTACCGCATCTCCGGGGTTCCGGTGGTGGACGGCGACGGCCAGTTGGTCGGCATCGTCACCAACCGGGACATGCGTTTCGTCTCCGAGCCGAACACTCCGGTCCGCGAGATCATGACCCACACCCCGCTGGTCACCGCCCGGGTCGGGGTGAGCAAGGACGACGCCCTGGCGCTGTTGCGTCAGCACAAGGTCGAGAAGCTGCCGATCGTCGACGACTCGGGCCGGCTGCGTGGCCTGATCACGGTCAAGGACTTCACCAAGAGCGAGCAGTACCCGGACGCCAGCAAGGACGACGCCGGTCGCCTGCGGGTCGCCGCCGCGATCGGTGTGGGTGAGGACGCCTACAAGCGGGCCCGTGCCCTTGTCGACGCGGGCGTCGACGTGTTGATCGTGGACACCGCGCACGGTCACCAGCGGGCCGTGCTGGACATGGTCCGCCGGCTCAAGGCCGACGTGACGGTCGACATCATGGGCGGCAACGTGGCCACGTACGCCGGCGCGAAGGCGCTTGTCGACGCCGGCGCCGACGGCGTCAAGGTGGGCGTGGGGCCGGGCGCGATCTGCACCACGCGGATCGTCGCCGGGGTCGGTGTTCCGCAGGTGACCGCGATCATGGAGGCGGCCCGGGCCGCCCGCCCGGCCGGCGTGCCGGTGATTGGCGACGGCGGCATTCAATATTCCGGCGACATCGCCAAGGCCCTGGTGGCCGGCGCCGACACGGTGATGCTCGGCAGCCTGTTGGCCGGCTGCGAGGAGAGCCCCGGCGAGCTGATCTTCGTCAACGGCAAGCAGTTCAAGACGTACCGCGGGATGGGCTCGCTTGGCGCGATGCAGTCCCGGGGTCAGGCCAAGTCGTACAGCAAGGACCGCTACTTCCAGCAGGACGTGCTCAGCGACGACAAGCTGGTCCCCGAGGGCGTGGAGGGCCAGGTGCCCTACCGGGGGCCGCTCTCCCGGGTGGCCCACCAGCTGGTCGGCGGTCTGCGACTGGCCATGGGGTACGCCGGTGCGGAGAACATCCCCGATCTGCACCGCCGGGGCCAGCTCATCCGGATCACCGCGGCTGGCCTGAAGGAGAGCCACCCGCACGACATCCAGATGACCGTCGAGGCGCCCAACTACCACACCCGCTGACCCATCACCCCCAACCACCTGGAGTCCCCCATGCGTGACGTGGTCGAGATCGGGCTGGGCAAGACCGCGCAGCGCGGCTACCACCTGGACGACATCGCCATCGTGCCGAGCCGCCGCACTCGGGACGTCGACGACGTCTCGACGTCCTGGCAGCTCGACGCGTACCCGTTCGGCATTCCGTGCGTCGGTCACCCCTCCGACGCCACCATGAGCCCGTCCTCGGCCGTGCGCCTCGGTCAGCTCGGTGGCCTCGGCGTGCTCAACGTCGAGGGGCTCTGGACCCGCTACGAGAACCCGACGAAGGTGCTGGAGGAGCTGGCCGGCCTCGACGAGGAGGCCCGCGCCACCAAGCGGCTCCAGGAGGTGTACGCCGAGCCGATCCGCCCGGACCTGATCGCGGAGCGGGTCCGCGAACTGCGCGCCGGTGGCGGCACGGTGGCGGTGCGGGTCTCCCCGCAGCACACCCTGGCGCTGGCGCCGGTGATCCTGGACGCCGGGGTGGACATCCTGGTGATCCAGGGCACCATCGTGTCGGCCGAGCACGTGTCGACCACCGACGAGCCGCTGAACCTCAAGGAGTTCATCGCCGACCTCGACCTGCCGGTGATCGTCGGTGGCTGCACGGACTACAAGACGGCGCTGCACCTGATGCGTACCGGCGCGGCCGGTGTGATCGTGGGCATCGGTGGCGACGAGTGGTCGACCACCGAGTCGGTGCTGGGCATCCGGGTGCCGATGGCCACCGCGATCGCCGACGCCGCGGCGGCCCGCCGTGACTACCTGGACGAGACCGGCGGCCGGTACGTGCACCTGATCGCCGACGGTGACATCCAGACCTCGGGCGACATCGCCAAGGCGCTCGGCTGCGGCGCGGACGCGGTGATGCTCGGTGAGCCGCTGTCGCTCTGCGACGAGGCCCCCGCCGGTGGTGCCTGGTGGCACTCGGCGGCGAGCCACCCGTCGCTGCCGCGGGGCGCCTTCGAGGTTTCCGGCGAGCCGCTCGGGTCGATGGAGCAGTTGCTCTTCGGGCCGGCGGACGAGGCCGACGGTCAGCTCAACCTGTTCGGCGGGCTGCGTCGGGCGATGGCCAAGTGCGGTTACCGCGACCTGAAGGAGTTCCAGAAGGTCGGTCTGGTCCTCGACCGCTGACCGATCCGTCAGACGCCGGAAGGCCGGCCCCGCAGTAGGCGGGGCCGGCCTTCGTCGCGTTCAGCCGGGAGTCACTTCTCCACGTAGATGGTCAGGTCGGACATGTTCTGGTAGCTGGTCGCCGCGAAGTCGAGCGACTGGCCCTTGTTGTCCGTGCCGCCGGGGGCGGTGTCCATCTCCCAGTTGGCGTGGTGGAAGTTGCGTTCGCCGATGGTCTGGAAGAACTGCTGGAAGTTGAGGTCGCCGTCGCCCAGCGGGGTCATCTGGTACCCGTTGGGGACGCTGGTGTCCCGGTCGCCGTCCTTGGCGTGGAAGAGCGGGAACCGGGTGGTCCGGTCGGCCACGGTGAGGATCGGGTCGAACAGGTCGGTCACCTCCTGCCCGGCCGGGTTGACGTACTTCTGGTGCTTGTAGCGGGCCACGTAGGCCCAGTAGATGTCCAGCTCGAAGAAGACGTACCGCGGGTCGGTGATCTCGAAGAAGTACTCCAGCCGGCGGATGCCGGAGGATCGGGTCTGCCGGCCCTGCGCGTCGCGTGGGCCCCGGTCGATGAGGAAGCTGTACGCGGCGTCGTGGTTGTGCGTGTAGAGCCGCATGCCTCGGGCCTTGGCCTGTCGGCCCAACTCGTTCCAGATGTCGGCGGCGGCGTCCCACTCGGCCTTGTACGCGCTGCTGGTCGGGTCGCTGCCGGTGCCGATGTTCTTCATGCCGAGTTCCTCGGCGATGTCCAGTTGTTGCTGGAAGGTGGCCGGTTGGATCGTGGCGTGGGTGCCGTTGGCCACCAGGCCGTTGTCATCGAGGATCTTGCGGATCTCGGTGGGGGTGATCTGCCGGCCCAGGATCTCGGTGCTCTGGGTGTAGCCGGCGAACTCGATCTCCTTGTAGCCGATCTCGGCGAGTCGGGCGAGGACGCGCTCGAAGCCGTACGGCACTCCGCTGTCATCGGGCGCGGCGGTGATCCGGTCGCGGACGCTGTAGAGGATGATGCCGCGGTTTCTGGCCGGGATCAGCGGCTCGACCCGCAGTTTGCTCGCGTTGCCGGGGTTGGCGAGCGCGGGGGTGCCGGTGGCGAGGACGGGTAGGCCGGCCGCGCCGATCGCGGCGGCGGCCCCGGCGGAGGCGGCGAGCAGGGATCGGCGGCTGAGCCGCCCGGTGGGGGTGGCGTCGGGGGCGGTGTGGTCTGGCATGGTTCCACCTTTCGCGACGGTGGTCGGAGACAGACACTAACGTCGGTCTAAGTCGAAAGAAAGGTTCGATCGACGGCAGCTTTTGTTGGATTCGACGAAAGTTACTGATGATCGTCGATACCGGGCCACGCGGCCGTCGCTGCTGACTACGCTCGTCCTGAGCGAACGCCGCAGGAGGGGTGTGCATGGTCCTGACCGGACGGAGACTGCGCGTCGCCGCCGCGCTGACCTGCGTGATCGGGCTGGTCGCTACCGGTTGTACTGGCGACGACCGCGACGGCTTCCGGCCCGGCGCCGCCGATGCCGGCGACCCGTACGTGCCGGGGCACGGCAACGGCGGTTACGACGTCGCGCACTACGGCCTCGACGTCCGCTACGACCCGTCGACCGACCGGCTGACCGGTCGGGCCGTCATCACGGCCACCGCCACCCAGGACCTGTCCCGGTTCAATCTGGACCTTTCCGGCCTGGACGTCAGCGCTGTCACGGTGGCCGACGCGGCGGCCGACCACCGGCGCGGCGACGGCGAGCTGGTGGTGACGCCCCGCGACGGCCTGCCGCGCGGTCGGCAGTTCACAGTGACTGTCGACTACGCGGGCGTACCCGCGGCCGTCGACGACGGGGCGTTGGGCAGCGGCGGTTTCCTGCACACGGCCGACGGCGCGGTGGCGCTCGGTCAACCCGACTCGGCGGCCACCTGGTTCCCGGTCAACGACCACCCGTCGGACAAGGCCACCTACGACCTGGCGGTGACCGTCCCGGACGGCCTGGCCGCGCTGGGCAACGGCGTACCCGGGCCGAGGAGCAGCGCCGGCGGCTGGACCACCTGGCGCTGGTCGGAACGCGCCCCGATGGCCAGCTACCTGAGCACGCTGGTGATCGGCGACTACCGGGTGGTGACCGGCACGCACGCCGGCCGGCCGATGGTCACGGCGGTGGCCGCGAGCCTGCCGGCGGCCGGCGGCGCGGCCACCTCGCTGGCCCGCACCGGCGCGATCGTCGACTTCCTGGCCAGCCGCTTCGGGCCGTACCCGTTCGACTCGTACGGGGGGATCGTGATCGCCGACGACCGGGTCGGGTACGCGCTGGAGACCCAGTCCCGGCCGGTCTACGGGCCTGGCTTCTTCGCCGACGACCGGCCGAACCCGAGCGTCGTCGCACACGAGCTGGCGCACCAGTGGTTCGGCGACAGTGTGTCGTTGACCAGGTGGGGTGACATCTGGCTCAACGAGGGCTTCGCCAGCTACGCCGAGTGGCTGTGGGAGGAGCACGACGGCGGTCGGACCGCCCAACGCAACTTCGAGATCCAGTACGCGAGGACCGACTGGGCACAGCCGTCGGTCGAGCCGGGCCGGGAGCAGATGTTCGGCTCGGCCGTCTACAAGCGCGGGGCGCTCGCCGTACACGCGTTGCGCCGGACCGTTGGTGACGACCTCTTCTTCCGCATCCTGCGCACCTGGACCACCGAGCGGGCGGGGGGCAACGCGACCACCGCGGACCTCGTCGCGCTGGCCGAGCGGGTCGCGCAGCGGCAACTGCGTCCGCTCTTCGACGCCTGGTTGGTGGGCGGATCGGCCCCCACACTGCCGTGACCCGGCCCCGTCGCCCGGTCGATATGCTGCCGCCTGCGAACGGCGGGTAGGCGCCTGTTCGCGCGGGACGGCGGAGGCCGTGACCGGCCACCGTGCGGAAAGGGTGTGGGATGCGGGGGACGCGGCACAGACTGCGAATGGGTGCCGGCCTGCTGGTGACCGGTGCGCTCGCACTGTCCGGATGCGACTCGGCGGGCACGGAGACGGCCTCACCACCGAGCACGTCTCCCACACCGGCTCGGACGTTCACCGCGGGCGCCGACGGGGTCGGCGACGCCTACTTCCCGACCTACGGCAACGGCGGCTACGACGTCGCGCGGTACGCCGTGAAGGTGCGCTACGACCCGGCCAAGGACCAGCTGACGGGTACGACCACAGTGCGGGCCACCGCGACCGCCGACCTGGCGACGTTCAACCTCGACCTGGCCGGCCTGACCGTCAGCGCGGTCACCGTGGACGGCGCGCCGGCGACCCACAGCCGGAAGCGGAACGAGCTGGTGATCAAGCCGACCTCCGGCCTGATCAACGGCAACGGGTTCGTCGCTGAGATCACCTACGCCGGTAAGCCGAAGCCGCTGAAGAACGAGACGCTCGGTGACGGTGGCTTCCTGCACACCTCCGACGGCGCCATCGCGCTGGGTCAGCCCGAGTCGGCCAGCACCTGGTTCCCGGTCAACGACCACCCGTCGGACAAGGCGGCCTACGACTTCGAGGTCACCGTTCCGGACGGCCTGACCGCGATCAGCAACGGCGTTCCCGGCGGCAAGACCAGCTCGGGCGGTTGGACCACCTGGAAGTGGTCGGAGAAGTCGCCGATGGCCAGCTATCTGAGCACGCTGGTGATCGGCAAGTTCCGGATCACCACCGGCGAGCACAAGGGCCGCCCCGTCTACAACGCGGTCACCACCACCGAGGCCAAGGGGAGCGCTGACGCGTCCATCGCGCAGACCGTCGCGGTGGCCGACTACCTGGAGAGCGTGTTCGGGCCGTACCCGTTCGACGCGTACGGCGGGGTGGTGATCTCCGACAGCCGGATCTCCTACGCCCTGGAGACGCAGAGCCGACCGGTCTACGCGGCGAGTTTCTTCCGGCAGGGCGAGAACACCGAGGTCGTCGCCCACGAACTGGCCCACCAGTGGTTCGGCGACAGCGTCGCGTTGGCCAAGTGGGAGGACATCTGGCTCAACGAGGGCTTCGCGACGTACGCGGAGTGGCTCTGGGCCGAGCACACCAAGGCGTACACCGCCAAGGAGGCGTTCGACAGGCGGTACGCCGAGATGTCCGCGCAGGTGTGGAGGACGCCGCCGGGCAAGCCGGGCGTGGAGAAGCTGTTCAGCGAGTCGGTCTACCAGCGCGGCGGCATGACCCTGCACGCCCTGCGGGTGGCCGTCGGTGACAAGGCGTTCTTCGAGATCGTCAAGACCTGGGCGGCGGAGAAGCGCGACGGCACGGCCATCACTGCCGAGTTCGTGGCTGTGGCCGAGCGGATCTCCGGCAAGCAGCTCGACGCGCTCTTCGACGCCTGGCTCTACGACACCAAGAAGCCCGCCCTGCCCAAGCGGCTCTGAGTGGCTTTCAGTTCTTGACGACCAGTTTGGGGTGGGCGGCCAGGTACGCGTCGGCGCGGCCGGCCCGGAGTTCGGTGAGGAACTTCCGGCCCTCCGTGGTCAGCTGTTCACCCCGGTAGGCGCTGCCCTTGCCGACACCGGAACCGGGTAGCCCGACCAGCGTGAAACGGTTCTCCGGCAATCCACTCAGGGCGTACGCGATGTCGACGATCTTCCGCCCGCCCACGTAGACAAGCGTGTCGCCCAGCGCGGAGACCACCTGGTCGACGCGCTCCGGTTGCCGGGCCAGGCCCTCGTCCAGGATCTTGCGGGTCATCGCCCGGATCAGCTGCTGCTGGTGACGCTGCCGCGCGTAGTCACCGCCGGTGATGTAGCGCTGCCGCGCGTAGTCCAGCGCCTGCCAGCCGTTGAGGTGCCGCTCGCCCTTCTCGTAGACCTGCTGCGGCCCCTTGTACCCGCCCGGCGCGCTCTCCCGGTACTTGCCGTCCGGTCGGCGGTGCAACGACTCGACCCGCTGGTCGACGTAGATGTCCACCCCGCCCAGGGTGTCCACCAGCCGGTCGAACCCGTTGAACGTGAGCACCGCGCCGGCGTCGATGCGCAGCCCGGTGTAACCGCTGACCGTGCTGCGCAGCAGTTCGTACCCCTGGGCTGTGCTTGGTTGTTTGGGTTTGCCCGGCACCCGGCTGCCGAAGCTCATCGCGTGCGTGAGCTTGGTCTTGCCGCCCTTGTAGCCGGCCTTCGGGAACGCCGGGATGTCCACCAGCAGGTCGCGGGGGAGCGAGAAGAGGTACGCCCGATCCAACCCCTTGGGTACGTGCAGCACCAGCACGGCGTCCGAGTGCGGCTCCCACCCGGGCACGCTGACCCGGGTGTCCACACCGACCAGCAGCAGGTTGAGCGGGCCGGTGATGTCCGCGCCCGGTGGTGGACCGCTGGGGCTCGGGGTCGGCGTGCCGACCGGCGACGGGGTCGGTGAGCCGCCGACCGGAGCGCCGCCCGGCTTGTTGTCGCCGGTCAGCCGGGTGATCACCACCGCGCCGGCCGCGATCAGCGCGACGACGGCGAGAGCCGCCAACCCCAGCAGCAGCCACCGTCGGCGCGGTGCCATCGACCCGAGAACCATCTTGGATTCCTCCCACCCGTCTGGTGAACAACGCTCCGACGGGTGCTCCGGGTTGCGGCCGAGAGGCGCCGGGTCGGTCGGCCGGAGCATGATCGCGCGAAAAGTGCCGCTGGCGCGAGCGCTACTCGCGAGTAATGATGCGTCCATGCGGTACGACGTGGTCGTCATCGGGTCCGGCTTCGGTGGCAGCGTGACCGCGCTCCGCCTGGCCGAGAAGGGTTACTCGGTCGCGGTCCTGGAAGCCGGCCGCCGATTCGCCGACGACGAGTTCCCGCAGACGTCCTGGCGGGCCCGCCGGTTCCTCTGGGCGCCGAAGCTGGGCTGCTACGGCATCCAACGGCTCACCCTGCTCCGCCCGGCCGACAGGCGATCCGGCGGTGGGGTGCTGGTGCTCTCCGGCGCCGGGGTGGGCGGCGGTTCGCTTGTCTACGCGAACACCCTCTACGAACCGCTGCCGGCCTTCTACGGCGACCCGCAGTGGCGGGACATCACCGACTGGCGCGACGAGTTGGCCGCCCACTACGACCAGGCGAAACGGATGCTCGGCGTCACCACGTACCCGGTGCACACCGGCGCGGACCGGGCCATGCGCGCGGTGGCCGAGCGGATGGGGGTGGGGCACACGTTCCACGCCACCCCGGTGGGTGTGCACATCGGCCGGCCCGGCCAGCGGGTCGCCGACCCGTACTTCGGTGGCGCCGGCCCGGAACGCACCGGCTGCCTGCACTGCGGCTCGTGCATGACCGGCTGCCGGCACGGGGCGAAGAACACGCTTGTCAAAAACTATCTCTGGCTCGCGGAACGGCTCGGGGTCACGGTCCGTCCGTTGACCACTGTGACCGCCGTCCGGCCCGCCGAGGGCGGCGGGTACGAGGTGCACACCGAACGCACCGGCGCCTGGCTGCGCAAGGGTCGGCAGGTCATCCACGCCGACCAGGTGGTCTTCGCCGCCGGGGCGCTCGGCACCCAGCGGCTGCTGCACGCGATGCGGGCCGACGCGTCGCTACCCGGGCTCTCGTCCCGCCTCGGCGAGCTGACCCGGACCAATTCAGAGGCGATCCTCGGCGCCTCGGTGTCACGCCAACGGGCCCGGTCCGAGCGGTTGGACTACACCGAGGGGGTGGCCATCACCAGTTCGTTCCACCCCGACCCCCAGACGCACGTCGAGCCGGTCCGCTACGGGCGAGGCTCCAACGCGATGGGGTTGCTCCAGTCGCTGCTGGTCGACGGCGGCCCGCACCGGGTACGCCGCTGGCTGGGCAGCATCGTGCGGCAGCCCGGTCTGGCCGCGCGGATGCTGTCGGTGCGCGGCTGGTCGGAGCGGACGGTGATCGCCCTGGTCATGCAGTCAGTGGACAACTCGCTGACCACCCGCTGGCGGCGCGGCCCGCTCGGTAGCGGGTTGGTCACCGGACCGGGCCACGGCACGCCCAGCCCCACCTGGATCCCGGCCGGCAACACCGCCGTCCGACTGCTCGCCGACGAGATCGGCGGCACCCCCGGCGGTTCGCTGACCGAACCCTTCGACATACCGGTGACCGCGCACATCCTGGGCGGGGCCGTCATCGGGGCCACCCCGGCCGACGGCGTGATCGACCCCTGGCACCGGGTGTACGGGCACGCCGGGCTGCACGTGATCGACGGCGCGGCCGTCTCGGCCAACCTGGGCGTGAACCCGTCCCTGACGATCACCGCCCAGGCGGAACGAGCGATGTCCTTCTGGCCCAACAAGGGCGAGCCGGACCCCCGCCCACCCCTGAACTCCCCGTATCGCCGCCTGCCCGCCGTACCCCCGAAAAACCCGGCGGTCCCGGCAGGCGCCCCCGGCGCGCTGCGACCCTGACCCCCGGCGATCTTGCAGTTTCGGTCGTCATTCTGTGGCTTTTGCATCTCTTGTCGGGACAGAAGGTGCGAGATCGCGGGGAGAGTGGATTGCCGGCGAGCCGGTGCCGGGAGCGGCCGTGACTGTCGGTAGGCTTCGTGCACATGAGCCTGCCTCGCCCCGTCCTCGTGGTGGACTTCGGAGCCCAGTACGCCCAGCTCATCGCCCGCCGGGTCCGTGAGGCGAAGGTCTACTCCGAGATCGTGCCGCACTCGATGCCGATCGCCGAGATGCTGGCGAAGAACCCCGCCGCGATCATCCTCTCCGGTGGCCCGGCCAGCGTCTACGCCCCGAACGCGCCGCAGATCGACGCGGGCGTGTTCAGCGCCGACGTGCCGGTCTTCGGCATCTGCTACGGCTTCCAGGCGATGGCCCAGGCGCTCGGCGGCACTGTCACGAGGACCGGCAACCGGGAGTACGGCGGCACCCCGCTGCGCCCCCGTCTCCTCGACCCCGGTGTGCTGCTGCGGGACCTGCCGGCGGACCTACCGGTCTGGATGAGCCACGGCGACTGCGTCACCGAGGCGCCCGAGGGCTTCACGGTGACCGCCGAGTCGGCGGGCGCGCCGGTCGCCGCATTCGAGGACCTGGCCGGTCGTCGTGCCGGCGTGCAGTTCCACCCTGAGGTGGGGCACACCGCGCACGGCCAGGAGATGCTGACCCGCTTCCTCTACGACATCGCCGGCATCGAGCCGACCTGGACGCCCGAGAACATCATCGACGAGCAGGTCGCCCGGATCCGCGCCCAGATCGGCGACAAGGAGGTCATCTGCGGCCTGTCCGGCGGGGTGGACTCGGCGGTCGCCGCGGCGCTCGTGCACAAGGCGGTCGGTGACCAGCTCACCTGCGTCTTCGTCGATCACGGCCTGCTGCGCGCCGGCGAGGCCGAGCAGGTGGAGAAGGACTACGTCAGCGCCACCGGCATCAAGCTGAAGGTGGTCGACGCCACCGACCGGTTCCTCGGCGCGCTCGCCGGGGTGACCGACCCCGAGCAGAAGCGCAAGATCATTGGTCGGGAGTTCATCCGGGTCTTCGAGGCCGCGGCCCGCGAGATCGCCGCACACGGCGACGTCGAGTTCCTCGTCCAGGGCACCCTCTACCCCGACGTGGTGGAGTCCGGCGGCGGCACCGGCACCGCCAACATCAAGAGCCACCACAACGTCGGCGGCCTCCCGGAGGACCTGAAATTCGCGCTGGTCGAGCCGCTGCGCACCCTGTTCAAGGACGAGGTTCGGACGCTCGGCCTCCAACTGGGCCTGCCCGAGGCGATGGTCTGGCGGCACCCGTTCCCCGGCCCCGGCCTCGCCATCCGGATCATCGGCGCGGTCGACCAGGAACGCCTCGACCTGCTCCGCCAGGCCGACCTGATCGCCCGCGAGGAGCTGACCGCCGCCGGCCTCGACCGGGGCGTGTGGCAGTTCCCGGTGGTGCTCCTCGCCGACGTACGCAGCGTCGGTGTGCAGGGAGACGGGCGCAGCTACGGGCACCCCGTGGTGCTGCGCCCGGTCTCCAGCGAGGACGCGATGACCGCCGACTGGTCCCGGCTGCCCTACGACGTGGTAGCCCGGATCTCCACCCGGATCACCAACGAGGTCGCCGAGGTCAACCGCGTGGTCCTGGACGTCACCAGCAAGCCGCCGGGCACCATCGAGTGGGAGTGAGCGCCGCTCACGCGGCCGGCGGCATGCTGGGCGGGGTCGTCGGCGGGTAGGGCGGCGTCGGGGCGTACCCCTGCGGCGGCCCACCGGGGGCGGGCCCGGCGGTGGGCGGCGGGCCGTTCTGCGGCGCGACGCCCGCGGCGTGCGGCCAGGCCGGCGCGCCGGTCGGCTCCTCCGGCATCAGGAACCACATGATCGGGTACGCGAACAGCGCGAGCCCGCCGGTGAGCAGGCCAGTGACCGCGAAGATCACCCGGACCAGTGTGGGATCGACGGCGAAGTAGCGGCCGACGCCGCTGGCGACCCCGGCGACCATGCGGTCGGTCGTGGGTCGCCGAAGCTGCTTGTACGGGGCGCGGGGAGCGGTGGTCGATGTCATACCCCCACGGTCCGCGCTCGCGCCCGGCCCGCCCTCGGTGACCGCCCGGATCATTACCCTGACCAATCCCTGACCGGGACCGGATAGTCAGGAATCCGACTCTTTTCCGTCCCGGTAACCCGGCGCGGGGAGAATTTGCTCCCGTGACCACCTTGCTGAAGCCGCTCCGCAGGATCGCGGCATACGCAGTTTGTGCTGATTCAAGCGGCCGAGTCTTGCTGGTCCGCGCATCGGAGCGCTCCGGCACCCCCGGCACGTGGTCGCTGCCCGGCGGGGCGGTCGACCACGGCGAGGACCCCAACCACACGGTCGTTCGCGAGACCGCCGCCGAAACCGGCCTCTCGGTCGCCGTCACCGGCCTGGCCGACGTGCTCGCCGACATGCGCGCACTCCCCGACCGCGGCATCACCATCCACACCGACCGGCTGATCTACCGGGTGGCCGTACGCGGCGGCACCCTTGCCGACCGGGTCGGCGAACGCCCCACCGACCTGGCCCGGTGGTACACCCTCGACGAGGCGCGCGAGCTGCCGCTGCGTTCGTTCACCGCACGCGCCCTCGGGCTGCCCGCCTCCTCGGCCGACGTGGTGCCCGACGAGGCACCCGAATTCCCCTCCTTCTACGCCGTGCCCGGCCCCGACGGGCTGCACCGAGCCCAGCGCTTCGCCGCGTACGCGGTCTGCACCGACCCCGCCGGTCGAGTGCTGCTCACCCGCATCTCCGACGGGTACCCGGGCGCCGGCTGCTGGCACCTCCCCGGCGGCGGCACCGACTACGGCGAGCAACCCGGCGCGGCACTCATCCGGGAACTGATCGAGGAGACCGGGCAGGCCGGCCGCCTCGTCGAACTGCTCGGAGTCGCCAGCCACCGCGACGCCGCCTCACTCGGCCCCGAGGGCTACCCGATCGACTGGCACGGCGTACGCGCCTTCTACCGAGTCGTCGTCGACCAGCCCAACCCCCTGACCGTGGCCGACGTCGGCGGCTCCACCTGCGAGGCCCGCTGGTTCGGCCGCGAGGAGTTGGGCGCCCTCCCCACCGACCGCCTCACCGAGGTGACCGCCGAAGCAGTCCAAGCAGCCCAACTCACCTGACCCCGACCGGCTCGCGAGGAGCCGGCAGCCCACCGCGCGCCCTTCGCCTCGCGCCGCGGGTCTCGCGCCGCGGGTCTCGCGCCGTGCGCCGCGCCTCGAGTCTCGCGCTGCGGGTCTCGCGCCAAGATCGTGCTCGAACCAGGATGTAGTGGCCTCACGGCGCGCCGATGCCACTACATCCTGGATATTGCGCGATCTTGAGCCCGGGAAGCCCCGCAGCGAGGGTCCGCGGGTATCCCGGGCAGGAAGCCTCGGCGCTATCCAGAACCCATTGATGATCCACTCGGTTTCACGGAAGTTGCGCTTTCCGCCTCGCTCGGACACCGCGTCTTCAAGAAAACCGAGTCGATCATGCCGCCGGGACGGGCGTGATCATGCCGCCGGGACGGGTGTGATCATGCCGCCGGGACGGGTGCGGGCATCCTGCCGGGACGGGTGGCGGGCATGCCGCCGGGACGGGTGTGATCATGCCGCCGGGACGGGTATGGGCATGCCGCCGGGACGGGTGTGGGCAATGCCGCCAGGACGGCCGCAGACTGCTCCGGCGCGGACCGTAGGCCGCGCGCCGGCACGGACGCACGACGGTGCGGCCCGTCGACCACGAGTTGGTGGGTGACGCCGACATATTCGCGCGTCCGTTGACGCGTGGTCGGAGCGATCTGCGGTCGGGTCGGTGTGCCCCGGAGGGTCTGCCGTCGGGCAACCCCCGCACGGGCCCCTCCGGTCCCTGATCAACTCGGATTCCTTGAAGGCGCGGCATCCCGGGCGCTGGGATACCGCGCCTTCCGTGAACCCGAGTTGATCACCGTTCGTCTCGACGGCCGTGACGTGAATGGACGCCCCAATAGGGGCTAATGGAGCGAAGCGGGCATTCCTGCAAATCGGATGGAACCGGTTTCGATGGGTCGAAACGCCCCTATCCAGTGGTTGGTCACCTTGGCCGGGGGGTCCTGCTGGTCAGTTCTGCGGGCTTCCGGTGCACGGCCTCGCGTTGATCATGATCTTATTGTCGGGGCGCGAGACGAACGGCGACAACTTCATGATCAGCGGGCCTGGGGTGCAAAGCGGGGGGTGGACAAAGGGTGCAATTTGCGCGGCGAGTCGGGGCCTATGGGCTCTTGCGGGATTCGGGCCGGGTCCTGGTGATCAGGGATGGCGCGGAGGGTGAGTTTCCGGGCGTCTGGCGGTTGCCGGGCGGCACCGTCGAACACGCCGAGCACCCGGAGCGCACCGTGGTCCGCGAGGTCGCCGAACAGGCCGGGCTGGCGGTGACGGTCACGCGACTGCTCGCGGTGGTCGCCGACGTGGTCAGTTTCCCGGAGGGCGACGCCGCGCTGCACGCCGACCGATTGATCTTCGAGCTCAGCACGCCGCGCGGTGCGCAGGCCGAATGCGCACCGTCAGAGGGGACGCGGGCCGACTGGGCGTCGTCCGAGGGTGCGCCAGCCGAGGGTGCGCGGTCCGAGGGCGCGCGGGCCGAATGCGCACCGTCTGCGGGGGTGTGGGCCGGGGGTGAATGGGCCGAGGGTGGGGTGCGGGGCGTCGGAGGTGGTCTGGTTGATCAGGCTCGCTGGCTGTCCCTGCCGGAGGTGGCGGAGTTGCCGTTGACCCCGTTCACCGCCGAGGCGCTCGGTCTGCCGGTCACCCCACTGCCGCCCGGGGCGCACCGGTCGCGGGACCTGTTCCCGCCGTCGCACCCCGACCGTCGGCTGCGCTTCGGGGCGTACGGGCTGGTCACGGACCCGGCTGGGCGGATCCTGCTCACGCAGATCGCGAAGGGTTATCCGGGGGCCGGTCTGTGGCATCTGCCCGGCGGTGGCACCGATCATGGTGAGCAGCCGGCCACCGGGTTGCTCCGGGAGTTGGTCGAGGAGGGTGGGCAGGTGGGCCGGGTCGTGGACTTGCTCGGCGTCAACAACCTGCACAATCCCGCCGCGCTGGGCCCGGAGGGCCGGCCTCTGGACTGGCATGGCGTACGGGTGATCTATCGGGTGCTGGTCGACGTACCTACCGATGCGGTGGTCACCGAATCCGCCGGAGGGTCGACGGCGCGGGCGGGATGGTTCACTCGGGCCGAGGCGGTTGACCTGCCGTTGAGCGACATCGCCGCGGTGGCAATCGGACAGAGTGGTTGATAGCACTCTGCTCGGTGAGCCGAGATGGTGACCCTCCGGTACAGTCAGAGACGGGAATGATGGAGGAAACGGGCGATGAGGCCCGGGATGGGAACAAGCGGGCGGTTCGAGCGGTTTAAGCCAATATAAGTACCGCCGGCAGCTATCGCCAAGCCATGTTCCCCTATGCGATGGTGTACTCCGCAAACGGCTGCCGGGGCAAGGCAAGGTCCGGCACGAGACAGCCGGGCACCCGCCACACGGCGGCTAGCAGATCCGGTGATGGAGGAAACGTGCCGAGAGCCCTATGGCGCCGGCGTCGTACTACTGACAGTCCGCGCCCCGCTGGGCGTCGCTGGGCGGGCCGGTTGCGCCGCAGCAGCACGTTCGCCCGCCAGGTGCTGTTGGTCCGGGTGGGTCGCCGCGACGACGACCTGACCCCGACCGAGCACCGGTACGCCGACCGGCAGCGCCGTCGCTACGGCCTGGACCGGCTCAGCCGACCGACACTGGGTGTGGACCCGACACTGGGCCTGGACCGGGCGGACATCGACGCGGTCGTGCCGGTCAGCCCGGCAATGCCGCCGATGGCGCAGGCCGACGAGGCCCACTCGATCCCGTTGCTCCCCGGCGAGCGCACCATCGCCCGCCGGATGAAGTTCGCCCTGGTCAACGCCTGCACGCTGGCCAGCCTGATGCTCGGCATGCTGGCCATTTTCCTGGCCATGCAGGGCGAGGTGCGCATTGCCGCGCTCTGCCTGATCGCCTGCGTCGGCTTCGACGGTCTGGACGGCGCGCTGGCCCGACGGCTCGGTGTGGCCAGCCCGTTCGGCGCGCAGATGGACTCACTGGCCGACATGTGCTCGTTCGGTCTCGCCGCGCCGGTCGTGGTCTACGCCTCGCTCGCCGGCTCCGTTTCCACGGCCGCGGCGGCGGTGGCGTGCGCCCTGGTCGCGGCGTGTGCCGCGATTCGACTGGCCCGCTTCAACGTCTCGCCGAAGGACGGCCGTTTCTTCTGCGGCGTGCCCACCACCATGGCGGCCGCGGTGCTCGCCGTGACCGTGGCGATCGGCCTGCCGGTGCCCGGTGCCGTGTTGGTCGCCGGGGTGGCGCTGCTGGCGTTCGCGATGGTTTCGAGCTTCCCGTACGCCAAGCTCGCCCGACTGGTGAAGCTGCCGGCGTGGCTGTGGTTGGCTCCGGTGATCGGCGCGCTTGTCGACATTCGGCTCACGTTCGCCCTGATCGTGGTGGGCTACCTGGTCAGCGGGCCGGTTCTCTGGCTGCGGCAGCGTCGTACCGCCTGATTTGAGCAGACAGAACGGGGCGCCGCGGACAGCGGCGCCCCGTTCGTCGTTCGCGGCTCAGCGCCAGCGGGCGATGACCGTGGACCCACCGACCACCTTGTCGCCCGGCCCGACCAGCGGGTCCGCGGCGTCGGCGGGCAGGTAGACGTCGGTCCGGGAGCCGAACCGGATCAGCCCGAAGCGCTCGCCCTTGGCCAGCAGCGCGCCGATCGGCGCGCGCTGCACGATCCGGCGGGCGATCAGCCCGGTCCGCTGCGCGACCACCACCGGGCCGCGGGCGGTGTCCAGCACGGTGTACGCGGCGACGTTGTGCTCGGCGTCCGGCTTCATCGCGTTGACGAAGCCTCCGTCGGCGACGAAGTAGTCCACCACCTTGCCGGCGACCGGGGAGCGGTTGACGTGCACGTCCAGCACCGAGAGGAACACCGCGACCCGGAGCCACTCGCCGTCGCCGAAGCGCTCGTCGTACAGCCGCTGCACCGACAGGACCTTCCCGTCCGCGCTGGCGACGACGGCGCTCGGGTCCTCCGGCACGTCCCGTTCCGGATCCCGGAAGAACGCGGCGACCGGCCCGGCGGCCAGCGCCGGCAGCAGCCACAGCTTGGACGACGGTCGCGCCACCCGGGCCAGCGCCGCGAGGCCCAGCGCGATGCCCGCCGCCGCCACGCCGTTGGAGTCGATGTGCATGCCCCGGGTCACCGGCACACTCGACGGCCGGTACGCGGGGGCCAGCCTGTCGGCGGTGGCCGGGTCGGCCGGGCTGAACCGCAGTCGGTAGACCCGCACCGGTGGCGAGTTGCGCAGTACCAGGTCGGCGCCAACGCCGTAGAGGGCGTCCTGTCGGGCCAGTTCGGCGGCGGCGCCCTCGGTCCGGCCGGGCGTGGCGACGGTCGCGACGCTCAGCATCGCTCCATCGGTCAGGTACTTGGCCAAACCCTCGACGGCGCTGCGGGTCGCCTCGGCGGTGCCGGTGAACACCTCACCGGCGACGACGACCCCGGCGGCCTCGGCTTCGGCCAGGGAGTCGACGACGTTCACCCGGTCGGCGACCCAGCGGCCCTGTGCGGTGACGTGCTCGCGGAGCGCCGCAGCGCCGAACGGCTCGGCGGGGACGACGGTGAGCCGGTCACCGGGGAGTAGCGCCTCGATCGCCGCGGCCAGCACCGCTGAGTCCGGGTTCACCCCGACCAGCAGGGCTGCCTTGGCGTCGTTGATGCGGGCCAACTCGGCGACGAGGGTACGGGCGGCTCGCTCGCCGATGCGGACCGGACCGGACCGGCCGGTGGTACGCACGGCGGAGGACTGGGTCATGTCGGGCGGGCTCCTGACGGGGGTAGAGACGGGAATCGCGGCGGGACCGCCATGGCGGGGACGGGCCGGCCGGCGGAGGCGAGATCTCCACCGGCCAGCATATGCGTCCGTCCGCGCCGGCCGCACCGCCGTGGGGATGCGGTGGACCGACGCGGCCCCGGCGCCCGAGGTCAGGCCTCCCTGCGCGGACCTTCCCGCTCGTCGCCCGGCTGGTCGCCGACGCCCCCGGTCGGTTGGTCGGACCGGTTCGGCTCGTTCCCCTCGGTCGGGGCCGAGCGGTCGAGGAGCCCGATGGTCGGTTCCTCGCCCCCGTTGCCGGGTTGGCCGGAGACGGGCTCGGTCGGCGGCTCCGTTGGTGGATGTGCCAGCCAGGCCGGGTGGATCACGTCGGTGGTCGGCGCATCCTCCGCCCGCGCCTCGGTGGTCGACGTCGCCAGCGTCGGGTCCGAGACGAGCGTCGGGTCCGAGACGAGCGTCGGGTCCGAGGACGGAGCGTCCCAGGTGGACCGTTCGGCCTCCCAGACCGGTAGGGCCGCGCCGGAGGTCGACGTGGCGGCACCGGAGACCGGCACGGGCGTGCCGGAGATGGGTGCGCCGGAGATGGGTGCGCCGGAGACGGACGTGCCGGAGACGGGCGAGACGGCCTCGGCGGCACCGGCCTCGGCGGTGGGCGCCGGCTGGCTCGGTCGACCCGAGCGCAGAGCGCCGACCAGCCCGAAGACCCCGATCAGGATGAGTGCGCCGGCCAGGAACCAGCCGACCGGCGGCAGCGCCAGCCCGAGTAGTTGGGCGAGCAGCCACCAGGCGGACAGCGCCAGGAACACGAGCCCGAAGGCGAACGACACCAGATCCGTGCGGTGAGCCTTCACCGGGTCACCTCCAGGTTGCCGGCATTGACATGGATGTAGAGGCGCAGGGTCCCGCCGCCGGGGCCGTCCGCGCCGACGTCTGTGGATTCCCGCAGGCGGCCGTCCAGCCCGCCGGAGCGGTTGCCGAAGACCTTCGCGTCACCCGCGTTGACGTCGGCCACGGTGGTGACGTCCACGTTCGGAGGGACGACCACTGTCGCCTGGCCGAAGTTGACGGCCACTGTCACCTGGCTGTCCCGTTTCGCGAAGTCGATCCCGCGCAGGTCGAGCACGGCGTCACCGAAGCTGTTCTCGTACCGGTCCGCCAGGTCGCGGTAGTCGGTGGGCGCCCAGGTCACCGCGCCGTCGACTCCCCGGATCCGGTCGTAGGACTCGGCGACGGTCGCCGTGCCCAACGCCGCCGCGGTCACCAGACCGAGCGCGATGAGCCAGCGGGCCCGTCCGAACCACGTCCCGACCAGCAGTCCCAGCGCGATCGTGGCCAATGCGGCCGCGAAGTACGCCGAGGCGCTGATGGCGAAGACGTCCAGCAGGTCGAGCAGGGCGACGAGCCCGAGCACCAGGAAGATCAGCGAGAAGGTCACCGCGCCGAGCGGCGACCGCTCCTTGGGGCGCTTCGGCGGCTTGGGCGGCTTGGGCGGAGGAGGGGCGGCCGGGGCCGGCGAAGCGTACGGGCCGTGTGGCGCGAACGGGGGGCGGTAACCGGAGGGCGGCGGGGCGGTCGGATAGCCGGCCGGGGCAGCGGGTGTGCTGCTCACCGGTGCCGATGGCCAGCCAGCGCTGGACATGGTGCTGCTCGGCCAGCCCGGCTGGGCGGCCGCCGTGGTGGCCGGTTGCCCGGACAGCGGGCCCATCCCGGACACCGGCTGCGTCGCGGTGGGGGGCAACGGACCGCCGGTCGGCGG
Organism: Micromonospora ureilytica; assembly: GCF_015751765.1. NCBI lineage: Bacteria > Bacillati > Actinomycetota > Actinomycetes > Micromonosporales > Micromonosporaceae > Micromonospora > Micromonospora ureilytica. Next base: position 6,431,990 of record NZ_JADOTX010000001.1, read on the forward strand.
CACGTCGTACGCCGGGATGGTGACGGTGGGCGCTGCGCCCGTCGTGGTGGCGTACCCCGGACTGGTGCCGAACACCGGCGGCGTCGCCGCTGGGCCGGTCGACGGCGCCGTGCCGTACGACGGTGCGGGCCAGGCCGTCGGCGGGACGACCGGGCCGGCCGGGTTGCCGGACGGTGCGGCGGGCGGCGGACCGCCCGGAGTGCCGGGACGTGGATTGCGGCCGTCCCTGTTGAGCAGGAGCGCGCCGGCGACCAGGATGGCCGCGCCGAGCAGCACCGCGCGGAAGGCGTCGGTGACGATGTACGCGAAGCTGGCCGCGACCAGGATGCCCAGGACGATCACCGTCACCGGCGACATGCTGGAGCGACCGCGTCCGAGCATGGACTCGACGGGGGACGCGGTGTCGCCCTCGTTCGGGATGATCAGCCAGGCGGCGACGTACACCAGGATGCCGATGCCCCCGAAGAACCCGAGCACCGCGAGCAGCACCCGCCAGAGCACCGGATCGGTGTTCGTGGCGCGCCCGATCGCCGCGCAGACGCCGGCCAGATACCGCCCCTCGCGCGGTCGGACCAGCCCGTACCGTGAGGTGAAGCCGCTGCCGCCCAGCGGCGGTGGCGGCGCGGACGGACCGGGACCACCCGGCCCGTAGCCGGTGCCCGCCGCGAACCCCGGGCCGGGGCCGTAGCCGGCCGGGGGCGGCCCGTAGCCGTCGGCCGGACCGCCGGGTGTGGTGTCGGCGGTCGCGTCGGTGCCAGCGTGCGGACCGAACGTGCTGGGCTCGGTCCATTCGGTGGGCGTTGTGGTGGGCGGGGGCGGTGCTGAACCGCCCGGCTGTGCCGACCCCGGTCGGGGCGGCGGGGCAGCTTCCTCGGTCATGCTTCGATCCTGCTGCCCGGTCCACCCGAACGACCTCAGGACCCGACCCTGACCCCACCCTGAGATCCGGCGGCCGGAATGTCGGGGGCGTCCCCGTGGTCGTGGACGCCGCAGCGTGTGACGATCGAGTCACCGACCTCGACCTGTCCGCCACCGTGACCAGGGAGCCTCCGATCAGCACCGTGACCTCGCCTCCGCGCCTCTACCGCGCTCCGGAGCACCGGATGGCCGCCGGCGTCGCCGCCGGTATCGCCGACCATCTCGGCATCTCGGTGCTGCGGGTGCGTGTCGCGTTCATGGTTCTGCTCGGGCTGAGCGGGCTCGGCCTGCTGCTCTACGCGGCCTTCTGGGCGGTGGTGCCGCTGCGTCCCGGTGACACCGCGGTGCCGCCCCGGCGGGACGTCGCCCAGCTCCTGCCGTTCGTGGGGATCGGGCTGGGTGTCCTGTTGATCCAGGTGATGGTCTTCGACTCGGTCGGCGCGGCGGGCACCGCCGGTTGGTTGGTGGCGATCATCGCGGTCGGCGCCGGGGTCATCTGGCACCAGTCCGCGCCCGAGCGGCGGCGACAGTGGGGCGAGGCGATGCCGGTGCCCTGGCTCGGAGCGGTCGTCGAGGAGAGCGACCGGCGGGCCTTCGTGCTCCGGTTCATCGGCGGGGGAGTGCTGGTCGCGGTCGGCATCATCGGTGTCGCGGCCGTCTACTCGCCGGCACAGAACTTCGACGCGGTGATCAATGGCGTGATCTTCGCGCTGGTCGGGTTGGCGGGCGTCGGCGTGGTCGCCGCGCCGGTGCTGTGGCGGACGTACAGTCAGCTCCGCTCGGAGCGCGAGGGGCGCATCCGCGAGCAGGAGCGGGCCGAGTTGGCCGCGATGGTGCACGACCAGGTGTTGCACACGTTGGCCCTGATCCAGCGCAACGCCGGCGACGTCAAGACGGTGCAGCGGCTGGCCCGAGGGCAGGAGCGTTCCCTGCGCAACTGGCTCTACAAGCCGACCGCCTCCCCGAGCGAACGCTTCGCCGCCGCTCTGGAGCAGGCCGCCGCCGAGGTCGAGGACACCTTCGCGATCAGCGTGGAGACGGTGGTGGTGGGGGACCGGGAGACCGACGAGAAGGTCGGCGCGCTGGTCGCGGCCGCGCGGGAGGCGTTGGTGAACGCGGCCCGGCACGCCGACGTGCAGACCGTGTCCCTCTACGCCGAGGTGGAGCCGGATCAGGTCAGCGTCTTCGTTCGGGACCGGGGTAAGGGCTTCGATCCGGATACGGTGGAGGACCACCGGCACGGCGTAAGCGGCTCGATCATCGGGCGGATGAAGCGGCACGGCGGACGGGCCGAAATCCGGTCCGGCCCGGGGGAGGGGACCGAGGTCCGGCTGATTCTGCCGATCTCCCGGGACTCGTCCGCAGCGGAGAGGAACAGATGACCATGGCCGAGCAGCCGACCGAGCACCTCGACCCGGCGGAGGCCCGCCCCGAGCGGCTGCGGGTGTTCCTGGTGGACGACCACGCCATGTTCCGGGCCGGTGTGCGCGCGGAGTTGGGCGCCCACGTCGAGGTGGTGGGCGAGGCGAGCACGGTGGCCGAGGCGATCACCCGGATCGCCTCCGTCGGCCCGGACGTGGTGCTGCTCGACGTGCACATGCCCGACGGCGGCGGTCGCGCGGTGCTGGAGGCGATGCGGCGTACGCACCCGCAGGTCAAGTTCCTGGCGTTGAGCGTCTCCGACGCGGCGGAGGACGTGATCGGGCTGATCCGCGCAGGCGCCCGGGGGTACGTCACCAAGACCATCTCTCCGGACGAGTTGGCTGCCGCGATCCGTCGCGTGGCCGACGGGGACGCGGTGTTCAGCCCACGGCTGGCCGGTTTCGTGCTGGACGCCTTCGCGGCCCGGCCGGACGCACCGGTGGCCGACCCGGAGCTGGACCAGCTCACCAACCGTGAACGGGAGGTGCTGCGGCTGCTGGCCCGGGGGTACGCGTACAAGGAGATCGCCAAGGAGCTGTTCATCTCCATCAAGACGGTGGAGACGCACGTGTCGAACGTGCTGCGCAAGCTCCAGATGTCCAACCGCTACGAGCTGTCCCGGTGGGCGGCGGATCGCCGCCTCGTTTGACCGTGTGTCGCCGGCGACGAGGATCGACGGCTCGTCGCCGGCGACGAGGATCAGAGAAACGTCAGGCGCGCCCTCGTACACCCAGCCGATGATCGTGTCCGGGTAGCCCTGGGCACCCTCATCCGGATGGGTCGAAACATGAGTCGTGACGGACGTCCCACCGGCCCGGGGCGACCTCGGGGCTGGCGCGCGGACCGAGGCCGGCTTTTCGGGTCGCGCAACGTATTTCCTGCTCAGTGCCACCTCCGACGACCGTTTTATGATCATTTTTCAAGTATCGGCAACGTGGCGGGCAACTAACGGCTTGATAACGGCACCTTCACGGAAGAGGCCAGTGGGTGTCACAGTGGCAGCACCTCACCATCGGTGTGTGGCACTCCGTACGCCCCACGACCACGATTCTGCCGATCACGGCGGCCCGTGGCTGTGTCGATTGCGTCGTGTCGCGCCTCGTTGGCGGGGAAGCCCGGCGGATCGGAACATCAGGGGTGTCCCCAACTTCCCTGTGGTCCCGGCGACCCCCGCCCCGGGGTGGTCGGGCGGTGTCACCCCCAAACGTGCGTGAAACCCACGACGGAACCTGGTTAGAAAGAGGAGGCCCCTCGGAATGAGAGTCTCGAAGCGGGCGACGAGCGCGATCGCGCTCAGCGCGGCTGCCGCGCTTGTCGCGAGCGGTTGCTCGAGCGGCGGCGACGGCGATACTGCCGCCAGCGCGGACGGCTCGATCGTTGTTCACGGCGTCCAGCCGGAGAACCCGCTGGTCCCGTCGAACACCACGGAGACCGGCGGCGGAAAGATCATCGACTGGCTGTTCACCGGCCTGGTCGAGTACCCGAACGACGGTGGGGCCCCGCGTAACGCGCTGGCGGAGTCCATCAACACCACGGACTCCAAGGTCTTCACGATCAAGATCAAGGCCGGTACCAAGTTCCACGACGGTACCGAGGTCAAGGCGAAGAACTTCGTCGACGCCTGGAACTGGGCCGCCTACTCGCCGAACGGCGCGCAGAACGGCACCTTCTTCGCGGACATCGCGGGCTTCGAGCAGACCTACACCACGGACCCGGACGGCGCGGACGGCCCGAAGAAGGCCCCGACCCCGACGACCGACAAGATGTCCGGCCTGAAGGTCATCGACGACCAGACCTTCGAGGTCACCCTGTCGGCGCCGACCGCGGTCTTCCCGACCAAGCTCGGCTACAGCGCCTTCATGCCGCTGCCGGACGTGTTCTTCACGATGAAGCCGGAAGAGTTCGGCCGCAAGCCGATCGCCAACGGCCCGGTGAAGTTCGTGTCCTGGGAGGACAACGCCCTCATCAAGCTGACGCGCTTCGACGACTACAACCTTCGCGACAAGATGAAGGTCAAGGACGTCGACGTCAAGCTGTACCAGGACGACAACGCCGCCTACGCCGATCTGCTGGCCAACAACCTCGACTTCATGGAGGTTGTCCCCACCTCGGCCCTCGCCGGTGACAAGTGGAAGACCGACCTCGGTGAGCGGGGCCGCTCGACCGTCACGCCGTCGACCGCGTTCATCGCGTTCCCGATCTACGACAAGCGCTTCGCGAACCCGAAGCTGCGTCGTGCGGTGTCGCTGTCGATCAACCGGCAGGAGATCTCGGACAAGATCTTCTTCGGTACCCGCAAGCCGGCCGACAGCTGGGCGAACCCGCTGACCCCGGGTGCCAAGCCGGGTAACTGCACCGCCTGCAAGTTCGACGTGGCCACGGCCAAGACGCTGCTCGACGAGGCCGGTGGCTTCACCGGTGAGATGGTCTTCTACTACAACTCGGACTCCGCCCACAAGGACTGGATGGACGCCGTCGCGCAGCAGGTCAAGACCAACCTTGGCATCAACGCCCGGGCCGAGGGTGTGCCGACCTTCGCGGTGTTCCGCCAGAACGTCAACGCCCACAAGATGACCGGTCCGTACCGTGCTGCCTGGCAGCAGGACTACCCGGACGTCGAGAACTGGGTCAACCCGCTGTTCGTCACGAACGGCTCCTCGAACGACGGCCTCTACAGCAACACCGAGGTCGACGCCCTTGCCAAGCAGGCCAGCGGCGCGCCGAGCCTGGAGGCCTCGCACGAGGCGTTCGCCAAGGCCGTCGAGAAGGTCGACCAGGACGTCCCGAGCATCCCGATCTACTTCTACGGCCAGCAGTCCGGCCACTCGGAGAAGATCAAGAAGCTCGAGCTGAACAACGTCGGCGAGATCGACATCACCTCGGTCGAGCTCTGATCCGAACGGTCTGACCCCGGGTCGGGCTCGCCACATCCGGTGAGCCCGACCCGGGGCCGTTCCGCGATTGGGTGTTACAACACTCCACTCGCACGTTGTCACCACCGTGTCGGCCGTCCGACGCGCCCCCTGTCTGGAGGACCACCCCATGGGCCGTTATCTGTTGAGACGGCTGCTCCAACTCGTGCCGGTCTTCATCGGTACGACGTTCCTGATCTACTGGCTCGTCTGGGCTGTGCCCGGCGATCCGTTCGCCGGCAAGTGCGGTGAGCGTCGCTGCCCGGACCAGTACATCGCCTTCATGACCGAGAAGTACCACCTCGACCAGAACGTCTTCGTGCAGTACGGCAACTACATGAAGAACCTGCTCCAGGGCGACTTCGGTCAGACGTTCCAGCAACGCGAGATCAGCGACATCATCCTGACCGCGTACCCGAACACGCTGAAGCTGGCCCTCGTGGCGCTCGCCATCGAGGCGATCATCGGTCTCGGCGCCGGCGTGCTGTCCGGTCTGCGGCGAAACGGCTTCCTGGACAACCTGGTCCTGGTCTCCACCCTCTTCCTGATCGCGCTGCCGGTCTTCGTGGTCGGCTTCGTGCTGCAGTGGCTGCTGGGCGTGCAGTGGGGCATCATCAAGCCGACGGTCTCCTCGGAGATGCGGTGGTCCGAGCTGATCGTGCCGGGCTTCGTGCTGGGCAGCGCGTCAGTGGCGTACATCGCCCGGGTGGCACGAACGAGCATCGCGGAGAACCGTCGCGCGGACTACGTGCGTACCGCCATCGCCAAGGGCCTGCCGATGCGCCGGGTTGTGGGCGTGCACCTGCTGCGCAACTCGCTCATCCCGGTGGTGACCCTGCTCGGCACCGACCTCGGTGCCCTGATGGGTGGCGCGATCGTCACCGAGGGAATCTTCGGCATCAACGGAATCGGCCGCCAGGTCTTCCGGTCGATCATCACCAAGGAAAGCGCCACGGTGGTAGGCATCGTGGTCGTCCTGGTGCTGGTCTATCTCGTGATGAACCTGCTGGTTGACCTGCTCTACGCCGCCCTGGACCCGAGGATCCGTTATGAGTGACCCGAGTACCGCATCGATCGTCAGCACCCCTGGCGCACACCCCACCGACTCCGCCGCCCCCGCCACCGCGGGCCAGCCGCAGAGCAACGACAAGCCGCGCGGCCTGCTCGGCGACGCCTGGCGGGACCTGCGGCGCAAGCCGCTGTTCTGGATCTCGGCCACGCTGATCGTGATCTTCCTGCTGATGGCGGCCTTCCCGGCGCTGTTCGTCCCGGGCGACGCGGTCAACGGCTCGCTGTCCCGCAGCCTCGACAAGCCGTCCGCCAATGGCTGGTTCGGGTACGACGTGCAGGGCCGCGACGTCTACGCCCGGGTCATCTACGGCGCACGAGCCTCCATCGTGGTCGCCGTGCTCTCCGTGCTGGGCACCCTGCTCATCGGCGGAACCATGGGCGTCATCTCCGGTTACCGCGGTGGCTGGGTGGACGCGCTGCTCAGCCGGATCGCCGACGTCTTCTTCGGTCTGCCGTTCGTGCTCGGCGCGATCGTCATCCTGACCACGTTCAACGGGTCGGGCGCCGGCAACAGCAAGGCCCAGATCATGACCCTGGTGATCGCGTCGCTGATCGTGCTGAGCTGGCCGGTCGTGATGCGGCTGATGCGCTCCTCGGTGCTCGCCACCAAGGAGGCCGACTACATCGTGGCGGCCCGCGCGCTGGGTGCCGGCACCGGCCGGATCATCCTCAAGCACCTGCTGCCGAACTGCCTGGCCCCGCTGCTGGTCTACGGCACGATCATGGTCGGCTCGTTCATCGGCGCCGAGGCCACCCTGTCCTTCCTGGGCGTCGGTCTGAAGTCGCCAGTGGTGTCCTGGGGCATCATGATCAGTGATGGGCAGAATTTTGTCCGGGTCGCGCCAGGGCTGGTGTTCTTCCCCGCCGCGTTCCTCGTCACCGCAGTGCTGAGCTTCGTGATGCTCGGTGAGTCGGTCCGCGAGGCCCTCGATCCGAAACTCCGCTAGGGGAGATCCAGTGTCCGACATTCTCGTGTCCGAGCAGTCCGCGCCGGGACCCGGCGGGTCCGGACGTCCCTCCGGCAGGCTGCTCGAGGTCGACGACCTGCGGGTGGAGTTCCGTACCCGGGACGGCGTCGCAAAGGTCATCAACGGGGTCACGTACCACGTCGACGCGGGGGAGACCCTCGCCGTGCTCGGCGAGTCCGGCTCCGGTAAGAGCGTCACGGCGCAGACCATCATGGGCATCCTGGACACGCCGCCCGGCTTCGTCACCGGTGGGCAGGTCCGCTTCCACGGCAAGGACATGCTCCGCATGTCCGACGAGGAGCGCCGCCGCATCCGCGGCGAGGGCATCGCGATGATCTTCCAGGACGCGCTCTCCGCGCTGAACCCCGTCTTCACCGTGGGGTTCCAGATCGCCGAGCAGTTCCGGGTCCGGCGGGGCATGGGCCGCGCGGAGGCCAAGAAGCGCGCGATCGACATGCTCGACCAGGTCAAGATCCCGAACGCCAAGGGTCGGTTCAACAACTACCCGCACCAGTTCTCCGGCGGTATGCGGCAGCGCGCGATGATCGCGATGTCGCTGGCGCTCGACCCGGAGGTGCTGATCGCGGACGAGCCGACCACCGCCCTCGACGTGACCGTGCAGGCCCAGATCATGGACCTGCTGGCCGAGCTTCAGCGCGAGCGGCAGATGGGCATGATCCTGATCACCCACGACCTCGGTGTGGTTGCCGATGTCGCGGATCGGATCGCGGTCATGTACGCGGGCCGGATCGTCGAGGAAGCCGACGTGTACGAGCTGTACGCCAAGCCGGCGCACCCGTACACCCTGGGTCTGATCGACTCGATCCCGCGCCTCGACGAGAAGGGGCAGCAGCTCCGGACGATCAAGGGCCTCCCGCCGAACCTGATGAACATCCCGCCGGGCTGCCCGTTCAACCCGCGGTGCCCGATGGCTCAGCCGGTGTGCCGGGAGAAGGTCCCGCCGCTGCTGCAGGTCGGCCCCGCCCGGGCCAGCGCCTGCCACTTCGCCGAGGAGCTGGTGAACCGTGTCTGAGAACATCCTCGAGGTCAATGACCTGGTCAAGCACTACCCCGTCACCCAGGGTGTGGTGTTCAAGAAGACCGTCGGTCAGGTCAAGGCGGTCGACGGGGTCTCGTTCGGTCTGCGCGCCGGCGAGACGCTCGGTGTGGTCGGCGAGTCCGGCTGCGGCAAGTCGACCCTCGCCCGGGTGCTGATGAACCTGGAGAAGCCGACCGCCGGCAACGTGGTCTACAAGGGCCAGGACATCTCCAAGCTCTCCGGTGGGGCGCTGCGACGCCTGCGCCGGCAGATCCAGCTGGTGATGCAGGACCCGTACACCTCGCTGAACCCGCGGATGACCGTCGGCGACCTGCTCGGCGAGCCGTTCGAGATCCACCCGGAGGTGGCGCCGAAGGGTAGCCGCCGGGCCAAGGTCAGGGAGCTGCTCGACCTGGTCGGGCTCAACCCGGAGCACATCAACAGGTACCCGCACCAGTTCTCCGGCGGTCAGCGTCAGCGCATCGGCATCGCCCGCGCGCTCGCGCTGCGGCCCGAGATCATCGTCTGCGACGAGCCGGTGTCGGCGCTGGACGTCTCCATCCAGGCCCAGGTCATGAACCTGCTGGAGCAGTTGCAGGGCGAGTTCGGCCTCTCGTACGTCTTCATCGCGCACGACCTGTCGGTGGTCCGCCACCTCTCGGACCGGGTCGCGGTGATGTACCTCGGCAAGATCGTCGAGATCGGCACCGAGGACGAGATCTACGAGCGACCGACGCACCCGTACACCCAGGCTCTGCTCTCTGCGGTGCCGGTGCCGGACCCGACGCAGCGGAACAACAAGACGATCATCCGGCTCACGGGTGACGTGCCGTCGCCGATCAGCCCGCCCTCGGGATGCCGGTTCCGGACCCGCTGCTGGAAGGCGCAGGACGTGTGCGCCGAGCAGGTCCCGCTGCTGGAGGTCCGGCAGGCCTCGGACCACCCGAGCGCCTGCCACTTCGCGGAGAAGCGCGAGATCGTCGCGACCCACGAGGCCTGATGCGGTCGGAACCGCCTGCGGACGTGGTTTTCCACGCCGGCAGGCGGTTCCGCCGTTTCTGGCTCCCGCACCGGCCGCCGCCGCGGCAGGGCCGAGGATGGTCTCCTCGCTCCGGTCCGTTGCGGCGTTCAACTTTTGAGCGCCGCCAAGCCGGCGGCTGAGCGGTAGTACGCAACGTACCGATTGAAGACGTCGGGACCGACCGGCTGCCAGGTGAGGCCTTCGGACCTGACGAGCTGGGCGGCCCGTCGTCCCGTCCGCCCGGCCGCCGCATCGGAGAAGAGACTCGACAGCCCGTCCTTCACCGCGACGTCGGTGTCGTTGTCCGGCGCCGGAAGCAGAGCCAACAGCCGGGCAAGGTCGCCCTGGTCGGGCTGCTCGGCAGCGCGGACCAGTCGCTGGCGGAACTGCTCGTACGGCAATTCGACGAGCTGGTACTCCTCGACGAAGCCGGCGAGCAGGTCGTCCAGGCTGACCAGCCCGTACTGCACCGGATGGAAGTAGCCCACCCGTCCGGTGACCGCCGCGGCGATGACGGCACTGCTGATGCATTCGACCTGGGTGTAGTCCATGACGATGGGGCTTCGGAACCAAGCGCGGAGATTCACGCACGCCTTGACGATGAGGTCGGCCAGGCCCCGCCGGCTCGGCACCCCGTGCCAGGAGTGGGGCATCACTTCACCGACTCGGTGGACAGTCACGGGCAACCCTCGGGCTGCGGCCTCATCCAACAGGCGTTCAGCCGCCCATTTGGACTGTCCGTAACCGTCGGTGGGCGGATTTCCGGTGGCCGCGCCCTCCAGCGGGTCGCCCAGCTCCGACGGGCCGGAGTCGATGACGCCAAGCGTGGAGATGAAGTGGACCGACTTGGTGCGGTTTGCGGTGGCGAGTCGAATGATGTCGAGGGTGCCCGACACGTTTGTCGCCGCGTGCGCCCGGTAGTCCCGGCGCAGGTTGATCATGGCGCCGCAGTGCAGGATCGTGTCGATGGTCGCCGCCAGCTCATCGAACACCCCGAGACCGAGACCGAGGCCGGGGCGGCCGAGGTCGCCCGGGACCGCCCTGATCCGCCCGCTCAACTCGGGCCGCCAGAGCCGGTAGTGCAGGAGGTTGTCGACGATCCGATCGTGCGCCGAGCGCTCGTCCGAGGCGCGGACCAGGCAGTATGCCGTCGCCGAGGTCTGATCGAGAAGGTCGTACAGCAGTTGCGCTCCGACGAAGCCGGTCGCTCCCGTGAGGAAGACGTCGGCCAGGGGCGCCGGTTCCGCCGCGACGACCGTGGGGATGTCCGGGGGCAGGACGGTAGCCCGTCGCACGTCGTCCGAGGTGGCCGACATCGTGCGAGGCCTCTCGTCCTCGGTCAGCAGGGCGATCTGGGCGCGCAACGTCGGCAACTCGAAGATGTCCCGGGCCGAGACCGGCCGGTTGAAGCGCTGCTCCAGCGCGATCGCCAGGCGCTGCGCGGTCAGTGAGTCGCCGCCCGACTCGAAGAAGTCGTCATCGGGGTCGAGTTGCGCGACCGGCAGCAGTTCGAGCCAGTGGGCCCTCACGACATCGGCCGCATCGGTCGGCACGGCCATGACGGTCTGGCTGGTCAGGCTGTCCGCGAGCGCGACGAGTGCACGCCGGTCGGCCTTGCCGTTGGGCGTCAGGGGCATCTGGTCGAGGATGACGATCCGTCGAGGCAGCATGGTGGCGGGAAGCATGTCCCGGACCTGGGCCATGAGGACACTGGCGTCGGTTCCGGTCGCTCGGGTGGTCACGAAGGCGATGAGCATGCGGTTGTCAAGGTCCGAACTCGCCACGACCTTGGCGTCGGTGACGTCGTCCAAGCGCAGGAAGGCGGCCTCGACGTCGAGCAGCTCGATCCGTACACCAGCGATCTTGACCTGGTTGTCTCGACGGCCGGCGAAGTGGACGAGGCCGTTCGCAGAGTGGAAGCCCAGATCACCCGTCCGGTAGAGCCTGTTGCCGGGAATCTCCGGAAACGGGTTGTCGACGAACGCGGCCTTCGTCCGTTCAGGGTCGTTGAGATAGCCGAGCCCGAGACAGTCGCCGCCGATGTACAACTCCCCGATTTCGCCTGGTCGCACCAGCGTCAGGCCGCTGTCGAGGATCAGCAAATAGGTGTTGTCGATCGGGCGGCCGAGCGGGATGACCTCGCCGTCGGCTTCGGTGACGTGGTGGAACACCGAGCCGATGGATGCCTCGGTCGGACCGTACGTGTTGATCGTGTCGACCGTGGGCAGCATGGCCCGGAAGGCGTGCACGGTCGCCGCGGTCATCTCCTCACCGCCGATGAGCAGGCGACGCAGTGACCTGAGCCGGCCGACCAACTCCGGTTCGGCGTGGAGGAGCTCCACAAGCGTGTTGAAGATGGACGGAACGAAGTCGGTCATCGTCACGCCATATCGTTCGATCGTGTCGATCGTCGACGGCAGGTCGAGGATGCCGCTCCGCGTCGGCATGACGACCATGCTGCCGGTCGTCAGCGGCCACAGCAACTGCCACAACGACGAGTCGAACTGGGGACGGCTGTTCTGCAGCACGACCTCGTCAGACCGGCTGCTCAGTGCCCGGGTCATGTAGCTGAAGCGATTGAGCAGACCGCGGTGGATGTTTACCGCGCACTTCGGCTCTCCGGTGGAGCCGGACGTGTAGAAGCCATAGATGGGGTCGTCAAGCGTCGCCGGCGGCACGGCCGGGGCGGCGGGGGTGCCCGGAGTACGCGTCGCGTCGAGGCTGATGCGGGTGACGGATTCGGGACCGGTCGAGCTTCCGGGCGCATCCACCAGCACCCGCGCTCCCATTGTTTCGATCATGAGGGTGGTCCGCTCCACCGGACCGGCCGGGTCGATGGGCACGAACGGTGCCGCGATCTTCATCGAGGCGATCATCGCCAGCGGCAGCTCAAGCCCGCTCTCGAGCGCCAACGGCAAGAACTCCCCCCGTCGTACGCCTCGTTCGTGCAGTTCGTGGGCGAGGGTGTTGCTCCGCTGGTCAAGTTCGCCGTAGGTGAGGGAGTCGTGCCCGTACACGACCGCCACCCGGTCGGGTCGCGCTGCCGCGCACTCCTGGAAGAGCTGTAGGACCGTGCGGTCGGCCGGATAGGCGACAGCACGCCCGCTCCACCCGGAGAGCAACTGTTCGCGCAGGCTGTCTGACAATTCCTCAATCCCCGCTTCCGCATCAAGGTGATGACTGCGGGTGTCGCGGCATCCGAGCGACCGCATTCATCTGGAGGACAACCAAGGCGCTGTGCAGCCCATTGCGAATGGGTGGCCAGAGCCGGAACCCGCCGTTCACAACATAGGTCACTCCAAAAGGAACCGCGACCCTGCTGCGCTTACGCCGGCGGTAATCTTCGCGTTTACGGCGGCCCGGCCTGTCCACGCTGAACTGATTGACGAATGCTGAGGGAAAATTCTAACGTCGATCGATTGCCTTCCCAGGCCTGCTGCCGGTGGCGGCAGATTCCCGACGAAGCGACATTTCCCTAGGGGGTTACGATTGTGGAACCTGTGGAGTTAGGCTCCCGACGTGTCGGATTGTTCCAATCCGGTGGCCTGCCCGCGATGACGGTCGGCGCCTGGCTCGCGGAGCAGGATGTCGAGGTCGAGCACTTCGTTGCCGACATCGGTCAGACCGGCCCGATGACGGCGGCGCAGACCGCCGAGTGGCTGACCGGCGAGGGGCACAAGGCTCATCTCATCGATCTGCGGGGCGAGATGGCCGACATGGCTCTCGACCTGGCCGCCTGTCAGGCGACGTACGGGGCGGGCTACTGGAACACGACGAGCGCGTCCCGGTACGTGTTGGTCAGCGGGATGGCCCAGATGCTGCGATCGGCCGGTTGCGGCGTCCTGGCGCACGGCTGTGTCGGTGGAGGCAACGACCAGGCCCGCTTCAGCCGTTACGCGGCGGCCCTCACACCCGACGTCGAGGTGCTGATTCCCTGGACGCAGCCGTTTCTGCTGGAGCGCTTCCCGGACCGGGCGAGCATGGGGGCGTACCTGGCCGAGCGGAACTATCCCGCGGAGGTGACGTCGGCCGCGGGCTACTCGATCGATGCGAATCTGGCCGGCGCTTCGCATGAGAGCAACGAACTTGAATCACTGGCGACCCCGCCGACCGCGGCGACGCCGTTGATGACGGTGTGGCCCGTCGACGGTGCGGACACCCCGGAGCTGATGTCCGTGCGGTTCGCCGCTGGGCGTCCCGTGCAGATCCAGGGTCAGCCCGTCTCCTCTCTCGAGGCGCTGACCCTGGCGAACGCCGCCGGCCGGCGTCACGGCATCTCCCTGCGTAGCGTCGTGGAGAACCGAGTCAACGGCACGAAATGCCGGTGCGTCTACGAGTCACCGGGAATGGATGTGCTCGGGACGTGCGTCTCTGCGCTGATGCAGGTGTGCCTGGACAAGCCAGCCACGGCACTGATGCGTGAAATCTCGGACGCGGTCTCGACCGCGGTCTACGAGGGAAGGGTCCTTGAGACGACCCACGTCGGCGCGGCGTCGGCGGCGAAGCAGATCACGGCGGCCCTCAACGGTCTCGTCGAGATCGAGCTCTACAAGGGCAACGTGACGGTCCGGAGCTTCGCCGACCTGGAGGAGCGCCCGGAGGCGGCACGCCAGACCCGCTTTCGGCATGGCGGACACCACTGGGAGATCGGATAGCTGGTGACTGCGGGGCCGCCATCGATCGATGGCGGCCCCGTCACGTCACTGTGACCAGGCCGTCGGGGTGCGGTCCCAGCGGTGGCGACGTAGTTCGGCGCGGACGTCGTCGTCGAGCGGCACCCCGTCGCTCACACCGCAATTCGCCCGTACGTGACGAAGGCTCCGCATACCGGGTATGACGGTCGAGACCGCGGGATTGTCCAGGATGAAGCGCAGCGCCAGCTCCGGGAGGTCCATGCCGGCCGGGACCACGGGCTTCAGCCGGTCGGCTCGCTCGACGCTCGCCTCCAGGTTCTCAGGTACGAAGTAGGAAGCCCGCCAGTCGCCTTCCGGCCAGGTCGTGTCCTTGGTCAACGTGCCGGTGAGGCTCCCCTCGTCGAACGGCACCCGCGCGATCACTGCGATGTCCCGTTCGGCGCAGGCGCCGATGAGATCGTCCTCCGGTGCCTGATCGAAGATGTTGTAGATGACCTGCACCGCGTCGATCAGCCCGGTGTCGAGCGTCTTGAGCACGTTCCACGGTTCCCACCGGTTGATGCTGATGCCGACGCCTGAGATGAGGCCCTCGGATTTCAGCTGCGCGATCGGCTGTTGCCAACGCTCGTCGTCCGCCCACGAGTCTTCCCAGACGTGAAACTGCAGCAGGTCGATCGAGGACACGCCGAGGCATTCCAAGCTGCGGTGGGCGTACTCGATGATGTGGTCGGCCGGGAAGACATCTGCCAGTCCGGAGTCCCGCCTCGAGGGCCAGGCGCGGTCCCTGGGCGGGATCTTGGTCGCCGTGTAGAGGCGACGATCGGGCTGTTCAGCAAGCAGGCGACCGAGCATCTCCTCGCTGTGCCCGCGACCGTAGATCCAGGCGGTGTCGAAGAAATTGCAGCCCAGCTCGACGCTCTCGCGCAGGGCCTCCATGCCCGTCTCATCGTCGGCGCCGGTCCAACCGCCCTCGCCGCCGGCGATGCCCCACATGCCGTAGCCGATCTCGCTGACCTGCCAGCCCAGGCGACCGAAACGGCGGTATCTCATGACTCTCCTCCAGCGGTGACGACCGGCTTTACCCCGATTAGGCCTTCAAAGGCCAGGTTCTTGTGAATCAGTTCGGTGCGGGCGAACCCGGCCTGCTTCAGCATGGCGATGTTCTCGGCCGAGGTGAACGGCTCCAGAACCGAACGCAGACTCCGTGCCTTACCGAGAATCTCATCCGAGGAAAAACCTCGAGTGACTTTGAATTCCTCGTAGCACTGATTGAAGATGTCCTGTAGGTGCGGCTCAGGTAGGCGGGTCTTCTCAAAGAGGACCAGGGCGCCCCCCGGCAGCATTTCCGAACAGATCCGCCTGATCAGGTTGGGTCGCTTGTGCGGGGCGACGAACTGAAGCGTGTAATACATGACGACCAGGCTGCAGTCGCTGTAGTCGATCCGAAGAGCGTCGCCGAGTTCGATGTTCACGTTGGGCAACGCGTTGCATCGTTGGCGGGCCTGCGCCACCATCTCCGAGACGATGTCGATGCCGAGGAACTTCACGTCCGCGTGCAGGTGGCGTTCGGCGAGCTTCGCCGTGAGGGCGGCGGTGGAGCACCCGACCTCGACGATCCGACTGCCGGGTGTGGCGAAGAAGTCGGACAACTGCGCGATGACGTCGTGCCCGTCCTGGTACCCGGGGACACTGCGCGACACGTGCTCGTCGAAGTGCTCGGCCGTGCCGTCGGAGAAGGTCCACTGCGGTGTGGTGAGCGTGATGTTGTCGCCGACCTGGGGCGGGAAGCGTAGCTTGTCCGTCGCCTCGGCCGCGGCGACGTCAGGTGAGGCGATCTTTTCCTTTTGGGACATCTGGCTTACCTTTCGCTTGAACATCGGCGTGGGGCTTGGCGTCGTACACGGTGGTGGAATTGCTGGCTCGTTCTCGGGTCGACAGGTGCGGGTGGGTCCGCGTCATGGACCGCCCACCGTTGAGGGCTGGGACAGCGGCGCCGACACATCGGCGGTGAGCTGCCGCAACGCGTCCTGCATCGTGGCTGAGACGAGCACGGCGGCTGCGGGTGCCAGCTGGGTGGGCTCGATCCGGACGGACAGCTCGACCGCCTCGCCGCCGTGCAGGCGGTTCACCTCCACGACCATGGAAAAGTTGGTGCGGTCCGCGAAGCGCCAGTCCTCAACGGCGATCTCCGTGAGGGTGTCGACCTCCGCAAAGGTGTGAAAGTCCGTGTAGTTGAACATCACCTCGAACGGTGCCCGACCGAGGTCGCGCTGGATGCGAGCCAACGGGTACGTGCGGACCGCGAGCTGTTCGCGTTCCTGCGCGAAAACCGCACGAATGAGGTCCGCCCAGGTCCGGCCGGCCAGCGACAGGCGGATTGGAGTGACGTTCAGGAACACCCCGAGCACCAACTCGGCGCCCTTCGCCTGACTACGCCCGTGCGTGCACAATCCGGCGACGACGTCCGAGGCGTCGGTGATGGCGCCGAGCGCGTAGAGGTATGCCGCCGCGTATACGGACTTCGTGGGAACTCCCAGGGACTCCCCGACACGGCGAGCCGCTCCGGACACTTCAGGGGGCAAGGTCGTCACCGCGAGCGACGTTTCCTGCCGGTCGACGACCCCGAGGGCGCCGGTCTCGGCGCGCAGCGCGCGCAGGTCGAGCGACGGCGCGTCGGCGAGCAGATCTGCCCAGTACGTCCGTGCTTCCGTCGAGGTCAGAATCACCTGCTCTGCCGCGACGAAGTCGCGGAACCGAACCTCGGGCATCGCGGGCAGCATCGCTGGCTTGGCGGCACATCGGGCGTCGTACGCCATTAGCAGCTCGGTCATGAAGCGCGCGAAACTCCATCCGTCCATCAGGATGTGGTGGACCGCGACCGACAGCTGGAACGACTGTGCCGACCGGACGAGGACGTGGGCGCGCGCCATCGGTGCCGTGGTCAGGTCGAAGGGATGCGCGGACTCGCGCTGCCACCAGTCCCGAAGGAACTCCTCCTGGGCGGCGTAACCGGCACCGGTGAGATCGTCGACGGTCAGGGGAATCTGCGCGTTCCCACCGACCAACTGGGTCGGCTGGTCGAACTCGGCCAGGTCGATCCTCGTCCGGAGGATCTCGTGTCGCTCGCACATCTGCGCGAGCGCGTCGCGCAGCGCCGCCTCGGTCCATGGTCCGCGGACCGTGACGCTCGTCAGGTCGTGGTACAGGCCCGGGTCGTCCGACAGCTCACATTGATAGAGGATGCCCAGTTGCAGGGATGTCGTGGGGTACACGGCCTCGACGTCGGGCGGTAACTCCGGGCGGGTGGGCGCGGCGTGCGGCTGCTGCGGAATCCCCACCGGTGGCCCGGAGGTGGCTCCGTCGATCGCCAGGGCGAGTTCCCGGATGGTCGGGTGGAAGAACAGCTTCTCGACGGTCGCGTCGAAGCCGGCTTCGCGGAGTTCGGCAACCAACTGCACCGCGAGGATCGAGTCGCCGCCGAGCGAGAAGAAGTTGTCGTCCACCCCGATGTCGACGACGCCGAGTGTCTCCTGCCACAACGCACTCAGCCTCAGCCCCTTGTCCGACGACTGTCGCAACGGCGGCGGTGGCGGGGTGGTGGTGGGGAGTTGGGTGGGGTCGATTTTGCCGTTGGTGGTGGTGGGGAGGTGGGTGTGGGTGTGGATGTGGGTGGGGATCATGTGGGGTGGTAGGTGGTGGTTGAGGTGGTTTCGGATTGTTTTTTGGGTGTGGGGGTTGTTGGGGGTGTGGGGGGTGAGGGTGATGTGGGCGGTGAGGTGGGGGTGGTCGGTGGTGGTGGTGAGGGTGATGTGGGCGGTGTGGACGTGGGGGTGGGTTTGGAGGGTGTGTTCGATTTCGTGGGGTTCGATGCGGTAGCCGCGGAGTTGGATCTGGTGGTCGGTGCGGCCGTGGTAGTGGTAGGTGCCGTCGGGTTGGCGGGTGGCGGTGTCGCCGGTGCGGTAGCGGCGGGTGTGGGTGTGGTGGTGGGGGTGGGGGTTGGGGGGGAAGTGGTGGGCGGTGAGGGCGGGTCGTTGGTGGTAGCCGAGGCTGAGTCCGGGGCCGCTGATGAACATTTCGCCGAGGGTGTTGTCGGGCACGGGGTTGCCGTCGGGGTCGAGCAGGTCGATGGTGAGGTCGGGTAGTGCTCGTCCGATGGGGCTGTGGGGTTGGGTGAGGTCCTCGGGGGTGATGGTGTGGTGGGTGACGTGGACGGTGGTTTCGGTGATGCCGTACATGTTCACGAGGTGGGGTGTGGTGGTGCCGTAGTGCGTGGCCCAGGTGGTGAGGGTGGCCGGTTGGAGGAGTTCCCCGCCGAAGATGACGTAGCGCAGGTCGGTGGGTGGGTGAGCGGTGGCGGCGGCGGCCTTGGCGAGGTTGGCGAACGCGGTGGGTGTCTGGCTCAGCACGGTGACGTGACGCTCGCGGATGAGGTGCCACATGGCGTCGGGGTCGCGGGTCGTGGTGTGGGCGACGACGACGACGTGGGCGCCGTGCAGCAGAGCGCCGTAGATCTCCCAGACGGAGAAGTCGAACGCGGCGGAGTGGAACATGCTCCACACGTCGGTGTGGGTGAAGTCGAACAGTTCGTCGGTGGTGGTGAACAGCCGGAGGACGTTGCGGTGGGTGACCCGCACACCCTTGGGTTTCCCGGTCGATCCGGAGGTGTAGATGATGTAGGCGGTGTCGTCGTCACACACCGCCACCGGCGTGAACGATCCCCCCACGTCGTCGGTGCCCGCGTCGTCGATCGCCACGAACGTCGGGACCTCGGTGAACACCCCGCGCCACGACGCGTCACCCACCACCACCGGACAACCGGCGTCAGCCAGGACCGCCCGCAGCCGGGCATGAGGATGACCAGGGTCCAGCGGCACATAACCCGCCCCCGTCTTCAACACCGCCACCATCGCCACGACCAGACTCACCGACCGCTGCACGCACAACCCGACCAACGTCCCCCGCCCCACCCCCACCGCAGCCAACCGCGCCGCCAACACCGTCGACGCCTCATCGACCTGCCGATACGTCAACTCCCGCGCGCCATCCGACACCGCCACCCGATCGGCGTAGCGCTGCGCGACACCCACGAACGTCCCATGCACACCCAACACAACAAACCTGCTCTCATTTGTACAGATCGGACACAAGAGCCTCGGGCGTCGTCACGGCCCTCGTCAGCAACCGCAGCCACTCATCGAGCAGCCCGCCGACGGTCTCAGCTGCGAACAGGTCGGTGCAGAACTCGGCCGACACCGCCAGTTCCCCCTCGACCTCGTCCACCTCGACGGTGAGATCGAACTTCGCGGTGCCGTTGTCCACCTCGACCGCCGACACCTCAAGGTCACCCCAGCGGGTTGGTGACCTGCGCGTTCCTTGATAGGCGAAGGCGGTCTGGGTCAGCGGTGGCCGTGACAGGTCGCGTTCGGCGGCGAGTCCCGCGACGAGCCCTTCGAAGGCCACGTACTCGAACTCCAGTGCGGCGAGCATGTCGCCGTAAACCGCGGTCAGGTTGTCCCGGAACGTCGCGGAGGCATCGATCCGCAGCCTGCACACCACGGTGTTGGCGAAGAAGCCGACGACCTCCTCCAGATCCGGGTGCGGTCGGCCCGCTGTCGGTGAGGCGATGAGCAGGTCGGTCTGACCGGTCAGGCGAGCCAGCGCGATTCCCCACGCGGTGAGCGCCACTCCGTTGGCCGTGGCGGCTGAGCGGCGTCCGACATCCTGCATGGCCTTCAGCAGGCCTGATGGCGCCGGACGTCGGATCCGTCGGCCTTGGTAGGTCATCACCGGAGGTCGTGGATGGTCGGTGGGGAGGTTCAGGACCACAGGTGCCCCGTCCAAGCGGGCCAGGGTCCTGGTGAGAGCCACGGATGCGTCGAGTTCGGCCCGCCAGTGCGCAAAGTCGTTGTACCGCAGGGCCGGATGACCGAGCTTGGGCTCCTCGCCTGCACGGCGTGCCGTGTACGCCTCGGCCAGATCCCGTTCGACGAGTTCGAGGCTCAACCCGTCGCCGACGATGTGATGCATGACCATGAGGAAGAGGTGATCGTCCGCCGCGAACCGCAACAGCTCGCCGCGGATGAGCGGCGCGCTGCTCAGGTCGATGTGAGCGGTGGTGAACGCCTGCACGCGTTCACGGGCTACGCGTTCACCCGCCTCGGACCGGGCGAGTGCGATGATCGGTATCCTCGTCACCGGAGCTTCGTTGATCTCCGCGCGGAGCGCCCGGTCGCGATAGACGAATCCGGTCCGAAGTCGTTCGTGGTGCATGACTACGTCGTCGAAGGCGGCCTGCAGCGCGCGCCGATCGAGCGGCCCGCGCAGTCGCACCGCCGAGGGGATGTTGTACGCGACGCCGGCCTGGGGACGCAGCTGGTCGAGGAACCACAACCGCCGCTCACCCGGCCCGACCACCGGTTGGGCTTCGGGGCGTCCGGCGACGGGTGGCAGGTGTCCGACCACTCCGTCGGATCCGATGAGCCGGGCAATCGCGGCCACATTCCGTGCCCGCACCACGTCGCCGGGCGTCAGCGCGTCCCCGTGCCGGTTCCGCAGACGGCTCAGGATACGCAGGACGTGAAGCGAGTTGGCGCCGAGATCGAAAAGGTCGTCGAAGCGTCCGACCGTGGACGACCCCAGCACCTCCCCGACGATCGCGGCGACACGTTCCTCGACGGGTCCCTCCGGTGGCGCGGTCGGCGCGGTCGACGCGAATCGCGCCGGCAGCGCGGCGACATCGACCTTGCCGTTCGCGGTCATGGGCAGCGCAGCGAGGGACACGATGCCGAAGGGCACCTGGTGAGCGGGCAGTCCAGCCGCAGCGATGGCCTTCAGCGCCCCGGTGTCGGCCTCGCCGACGATGTAGGCGATGAGCCGGATGTCCTCCCCGGTCCCGACGGGAACGACGACGCACTCGCGGACGCCGGGTTCCCTCAACAGGAGAGCCTCTGTCTCCGCCGGTTCCACCCGGTATCCACGCACCTTCACCTGGCGATCCGCGCGGCCGAGGAACTCGATCATCCCATCCGGCAGCAGCCTTGCCCGGTCACCGGTGCGGTACATCCGTGAACCCGGCACCGTCGCGAACGGGTCCGGCCAGAAGCGTTGCGCGGTGAGGGCAGGTCTGTGGAGATAACCACGTGCGAGCGCGGGCCCCCCGATGAACAGCTCACCCACCTCGCCGCCGGTGACCGAGGCCATCGCTTCGTCGAGCAGGTACGCCCGCGTGTCACCCAACGGCCGGCCTACTGGCAGCACGGGAGCCGTGGGCATCGGCGTGTCCGCGCTGAAGAGGGCCCCCGTGGCCGTGATCGTGGTCTCGGTGAGCCCGTACGCGTTGATGATCGGCGTGTCACTGTGCCGGCGCCAGCCCGCCAACGATCCCGGGCGTCCCGCATCACTACCGATGATGACGAGACGCAGCGACGGCGGGAGCGCACGCGGGCTCTCGTCGAGGTCGTCGCACCACTGGTGCCAGTACGGCGTGGGCAGGTTGGCCACCGTCGCGCCCTGACTGCGGATCAGTGATTCGAGTTCGGCCGGGGACGGAGTGGGGTCCGGCACGACGACGACGCACGCCCCCGACCCGAGCGTCGGAAACAGTTCCTCGCCCAGCACGTCGAAACCCGGGTTGGCGAACTGCAGGACACGGTCCGTTGCCGTCAGGCCAAATGTCTCGATCGCCATCCGGGCGTGCTGCACGAGGCTGTGATGCTCCACCGCGACGGGCTTCGGCTCCCCGGTGGAGCCGGAGGTGTAGATGACGTAGGCCAACCGCCTGTCGGATTCGGCGGTGTCTCTCGGCCGGCGGTCAGGGGCGGCGACGGCCGCAGCGACGTCGATGACCGTGAACCGGTCGTCCCCGCCGAGGGCGGACACCAGCTGGGGTGCCCCTCCGGTCAGCAGAACCCGCGCCCCGGCGGCGGTCAGCAGCGCGCGTACGCGATCGGCCGGCAGCGCCGGGTCGAGTGGCAGGTACGCGGCACCCGCCTTCAGCGTGGCGAGGATCGCGGTTACCAGCGGGACACCACGGGCGAGACTGACCGCCACCACGGGTTCCGCGCCAGGGCCGTTGACGGCCATGGTCTCCTGCAACCGGGCGGCCACGGCGTCCGCGGCCCTGTTGAGGGCCTGGTAGGTCACGTCAGAGCCGGCGCCCGCGATAGCCGGGGCATTGGGCCGCTCCGCCGCCCGCTTCTCAAACAATCGGTGAACCAACACGTCGTTCCCCCTGTCCTCAACTGCCCGATCAATCAGCGGCATGTAAGTCGCCGGCTCGGGGGGCAGGTGCCGGTGCGGAGAGCATGGCCGCGAGTCGGGTGGTCACGTCCCCCGCGCTGACGTCGTGGAGGTAGAAGTGGCCGCCGGGGAAGGTCAGGTGATCGAAGACGTCGGTGGTGAACCCCCGCCATCGGGCCATCTCCCCCGGCGGTGCGAGCGTGTCGGCGTCCCCACCGAACGCGGCAATGGGCGTGGCGAGCGGGGCGACGGACGCGGGCCGATATGACTCACCCATCCGCAGGTCGGACCGTAGAACAGGTAGGAGAAGCTGCCGCAGCTCCGGATCGTCGAGGGCGGTGTTCGGGCCGCCCATGCCGCGCAACGCGGTGACGATCTCGTCGTCGGTCTGGTTCGACCGCGTGGGGTCACGGCAGGGCGCGTCCGGCGGCGGCGACCCGGACACGATCAGTCGGGCCGCGGGAGTGCCGTTCTGTTCCAGTGCCGCGGCCACCTCGAACGCGATGATGCCGCCGAGGCTGTGCCCGAAGAGGGTCAGCGGCCGGCCCAAAACCGGGAGCAGGGTGGCGGTGATGTCGCCAGCCAGCGATCGGCAGTCGGTGGGCAGCGGCTCGCTGAAGCGACTGGAGTGACCGGGGTACTGGACGGCGAGCACCTCGACCGCGTCACCGAACCAGCTCTGCCAACTGCGGTAGACCCCGGCCGATCCTCCGGCGTGCGGCAGGGCCACGAGGACGGCCCGGGCCTGCGGGCGGCGCGGGCCGATCAACCATCGTCGACTCACTTCGACGTGCCCGCCGAGGTGTAGAGCCGAACGCTGAGCGGCCGCATGTCGACCCAGACCTCTTCGATGTGTGCGAGGCACTCGTCCTCTGAGCCGGCGAAGCCCTCGTCCCGCCACCCGGCTGGAATCGGTGAGGCCTGCGGCCAGATAGAGTACTGCTCGTCGTCGTTGATTACGACCCGATAGGCGGTCCTGACCTCGTCGTTCATGTTTCTTCGGTCTCCTCGTCGGACTTGGGCAGCGGGGTCGGCAGCCCCTCGGTGGACACCAGCCACGGGTCGGTGATGAGCTCGAGGCCGTCGCGGCGCTCCAGGCGTTGCCGGGCAGCCGCACACCACAGGCGCAACGGGCTGCCGTACCGCACCGCCTCGGTACGGGCGAGCCGGTAGTGCCGGTGGACGGAGACGTCCGCGGTGAGGCCGCGCGCGCCACAGACATGAAGCGCGGTGCGAGTGGTGTTGAGAGTCGCCTCGGCGGCCAGTGCGAGCGCGTCGAGCGACGCTCTGGTGGTCGGCCGGCCCTCGTCGCTGAGCCAGCCGGCTCGGCGCACCGCGACCCACGCGGTCTCCAGCGACGTCGCGGCCTCCGCCAGGCCGAAGGCGACCGCCTGGAAGTCGTGGATCGGCCGCTCGAACTGCCGGCGTTCCTGGGTGTAGGCGCGAGCCGCATCGTGGGCTCCGCCCGCGAGCCCGAGGAGGTAGGCCGCCTGTCGAACACGTGCGCGCGCGACCAGGGCGAGGCGATCCTCGGGCGACGTGACGGCGATGACCTCCCCGGCGTCGACCACCAAGCCGTGGAAGGTCGCGAGCGGTTGGTCGCCGTCGATCGCGTGCCAGCCGGGCCGGGTCGTCGGAACCAGTGCGAGCGCTACCGTCCCGTCCGCCAGCAGGGGGATGAGCAGGTGCGTGACCTGACCGCCGTCGATGGCCATCGAGCCGTGAACCCGCCAACCACCCTCGATCGCTTCGGCCGACATCGGCCTGTCGAGAGCGAACATGCCGGTGTCGACCGTGAGCGTGCCAGCGATGAGCGGCTCCAGCAGACCTGCTCGGGCCGCCGTGGAGCTGGTCCGCAAGGCGTCGATGGTCAGCGTCACGCCGCTGTGCGGGCCGCGCAGCAGAGCGCGACCGAGTTCCTCACAGACGACGAGTGACGCCTGAAGACCGAGATCCAGTCCGCCGGCATCCGCCGGCGCCTCGAACGCCGGCACGCCCAGCTCCACGAGCGGAGCCCAGCTCGGGCATCCCTCGCCCGCCGTCGGGAGTGGAGTCCGCACGTCCGGACGAAGGCCCTGCGTGGCTTCCTGGAGACAGTCGCGCACTGCCTTCCGGAGCTGTTTTGCCAGTGCGCTCTCGACCGACGTGAAGTCGGTGTCGGCCGACAATGTGTCAGAGGCTGCGACGATCTGGAGCATCACTTCGGACGTGCCTGCGGAGAAGGTCAATCCGGGTGCCTCCCGGTAAGCGGCTTCGAGCATGCGAGTGGTCGCTGGAAAGGTCGTGTGAGCATCGTGGTGAACCAGGTTCGCCCACGCGGCGAGGTCCGCGGCCAGTTCGCTCGTCACATATTTGGCAGCTGCGGCGGCACCGTCCCCGGCTCCCTCCGGGTGCACGGCAAGTGCGTTGATCAGTTGCCAGGCGTGCAGCCGGGTCGCTTCAACCGCTGCCCCGTACCGCCCGACGGCCGCGAGGTGCGGTTCCAGATCCATTCCGGTGAGCGCGGCGGAATACCACTTCTCGGCCTTGAGTGAGTAGTCCAGCCCGGTCCGTTCCATGGACAGCGCTCGGGTGATCAACGTCCAGCCGTCTTCGCCGATGCCGATGATCCGGTCGGTGCTGACATGCACCCCTTCGAGACGTACGCGATGGAACTGCTCGTCGGCCAGGCACGGAATGATCTCCCTGGTGAGACCCTCGGCGTGCATGTCCACGAGGAACAGTCGGATGCCCCGGTACCGGTTGCCCCCGTCATCGATCCGGGCCGCGCACAACGCGATGTCGGTGACGTCGCTCTTGAGGTTGTAGACCTTCACGCCGTCGAGGCGGTATCCGTCCCCGTCGGGTACGGCCGTCGTCCGGATGGACGCGAGATCCGAACCAGCCTCCGGCTCGGTATAGAGCACGCTCGCGAACTGCAGGCCGACGGCCAGGCTCGGCAGGAATTCAGCCTGCTGCTCGACGGTGCCGGCACGTTGCAGGAAGAGGCCGACGATCTGAATCGTGTTGACGTGCAGCGTGTCCGGAACGCCGGCTCGGGCGAGTTCCTCGGCCACGATCGCGGCCTCCACGAGGCCCAGACCCCGGCCCCCATGCTCCTCGGCCCAGTTGACCGCGAGCAGTCGACGCTCGCCGAGCGCGCGGTACAACGGACGTACCTCGGGCTCGGCCTCGTCCGAGTCGGCCAGCAGCTTGAGGTGCGTCGTGATGTCCGGGGAGGCGAGCTCGACGCGGATCTCGCGGCGGAAGGCCTCCTCCGCGGGTGTGAACCCAAGTTTCATCGGACTGCGTCGCCACCAATCATCCGCTCGGCTTCCTCGTCCGACATGCCCTCGATGAGGGCGACGAGTTGGTCGTCGGACAGGTGAAGCGCCCGCTCCCGGTCGATGATCGAGGCGAGGTGCGCGACGGTCGGTGATCGGAAGAACTCCACCAGCCGAACGTCGACGTCGAAGTCAGCGCTGATGCGCGACATCAGATGGGCCGCCTGGAGGCTGTTACCGCCGAGCTGGAAAAAGTCGTCGTCGATGCTGATCCGATCCCGGTGCAGGACACTGGTGAAGATCTGTTCGGCGAGGCGGCGTTCGGTCTCGGTACGAGGCTCCGCGAACGGCCCCTCGCCCGTGAGCTGATCCGTGTTCGGATCGGGCAGGGCCGCGTGGTCGACCTTGCTGCTCACGGTGAGCGGCAGGGCCGGCAGCTCGACGAAGTAGGCCGGCACCATGTGCGCCGGAACTCGCTGAGCCACGTGGCTGCGTAGGCCGTCACGGCTGACCGGTTGACCGGCCGAGGTGTAGTAGGCGACGAGGTGGCGTTCGCCGTGCGGATCGGTCCACACCACCACAGCCAGCTGTCCGAGCCCGGGATAGCTGGCTGTGGTGGCCTCCACATCGCCGAGCTCGATGCGTAGGCCGCGAATCTTGACCTGGTTGTCCATCCGACCCACGAACTCGAGAGTTCCGTCGCGCCTACGGCGTACCAGATCGCCGGTGTGGTAGAGGCGGCCGTCGACTGTGCTTCCGAAGGGATCGGGCACGATCTTCCTGGCGGACAGCTCGGGGTCGTTCAGGTAGCCGCGAGTGAGACCGGCGCCACCGATGACGCACTCGCCGACCACGCCGTAGGGGACCAGTCGGAACTGCTCATCGACGACGTGGGCGACGTGGTTGGCGATTGGCAGGCCGATCGGGGGTGAGGTCTCCCAGCGCCCCGAACATTCATGCACGATCATCGTGACGGTGCACTCCGTCGGGCCGTAACCGTTGAAGAACTTCCTGCCCTGGTTCCACCTGTTGACCAGCGCCCCGGGGAACGCCTCACCGCCGACGAACACGATCCGCAAGGAGGTGAAGCGTTCGGGCTCCAGCAGCGCCATGACCGTCGGCGGAAGGTCAGCCACGGTGATCCCGGCCTGCTCGATGAGGTCACCGAGTCGACGCATGTCCAGCCGCTGCTCGTCGTCGGCGAGACAGAGTCGGCCGCCGGTGAGCAGAGCGTTGAACATCTCGCCGACCGAGACGTCGAAGTTGGCGGACGCGTATCCGAGCATCCGGTCCTTCGGGGTCAGCTCGAACAGCTCGCGCATGGCATCGACGAATGCGACGACCGAGCGGTGCTCGATCAGGACTCCCTTGGGGCGCCCGGTGGTGCCGGAGGTGTAAAGCGCGTAGGCGACATCGGTGCAACTCGTCGGCACGTTCGGACTGCTGTCGGAGTAGCTCTCGAGTCGCGAACCGAGAGTGTCGAGGGTGAGGACGGTGGCCTCCACGGCCGGTAGGCGGTCGACGAGGTCGGCGTGGGTGAGCACCGCGGCCGGTTCGGCGTCGTCGAGAATCGCCCGCATCCGGGCCGGGGGATAACCCGGATCCACCGGCACGTACGCGGCCCCGGCCTTGAGCACGGCCAGTACCGCCACGCACAGGTCCTGGGTGCGGCGCAGACTGAGCGCCACCCGGTCTCCGGGCCGGATGCCGTGGTCGATCAGCAACCGGGCCATCCGATTGGACATCCGGTCGAGTTCGGCGTACGTGTAAGCCACCTCGTTGACGACGAGCGCCACCGCTGCCGGGTTCTCGGCCACCCGGGTCGCGAAAACCTCGGGAACGGACTGCTCCGGCAATGCGGTCCGCGGCCCGTTCCATCTCGTCAGCAGGTCCTGCTGCTCGGGCTCGGACAACAGCGGAACCCCGGAGACGGTCAGCTCGGGTGCGGCGAGGACCGACTGCAGCACCCGCCGGTAGTGGATGAGCAGCGTCTCCACCCGTTCGGCGTCGAACAGGTCGGTGTTGAACTCGGCCTCCACGACGGTCCCGGTCGGGTCCGGTGTCACGTTCCAGCTCAGGTCGAAGCGCGAGGCGCCCGTGTCGAGCTGCTCAGTCTCCACCCGCAGTCCCGGCAGAGACAGCCGTGCCGATCCGCTCTGAAGGGCGAAGACGATCTGGAACAGCGGCGGACGCGAGGGGTCCCGGGCCGGCCGTACGGCGTCGACGACCCTTCCGAACGGCAGGTCGGCGTGGAGGAAGGCGGCCGTGGTGGTGGAACTGACGCGGCTGAGCAGTTCGCGGAAGCTCGGATCGCCGGACAGGTCGGCACGCAGGGCGACCATGTTGACGAAGAACCCGATGATCCGGTCGACGTCGTCTCCGTCTCGCCCCCACGTCGGTGAGCCGACGACCAGGTCGGTCTGCCCCGTGTAGCGCGCCAACAGCACCAGGAAGGCCGCGAGATACACGACGTTCGGAGTGACCCGGGCCGACCGGGCGAGTCGCTCAACGGCGTCGCTGGCGGACGGGTCGAGAACTGTGCGTCGGTAGGCTCCGGCGTAGGTGACGACGGGTGGGCGAGGCCGATCCGTGGGCAGTGCCACGGTGGGGGCGCCGCGCAGGTTCTCCCGCCAGAACGTTGCCAGCTCACCCAGACGGCCACCCTCGTGGCGGTCCCGCTCGGCGATGGCGTGATCGGCGTACTGCTGCGGCAACGGGGGAAGCTCCTCGCCCGTGTACGCGGCCGACAGTTCCTCTATGAACAGCGTGTTCGACCAGCCGTCGAACACCACGTGGTGCACGACGAAGACGAACACGTGGTGTTCGGCATCCAGTCGTAGCAGCGCCGCCCGGATCAGCGGCCCGACCCCGAGATCAAACGGCTGACAGGTCATCTCGACGGCGATCTTCCGCACGGCGCCCATGACATCGTGGGTACCGGCCTCAACGTTCTGAACTGGCAGGGGCACCGGACCGGCGGGCAGGACGACCTGCTCCGGACCGTGCGAGGCAACTCGCAGCACGCTACGCAGAGCCTCCTGCCGTCGTACGACGGTGGACAGCGCGTCGCTCAGCCGGTCGATGTCCAGCAGCCCGAACACAGTGAACAGCGTGCCGATGTTGTAGGCCGACTGCCCCGGCGCGAGCCGGTCGAGGAACCACAGGGTCTCCTGGGCGTAGGAGAGTGGCGCCGGCGCTCCGGGCTCACGGCGGGGGGAAGGCGGCGGAGCCGGTGCCGTGCTGGCCGCCCGCAGCGCGGCCAGGAACTCGGCCCGTCGGTCGCCCGGGAGCCGGGCAAGCCGCTTCGCCATGTCGCTCACGGCGCACTCCTCACTCCGGAATTACTGGACACGACCTCCATGAATTGGGCGCCGCAGGCAAAGGTTAGGGGTGGGTGGCCGCTCACGTCGACCGTGCCGTGTTGACCCGCTTGTAGTCTTCATACGCATGGCCCGGGTGATGTCATCACAATTCTACGACGTTCGGTAAAGAATGTAATCACACTGATTACACGGGCAGGATTGCGCCGGTTGGTCTCGCCGTCAGGCCTTCCACCGAGGCGATCGGATGCGTAGCCTGCTGGGCGTGCCGGAGTTTGCTGGAATCGCTGGATCCCGCCGTGGCGTGATCGCTTTGTGGAGTGCGCCGAGGTCGAGGTCGACGGCATTCCTGAGGATGATGATGGCCCGCGGGGATGTCCTGGCCGTACATGAACCGTTCTCCCGCCTCGCGGACTTCGGTGAGGCGCAGGTGGAGGGGCGGACGATACGGTCGGAGGACGAACTGATCCACACCCTGTGCCGGATCGGTGAGGAGACCTGCGTCTTCTTCAAGGACACCATGGACTTCCGGTACGAACGGGTGCTGGCGGATGACCGGTTCCTCCGGGACGCGACCCACACCTTCCTCATCCGGAGGCCGGACGAGGTCATCGCCTCGCACTTCGCCCTCAATCCGAACCTCGAACGAGACGAGATCGGATTCGCGTATTTGCACGAGCTGTATCTGGCTGTCGTGGATGCGCAGGGCGTCGAGCCTGTGGTGCTCGACTCGGCGGATCTGCTGGAGAATCCCGAGGCGGCGGTCCGGGCGTACTGCGACCGGACCGGTCTCAAGTTCGACGAGGCCGCGCTTCGTTGGCCTCCCGGCATGCGTCCGGAATGGGGGCGCACCGAACGCTGGCATGCCGATGTGAGTGAGACCGATGGTTTCGTGGCGCGCCAGAGAGTCTATTCCCAGACTGTCTACAACAATGAGATTCTAGCTAGCTACCATAAATATCATCTGCCCTTTTTCGAATACCTGCGCGCCCGACGTGTGGACATCCTGTGAGCGACCGCGTCGAAGGTCTTTCGCCAGCAAAGCGGCGATTGTTGGAAGCGCTGCAGGCGAAGCGTTCGTCGAAAGTCGACAAGGTCGCTGGCGAACTGGTTCGGCTGCGGGACGGTGGCTCGGACAAACCGCCCGTGGTCCTCATCCACCCGATCGGCGGCGGGGTCTTCTGCTACGCGGATCTCGGCCGGCTGATCCCCGGCGATCGCGCCGTCTGGGCGATCGCCGCGGGCGAACTGTTGGCGAAGGGCGCGCCCCCCACGGTCACCCAGATCGCGCTCGCCTACCTGGATCTGCTTCGAGCGAACGGCGTTTCCGGCGCGGCGGTCCTGGCGGGTTGGTCGTTCGGCGGCCTGGTCGCCCGCGAAATGGCGCGCCAGTGCGCCACCCGACCAGTGCTGGTGCTGATCGACACCGCGCCTTGGCCGTCGGACGTACCGGCCTGGAGTTCGGCCGAGACGCTGGAGGTGTTCGTGGAGGACCTGCTCCGCTCCGCCGGAGTCACCTTCGACCGGGTACCCGTCGACTCCGACCTGTGGAACCTGCCGACCGAGCAGGCGCTGAGCGCGGTCGGCGCGTGCCTGAGCGAGCAGGGCCTGGACCTGAAGCTGACGCCGAGCGAGCGGATGACGCGGGTACGCATCTTCGAGAACGCGACCCGGGCGATGCAACGGCACCGTCCGGGGGAGTACGGCGGACCGACCACGGTGCTGCACGCGCTGGAGTCCGATGTCAGTCCGCACTACTGGGCGGAGCGGGCAGAGGGCCGTCCCCCGACAACCATCGCCTTGGCCGGCGATCACTTCAGTTTGCTGCGTCCGCCGACGGTGGCGCAGGTCGCGCAGGCGATCAACAGGGCTGCCGAAGCCGCACCAGTCAACCACACGTTGAGGAGTGTCGATGAGTGAGAGCCAACGGGTCCGTGAGGCCGAGAAGCGCACATCGCGCGCCGACGGCACGCCGGACGACTACCTCTACGAAGCCGCCATCTACGACACGTTGTGGGCCGAGCTGAACGAGCTCGACCTGCCGTTCCTGCTCGCCCGCGCCGAGAAGTTCGGTGGACCGTTGCTGGAGTTGGCCTGCGGAACCGGCCGGGTCCTTCTGCCCTGCGCCGCCAAGGTGGAGCGGGCGGTCGGTATCGACCGATCTCCGTCGATGTTGAAGGAGGCGCGGGCCAATCTGAAGGCCGCCGGCATCGACGAGGAGCGCGTCGATCTGGTTGAGGGTGACCTGCGCACGTTCGAGTTGGGCCAACGTTTTCCACTGATTCTGGCCGGTGGCCAACCGATGTTCCACCTCCCCACCGACGACGACTGGCTGGCAACCCTCCAGACGGTACGAAGGCATCTCGCTCCGGGCGGGACCTTCGTCGCTGGCGTCCCGGTCTTCACGGAGGAGGACATCCGGAACTACGACAGGCGATACCTGTTCTCCGGTGAGGTCCGCCATCCGGAGACCAATCGCCGGATCGCGATGTGGGACTTCAGCACCTTCGACACGGACAAGCAGACCATCACCCGCCGGCGGGTGAGTGAAGTCCTCGACGAGGAGGGTGTGGTGCTGGAGCGGCAGCACGGTCTGCGGGTGAACTTCTACCGATTCCCGGACCAGATCCGGGCGCTGCTGAACCGCGCGGGCTTCCGCATCACGCGCGAGTTCGGGGCTTACGACGAGAGTCCATACTCGACGGACTCCGAGTACTTCATCTGGGAAGTGACGGCGGAGGACTGATCGACGGTCGACTGGAGGCCACAGCCCGGATGAGAGCAGGTTTGTTGTGTTGGGTGTGCATGGGACGTTCGTGGGTGTCGCGCAGCGCTACGCCGATCGGGTGGCGGTGTCGGATGGCGCGCGGGAGTTGACGTATCGGCAGGTCGATGAGGCGTCGACGGTGTTGGCGGCGCGGTTGGCTGCGGTGGGGGTGGGGCGGGGGACGTTGGTCGGGTTGTGCGTGCAGCGGTCGGTGAGTCTGGTCGTGGCGATGGTGGCGGTGTTGAAGACGGGGGCGGGTTATGTGCCGCTGGACCCTGGTCATCCTCATGCCCGGCTGCGGGCGGTCCTGGCTGACGCCGGTTGTCCGGTGGTGGTGGGTGACGCGTCGTGGCGCGGGGTGTTCACCGAGGTCCCGACGTTCGTGGCGATCGACGACGCGGGCGCGGGCGACGACGCGGGCACCGACGACGTGGGGGGATCGTTCACGCCGGTGGCGGTGTGTGACGACGACACCGCCTACATCATCTACACCTCCGGATCGACCGGGAAACCCAAGGGTGTGCGGGTCACCCACCGCAACGTCCTCCGGCTGTTCACCACCACCGACGAACTGTTCGACTTCACCCACACCGACGTGTGGAGCATGTTCCACTCCGCCGCGTTCGACTTCTCCGTCTGGGAGATCTACGGCGCTCTGCTGCACGGCGCCCACGTCGTCGTCGTCGCCCACACCACGACCCGCGACCCCGACGCCATGTGGCACCTCATCCGCGAGCGTCACGTCACCGTGCTGAGCCAGACACCCACCGCGTTCGCCAACCTCGCCAAGGCCGCCGCCGCCACCGCTCACCCACCCACCGACCTGCGCTACGTCATCTTCGGCGGGGAACTCCTCCAACCGGCCACCCTCACCACCTGGGCCACGCACTACGGCACCACCACACCCCACCTCGTGAACATGTACGGCATCACCGAAACCACCGTCCACGTCACCCACCACACCATCACCCCCGAGGACCTCACCCAACCCCACAGCCCCATCGGACGAGCACTACCCGACCTCACCATCGACCTGCTCGACCCCGACGGCAACCCCGTGCCCGACAACACCCTCGGCGAAATGTTCATCAGCGGCCCCGGACTCAGCCTCGGCTACCACCAACGACCCGCCCTCACCGCCCACCACTTCCCCCCCAACCCCCACCCCCACCACCACACCCACACCCGCCGCTACCGCACCGGCGACACCGCCACCCGCCAACCCGACGGCACCTACCACTACCACGGCCGCACCGACCACCAGATCCAACTCCGCGGCTACCGCATCGAACCCCACGAAATCGAACACACCCTCCAAACCCACCCCCACGTCCACACCGCCCACATCACCCTCACCACCACCACCGACCACCCCCACCTCACCGCCCACATCACCCTCACCCCCCACACCCCCAACAACCCCCACACCCAAAAAACAATCCGAAACCACCTCAACCACCACCTACCACCCCACATGATCCCCACCCACATCCACACCCACACCCACCTCCCCACCACCACCAACGGCAAAATCGACCCCACCCAACTCCCCACCACCACCCCGCCACCGCCGTTGCGCGAGTACACCGCTCCTCGCGACGAGATCGAGGCCGGCATCGCGGAGCTCTTCGAGGAAGTGCTGAACTGCGGTCCGGTCGGCGCCCACGACGACTTCTTCGAACGAGGTGGGGACTCGCTCATAGCGTTGAGGTTGATGGCCCGACTGCGAAAGAAATTCGCGGTGGACCTTCGTGTCTCGACCCTGTTGGCTGCTCCACAGGTGGATGAGTTGTCCGCCCACGTCGTCGAGCGACTGATGACGGCCATGGACCCTGGCCGTCTTGACGCGCTCCTCTGGGATACGCAGGGCGTCCTGCCAAGCATCAGTGAAAAGCCAACGATGGGATGACATGGCAGACATGAAGGGTGACCGGCCGGGGTCACGCAGCGGAGAGATCCGGTCGCTGCTGCGACGGCCCGGTTTCCGCTACCTCTACATCGCTCAGACGGCGTCCGTCGTCGGTGACGCCATCATTCCGATCGCACTGGCGTTCGCTGTGCTGCAGTTGACCGGGTCACCCGCGGCGCTGGGGCTGGTACTCGCGGCGCGCATCCTGCCCACCGTGGTCCTGTTGTTGATAGGCGGTGTCATCGCCGATCGGCTTCCACGACGCGCGGTGATGATGGCCTCCGACCTGACCCGGTTCGGTTCGCAGGCCCTGGCCGGAGTGCTGCTGCTGACGGGGGACGCCAACCTGGCCTCCATGATCGTTCTACAGCTGGTGGCGGGTACCGCAGCGGCGTTCTTCCAGCCCGCCTCCTCCGGGCTTCTCCCGGAGGTGGTTCCGGCAAAGGATCTCCAGCCGGCCAATGGCCTGATTCAGCTCAGCGAGAACTTCGCCTGGACGCTCGGGCCGGCCCTGGGTGGTCTCCTGGTGGCGCTGGTCTCGCCCGGCGCGGCGCTCATTTTTGACGGTGTGACCTTCCTGATCAGCGCGATCGCACTGTGGATGCTCAAGGTGGACCGGCGGGCGCCGTCTGTCCAGGAGAATCCCTCGATCTTGCGAGAGTTGCGCGGGGGTTGGACCGAATTCCGAACCCGAACCTGGCTGTGGACGACGGTCGCGTGGGCGGGCACCTTCCACCTGCTCGTCTTGCCGGCTTGGCAGATCTTCGGCCCATCGATCGCCCGTGACCAACTTGGCGGGGCTCCCGCCTGGGCGCTCATCACCACGTGCTCAGGCCTCGGGTCGGTGCTCGGCGGCGTGATCGCGCTTCGGATGCGCCCCCGCTACCTCCTGCGGGCCTCGTTCGTCCCGTTGGGCATGTACGGGCTGCAACTCCTCGCCCTGGGGCTGCTCGCCCCGGTGCCCGTCATCGCGGCTGCCGCGTTGGTGAGCAACATCGGGTTGTCGATGTTCAACGTCTTCTCCTTCACCGCGATGCAGCAGAACGTGCCGATCGAGGCAATGGGCCGCGTCAGCTCGTACGAATGGCTGGGCAGCATCGCTCTGCTCCCCATCGGCCAGGCCCTCATCGCGCCGATCGGTAGCCAGACGTCACCCACAACGATGCTGATCGTGGCGGCCGGCTGGATGGCGATCACACCAGTGCTGCTCTTCATGATCCGTTCTGCCCGGAACCTTCGGGCGGTGGACGACGAATCGCTCGCCGAGGCCGCCGCCCAGCAAGCCGAAGAGGCCGTGGAGCCCGACGTCAGGGCGCAGAAGGTTTGATATGACGAGAGGGATCCGGTGACCACGCGGGACTCCGCGTGGTCACCGGCGGGGAGCAGTCGCCAGCAGCTCGGGCCCGGCTCCCGGTCACAGGCGCCTCACGTCTGCATCAACCCGGCCCGGTACGCGAACGACACGAGCTGGGCCCGATCGGTCAACTGCAACTTGCTGCGCATCCGGTACACGTGCGTCCGGACGGTGGCGATGCCGATGGCCAGCCGGTCGGCGACCTGCTCCGTGGAGAGCCCGGTCGCGATGAGTACGAGGACCTGCCGCTCGCGGGTGGTCAGTGCGGCCGCGATGGGCCGCAGGGTCTCCTCTGGCTGTGTGTTGCGGCGCCGAAACCAGTCGACGAGCCGTCGAGCCACCCGGGGCGGCAACATGACCTCGCCGCGGGCGGCGATCCGGACAGCGGAGGTGAGGTCCTCGGCGTCCGATTCGGGACCCACCACGCAACTGACGCCGGCATGCAGGATCTCACTGATGATCTCGTCCGCGTAATTCATCGTGTAGACGACGAACTGGGCGGTCGGCTGGAGGTTGTCCCGACGCAACCGGGACATCAGTTCCAGCCCGGACGTACCCCGGAGGGAGAGTCCGGTGATGATGACGTCGGGTCGGTGGGACCGGGCGAGCATCACCGCATGGGCTCCACTGTCGGTGGAGTCAATGACCGTTATGCCGTCTCCGGCGGAGAGCATCATCCGCAGTCCGTTGCGGACCACGGGAAGTTCATCACAAATGAGGACGCGCGGCATTTGAACCCCCGTTGCAGCCATTTGGGCAGCGCTTGATCGCTGAACGTCACCGGGCGGCGCAGCCGACACAGTGGCGGACGTCGTTATCTTCACCCAGCCCGCCATCCATCGGCTATTGGTGATCACCAGGGTCATGGATGCAGGCCAGGGCGCCCCCGCGACGGCGGCCGGCCGGGTCGGCGAGGCGTCACGGTGTCATCGAGGGTTCCACCGCCGCATCGGTCAGGGCCGCGTGCAGCAACTTCTGGAGCCCGTCGCCGGGCTCCAGCCCCAGTTCCTGGATGAAGGTCCGTCGCGCG
This sequence comes from Micromonospora ureilytica, assembly GCF_015751765.1. Lineage (NCBI taxonomy): Bacteria > Bacillati > Actinomycetota > Actinomycetes > Micromonosporales > Micromonosporaceae > Micromonospora > Micromonospora ureilytica. Next base: position 6,467,856 of record NZ_JADOTX010000001.1, read on the forward strand.
TTCCGGTACGCCGCGAGCACGTCTGCGCGGCGGCCAGTGTAAAGCAGGGCGGTCATCAGCTGTCGATGGAAGCGTTCGCGAAGCGGGTGCTCGGCTACCAGTCCCATCAGTTCGCCGATGAGGTCCTGGGCGCGCCCGAGCTCGAGCTCAAGCTCGATGGTCTGCTCGAGAACGGTCAGCCGTCGCTCGGAAAGCTGGGCCGCAGAGGACTCCACGGCGGCGCTCACCACGTTGCCCAGAGGAGCGCCCCGCCACAGGCTCAATGCCGCTCTGAAAAGTTCGGTGGCTTCGCCTGGTCGGTCGCGTGTCAGCGCGCGACGGCCCTCGGCGACCAGCTGGTCGAAATGGTTGAGATCCAAATCGTCCTTTGCTATTCGAATGGAATAGCCCGGTGCGCTGGTGAGGATTCTGGAGGGTATCCCGGCGGATGCGAAGAGTCTGCGTAGCGTGGAAACGCCGATCTGCACCTGGCCACGGGAGGTCTGAGGTGGGGTGCTTCCCCAGATGGCGTCCGCGAGTCGGGCGACCGGCACGACCTGGTTCGCCGAGATCAGCAGCGCGGCGAGAATCACCCGCTCCCTTGGCGCAATCATGACCTGGCACTCGCCACTCAACACTTCCAGTGGTCCGAGAACACGGAAAATCATGCTTCCCCCGTACTGCCCGCTCTTTTGGCCGACGTGACCGATTCCCACTGAGCGCCGCGCCTAATCGCCCGGCACGTCGTGAATATAGCCTGTTTGCTTAGCGGTCGGCGCGGCAGTAACTTTGGGTGACATCAAGTGATGGTGGTCGAAGCTTGCCGGGTGTCTGAGAAATAGCCGTTTTTCCTGGCTGGGTGGGGTCGACGGCAGGTGCCGGCCGTTGCGAGATCCTTTTCCCGGCTAGCTGGATCAACGCTGAGGTGACGGTGCGTGTGCATTCGGTGCCATGACGGACCGTGCCGGGGAGCTGTCCTGCCCCGGTGATCGGGGACGGTGGCGATGGCCCCTCGACGACTCCGGTGGGCCGGTGCGGGTCAGAGACCCACCTCCTGGCGTAGCAGGCCATGCAGGTCGTCCGGGTCCACGTACGGGCCGACCATGCCTGCGGAGGTGAAGAAGGCGCAGATGTTCCTGACGTCGCGCTCCAGGTACTCGGGGCCTTGAGGGTTTGTCAGCACGTTGACGATCTGCGGCAGGTCGATGATGACGATCTGACCGTCATGGACGAGCAGGTTGTAGGGCGACAGGTCGCCGTGGGTGAAGCCCTCGCGGGCGAGCAGGACGAGCGCGTCCACGAGCTCGTCCCAGATGCCGGTGAGTTCGTCGGCTGTCAGCCGTGCGTCGGCCAATCGAGGGGCGGCGATCCCCTCCTCCTGGCCGACGAACTCCATCAGGATTTCCTGCCCCGAGACCTGGACCGGGTACGGCACGGGCAAGCCGAGCTGGTAAAGGCCGCTCAGTGCCCCGAATTCCGTGCGGGCCCACTGCTCAGCCACCACCTTTCTCCCGTAATCGGTGCTGTTGGCCATCGCCCGCATCTCTCGGGAGTTCCGCACCTTGCGGCCCTCCAGATATCCGGTCTCGCGATGAAACATCCGGTGCTCGGAAACACGGAATCGCTTCGCGGCCATGAGACATCTGCGGTCGGTGTCGGTATTCTCCCGTCGCACCAAGAAGACGTCGGCCTCCTTGCCCGTCTTGAGAATACCCAACTCGATATCGACCGCGCCGGCGTCGGTGACGAGCCAGTCGGGATACGGAATTGGGCCGCGGGAATTCGCCGGAGACGAATTCCAGGTTGACCAGCGCCAATTATCCTGATCGTCGGCCGCGTTCCCGAATGTGGACTCCTCCTCTTCCGTGAACCGGCCGTCGTAGGTCGGCTCATTGTCGCTGTAGCTGCCATACCGCTTCTTTCCGCGTCGCGGAAACGCCGGGGTGTAGCCGTCAAAGTCGGGCAATGCCGACCTCCTCGGATTCGATCGCAGGCCCGGCCGCATCAGTGGTGGACGGGGGAGCCTCCATGAGACCACTCCTCGTGCCAGGTCCGCAGACCGCGGAGACCCCGCAAAGGTGGCCGGCAGCACGGGCGGGACACCGCCGACGAGGCGTAGGAGGTGATCCCGCCACTGCTACCGAAGCCCGCCGGGGCTCGGCGGCAGTGACGGGATCACCGGCAGGTCGTCGAAGGGGATGCGTTGGGATCTGCGGGTCCAGGTGGCCGGGTCGATCGAGGAGATGTGCGGCGGCGGGTAGCGCGCTCCGCGCGTCTCAGAGAGGGCCGCGGCCGGCACGCAGCAGCAGCAGGGCCAGTTGGGTCCCGTCGCCGCCCAGCGCTTGGCGGAACCGCTCCAAGATCTCCCGCTCCCGGGACAGCACCAGCCGCGTGCCCCCGGAGGCCATCCGGGTGGCCCCGACCTCCTGGGAGAGGGCGGCCCGTTCCTGCCACAGGGCAATGATGGTCCGGTCGATCTCGTCGATCCGCTGTCGAATCGCCACGATCCGCTCGGCAGCCGCCGAATCGTCCGTGCCGGTCCGGGCATCGGTCGCCTCCGGCTGGCCCGTGCCCGTCCGGCCGTCGTCCCGTTCCAGGCTGCCGCTCTGCTCCGCCACGTCAGTCATCATCGTCGTTTCCCTCCCCCGGTGCCTGGAACCGAGACGAAAGAGTCCCGGGCTCCAGGAGCCCGGGACTGTTCGTAGGTCTGGTTGATCAGGCGCGACCTACGGCTGCCGGACTCCCGGTGCCGTAGTAAAAGTAGAAGCGCTGACTGAACACGCCGTCGAGTATGCCGACCGTCAGCCGGCTCGCGCAAGGATTCGGCGGAACACGTGCCCCGCCGCACGTTGCCCGAGGCGCGGCAGGCCGAAGCGGACCGGCCGGGTGCGGGCTTCCCGGCACCGGGAGTGCGCGGCGGGGAAGTGTCCGGGTGGCGGCATAGACTTGTCGGGCGATGCATCCTCTCTTCGACATCCCCGCGTCCCCGCCTGCGCCGGAGTCCGCGCCGGCCCGCCCGCACCGACCCGGGGCGGCCGCCGCGCGCCTCGATCCGCAGCAGCTGCTCGCCGGGCTGAACGGGCCGCAGCGCGACGCCGTCAGCCATGCCGGCTCGCCGCTGCTGATCGTGGCCGGCGCCGGGTCCGGCAAGACCAGGGTGCTCACGCACCGGATCGCCTACCTGCTCGCCGCTCGGGACGTGCACCCCGGTGAGATCATCGCGATCACCTTCACCAACAAGGCCGCCGGCGAGATGAAGGAGCGCGTCGCCGCGCTGGTGGGACCCCGGGCCCGCCTGATGTGGGTGTCGACGTTCCACTCGGCCTGCGTGCGGATTCTGCGTGCCGAGCACGAGCACGCCGGCCTCAAGTCGACGTTCTCGATCTACGACGCGGACGACTCCCGCCGACTGATGCAGTTGGTCACCCGCGAGCTGGATCTCGACCCGAAGCGCTACCCGGCGCGTGGGCTGGCGGCCCAGGTCTCCAACCTCAAGAACGAGCTTGTCGATCCGGAGCAGTTCGCGGCGCGGGCCACCGGGCCCAACGAGCGGGCGCTGGCCGAGGCGTACACGCTCTACCAACGGCGGCTGCGTGAGGCACACGCCCTGGACTTCGACGACCTGATCATGACCACGGTGCACCTGCTCCAGTCCCACCCGCACGTGGCGGAGAGCTACCGCCGGCGGTTCCGGCACGTGCTGGTGGACGAATACCAGGACACCAACCACGCGCAGTACACGCTGATCAAGGAGTTGGTCTCCGGCACCGACGGGGTCGAGCCCGCCGAGCTGTGCGTCGTCGGCGACGCCGACCAGTCGATCTATGCGTTCCGGGGCGCGACGATCCGCAACATCCTGGAGTTCGAACGGGACTTCACCGACGCCCGGACGATCCTGCTGGAGCAGAACTACCGCTCCACCCAGACCATTCTCAACGCGGCCAACGCGGTGATCGACCGCAACACCTCCCGCAAACCGAAGCGGCTGTGGAGCGAGGCCGGCGCCGGCGAGCAGATCGTCGGCTACGTGGCCGACACCGAGCACGCCGAGGCCGACTGGGTGGCCCGGGAGATCGACCGGCTGGTCGACGCCGACGAGACCCGCCCCGGCGACGTCGCGGTCTTCTACCGCACCAACGCCCAGTCCCGCGTCTTCGAGGAGGTGTTCATCCGTGTCGGCCTGCCCTACAAGGTGGTCGGCGGGGTGCGCTTCTACGAGCGCAAGGAGGTCCGCGACGCCCTGGCGTACCTGCGTTCGGTGGTCAACGACGACGACACGGTGAGCCTGCGGCGGGTGCTGAACACCCCGCGCCGGGGGATCGGCGACCGCGCGGAGGCCTGTGTCGAGGCCCTCTCCAGCCGCGATCGGATCTCCTTCGGCGCGGCGTTGCGCCGGGCCCGGGAGGCGCCGGGCATCTCCAGCCGGGCAGCCAACGGCATCGCCGACTTCGTGGCGCTGCTCGACGGCGCCCGCGAGCTGGCCGAGACCGGCACCCCGGAGGAGGTGCTGGAGGCGCTGCTCACCCGCTCGGGCTACCTCACCGAGCTGGAGGAGAGCCTGGACCCGCAGGACGCCGGCCGGGTGGACAACCTCCAGGAGTTGGTAAGCGTCGCCCGCGAGTACACCGAACGGATCGAGGCGCTGGGCGAGGAGGGGGAGCGGGCCACCCTGGCCGGCTTCCTGGAGCAGGTGGCGCTTGTCGCCGACGCCGACCAGATCCCTGCGCAGCCCGGCTCGTCGCCTGACGGCGCCGAGGCAGACGACGCCGCGCCTCATCAGGGTGTGGTCACCCTGATGACGTTGCACACCGCCAAGGGTCTGGAATTCCCGGTGGTCTTCCTGACCGGGCTGGAGGACGGCGTCTTCCCGCACCTGCGCTCGCTCGGCGACACCCGCGAGTTGGAGGAGGAGCGCCGGCTGGCGTACGTCGGCATCACCCGCGCCCGACAGCGGCTCTACCTCTCCCGGGCGGTGACCCGCTCGGCCTGGGGGCAGCCGTCCTACAACCCGCCGTCGCGCTTCCTGGAGGAGCTGCCGACCGAGTTGGTGCACTGGGAGCGCACCGAGGGCTCGTACACCTCGTGGGCCGGCGGGGGCGGCGGCGTCGGTGGCCGTGCGGACCGCGTGCCCGGCGGTCGTGGCACCTTCACCGGGGGCACGCCGAAGGCGGCGCAGCTGGCCCAGCGGCTCGGCGTGGACGCCAGTCGGCTGACCACGGCCAGCGAGCTGCCGCAGGGGCCCAAGGTGTCCGCCGGTGACCGGGTCAATCATCAGCGGTACGGGTTGGGGCGGGTGCTCGCCGTCGAGGGGCACGGCCCGGGTGCTCGCGCGCAGATCGACTTCGGCGACCAGACCATGTGGCTGGTGCTCCGGCACGCACCGGTCGACAAGCTCTGACCCGGCGCCCCAAGATCGCACCGGATCAAGGAAAGAGTGGCCTCAGCGGTGCCGGAGGCCACTCTTTCCTTGCTGTTGTTCCGGACTGCGCGGGGATGTCGCCTCAGCAGCCCAGGTCGACGCCGCGCGCCCGCATGAACGGGGCCGGGTCGATCTGGTTCCACATGCCCTGGTGCACCTCGAAGTGCAGGTGCGGGCCGGTGGCGTCGCCGGTGGCGCCCTCGTAGCCGATGACCTGGCCGGCCTTGACCTTCTGTCCCACGGTGACAGCGATGCGGCTCTGGTGGGCGTAGTGGGTCAGGTAGCCGTTGCCGTGGTCGATGAAGACCGAGTTGCCGTACCCGTCGGAGGCGTCGCCGGCCTGGGTCACGGTGCCGGCCGCCGCGGCGTGGATCGGCGTACCGGAGGGCAGCGCCAGGTCGATGCCGGCGTGCAGGGTGCCCCAGCGCTGCCCGTAGCAGGACGTGACGGCTGCGCCCGGCATCGGGTCGACCCAGGCGGGCGTGGGCTTGGTGGTCTTCTTCGGCTTGGGCTTCGGCTTGGCCTTCGCGGCGGCCGTCTTAGTGGGGCTGGCGCTGATCGCCGACGGGCTCGGCGTCGGGCTGAGCGAGGGGGTGACCGGCGTGCTCGACTCACGGACCGAGCGGTCGGCCCGGCTCGCGGCGTCGGCCCGGGACTGGGCGTCGAGGGAGACGGCGGCGGGTGTCGGGTGGTCGGTGCCGCCGGTGGCGACGGCGACACCACCGAGGCCGAGGGCTACCAGGGCGGCGGCCCCGAGCACGATGAGGCGGTTCCGGCGGCCGGTGCGCTGCGGTTCGGTCTGGCTGGTGTCGGGGGTGTTCTCGTTCTGGACGGAGCTGTCTTCCTGCACGGCGGACCTTCGCAGTCGAGGGGCACTTGACCTCGAAATACTGGTGTCGGCCGAGTCGGGGCAGGGTGCGGGGGACCGAACCCCCGACGGGCGGCGGACGGTCGGCTGCCCGGATATGACCTGCTCTGCGGCGCTACGACCGGAAAAGTGATCATGCGGGACGGTGTCTCCGCTCACAATCTCGACTGTGACCTGGCAGACATGCGGCCATGCGAAACCGCCCGGATCGACAGATCCGGGCGGTCAACGGTCGTTACGCACCGTCAGGAGGCGGCTACCTCGCTGTAGATTGCCTCGACTTGCAGCTTGATGTCCACTCCGCGCTCCTGGAGGAACGGCACCGGGTCGATCGGCTGCCCCTTGACATGGATCTCCAGGTGCAGGTGGGTGCCGTACGCGTGGCCGGTCTGACCAACGAGGCCGAGCTGGTCGCCCGCCTTGATCTGCTGGCCTTCCTTGACGCTGACCGCCGAGGAGTGGCCGTAGATGGCCTCGCTGCCGTCGGCGTGCTGAACGATCACCGCGTTGCCGTACCCGCCGAACCAGCCGGCCTTGGTGACCAGCCCGTCGTGGATCGCCACATAGGGAGTGCCCTCGCCGGCGACCAGGTCCACGCCGGTGTGCATCTTGCCCCAGCGGACGCCGTACGGGGAGTTGAAGTCGTAACCCTGCAGCGGCAGCAGCCAGACCTCGGGCTCGGCGTTGTCCTTGCTGCGGCTGTCCCGGGAGGCGCGGTCGGCGTTGTTCGCACGGGCCGCAGCGTCCTGACTGGTGACCGACGCCTGCTTGAGCTCGTCGAGAACCGTCGGGCTGACGTCCTTGGCGTCCGGCAGGGCGCTCGCGCCGAGGGCCACGATGCCGGCACCGACGAACGCGGTGGTGACGACAGCGGCGTAACGGCTGCGGGGTGGGGTGGGTACGCGGCGGCGACCGCGATATCGATCGGGCTCAGACGACAGGCGCTGGCGCACGCACACCCTCCGTTGTCGGGGTTCCGAAGCGGCCGGTGGGCGTCCCCTGAAGCTCCAGAGAAGCGTCCGCTGACCGCGTCGTCACCCGTCCATGGACCTGATGACAACCGTGGACACGTTAGCCAACCGCCAGGCGAGTCACAAGCTAGAGCGGAAAATTGGCGTGTCGATCTGTCCGTTTGCGTCCATGATTGTCATGCATCGCGACACCAAACGGTGCCCCCGTCGCTGCCCGTTCGTCGCCGAGCGTGACCGTTCCGGCGGACTCGTCCGGCTTGACTCCGAGCAGCCGTCGGGGATGGTGTCGGCGGCCCTGTCGGAAGTGAAGCGGGAATGGTTCGGCACCGGACCTCGTCGGGTTGCCCCCGGGCGCGCCGGGTAACGGCCGGTGACAGAGCCCGGATTTCCCGGGCCGGGTCCGCCGGGTTACCGTTCGTTAAGGTGAAGGCGGTCCAGCCGGTGAAAGGTGTGCGCTGATGAGCTCTCGAATTCGGGTCGTCGTCGCCAAGCCTGGCCTGGACGGCCACGACCGGGGCGCGAAGGTCGTAGCGCGCGCCCTGCGGGACGCCGGCATGGAGGTCGTCTACACCGGCCTGCACCAGACCCCCGAGCAGATCGTGGAGACCGCCATCCAGGAGGACGCCGACGCGGTCGGCCTGTCCGTTCTCTCCGGCGCGCACATGACGCTCTTCCGGCGGGTGCTGGAACTGCTCGGTGAGCGGGACGCCCGCGACATCGTCGTGTTCGGCGGCGGCATCATCCCGAACGGCGACATTCCCGAGTTGGAGAAGCTCGGCGTCGCGAAGATCTTCACGCCGGGCGCTACCACCCAGGCGATTGTCGAGTGGGTCCGACAGAACGTGGCCCAGCCGGTTTCCTGAGGCCCGCCGGTCTGCTGCGCCGACCGGATTTGGGCACGGGGGAGGGGCCGGACGCACCCCTCACACGTCCGGCCCCTCTATGCACGATGCCCCGCCGCCACCCCTCGACCGACAGGGCATCGGCCGTATCCCGTCTTTGCGCTGTTCAGCGCTCCGACATCTGACTCAACGACGCCCCCACGGCAGGGTTACGCAAGCCGGACAACATCCTCCGGACGGTGGATGCCACAGGAGTCATGGCCGGAAACCGGCCACGCCTGATGTCCGGTTGTGCATTACCGCACACCGCGCACCCGCTCGGTTGCCGGTGGTGCCGACCTCGCTAGGCTGCGGCCAATGGCCTGTTTCAACTGATGACAGGCGTCAAACTGTTTTTGAACGCTGGTGGCGGCGCGACGGCGCGCCGCGGAGACGGGACGGGACGCGCAATCGTGGACCTGTACGAGTACCAGGGGCGGGACCTGTTCGAGCGGCACGGCTTGCCCGTGCTGGCCGGCGGCGTCGCCACTACCCCGGAAGAGGCCCGCGCGATCGCCGAACGCCTTGGCGGCCGTGTGGTCGTCAAGGCGCAGGTAAAGGTCGGCGGCCGAGGTAAGGCCGGCGGCGTCAAGCTGGCCGAGGGCCCGGATGAGGCGGTGGCCCGGGCCACGGACATCCTCGGCATGGACATCAAGGGTCACACCGTCCACAAGGTCATGATCACGGTGACCGCGGACGTGGCCGAGGAGTACTACTTCTCGTACCTGCTCGACCGGGCGAACCGCACCTTCCTCTGCATCGCCAGCGTCGCCGGCGGCATGGACATCGAGCAGGTCGCCGCCGAGACCCCCGACAAGGTCGTGAAGGCCCCGATCGACGCCGTGAAGGGCGTGGACGAGGCCAAGGCCCGCGAGATCGTGACCGCTGCCGGCTTCCCGGCCGAGGTCGCCGACCAGGTGGTCGAGATCGCCGTGGGTCTGTGGCAGGCGTTCGTCGCCGAGGACGCCACCCTGGTCGAGGTCAACCCACTCGCCAAGAACGGCGACGGCCGGATGCTGCTGCTCGACGCCAAGATCAGCCTGGACGAGAACGCCGCGTTCCGGCACCCGGACCACGAGGCCCTGGTCGACCAGGCCGCGGTGGACCCGCTGGAGCAGGCCGCCAAGGCCAAGGACCTCAACTACGTCAAGCTCGACGGCGAGGTCGGCATCATCGGCAACGGCGCGGGTCTGGTCATGTCGACCCTCGACGTGGTCGCGTACGCCGGTGAGCGGCACGGCAACGTCAAGCCGGCCAACTTCCTCGACATCGGCGGCGGCGCGAGCGCCGCGGTGATGGCGAACGGGCTGGAGATCGTGCTCTCCGACCCGGCCGTGAAGAGCGTCTTCGTCAACGTCTTCGGCGGCATCACCGCCTGCGACGAGGTCGCCAACGGCATCATCCAGGCGCTGGCACTGCTGGAGCAGCGCGGCGAGCAGGTCACCAAGCCGCTCGTCGTCCGTCTCGACGGCAACAACGCCGAGGCTGGCCGGGCGATCCTGGACAGCGCGAACAACCCGCTCGTGCAGCGGGTGGACACCATGGACGGTGCGGCCGAGCGGGCCGCCGAGCTGGCAGCTGCGGGGGTCTGATCATGGCTATCTGGCTGACCAAGGACTCGAAGGTCATCGTCCAGGGGATGACCGGTTCCGAGGGTTCCAAGCACACCCGGCGGATGCTTGCCGCCGGCACCAACGTGGTGGGTGGCGTCAACCCGCGCAAGGCGGGCCAGACTGTCGACTTCGACGGCACCGAGCTGCCGGTCTACGCGTCCGTCGCGGACGCGATGGCCGAGACCGGGGCCGACGTCACTGTCATCTTCGTGCCGCCGCAGTTCACCAAGGCCGCCGTGGTCGAGGCGATCGACGCCGCGATCCCGCTGGCCGTGGTGATCACCGAGGGCGTCCCGGTGCACGACACCGCGTCGTTCTGGGCGTACAACGTGGCGCAGGGCGAGCGGACCCGGATCATCGGGCCGAACTGCCCGGGCATCGCCTCGCCGGGCGCGTCCAACGCCGGCATCATCCCGGCCGACATCACCGGCTCCGGCCGGATCGGCCTGGTCAGCAAGAGCGGCACGCTGACCTACCAGATGATGTACGAGCTGCGCGACATCGGTTTCTCCACCTGCGTCGGCATCGGCGGTGACCCCATCATCGGGACCACCCACATCGACGCCCTCGCGGCGTTCGAGGCCGACCCGGAGACCGACGCCATCGTCATGATCGGTGAGATCGGTGGCGACGCCGAGGAGCGGGCCGCCGAGTTCATCAAGGCCAACGTCACCAAGCCGGTGGTCGGCTACATCGCCGGCTTCACCGCGCCTCCCGGCAAGACCATGGGTCACGCCGGGGCGATCATCTCCGGCTCGGCGGGCACCGCCGAGGGGAAGCAGGCGGCGCTTGAGGCCGTCGGCGTCAAGGTCGGCAAGACGCCTACCGAGACCGCCAACCTGATGCGGGAGATCATGTCCGGCAGCTGAGCCAGGTCAGGCAAGACGAAGGGGGTCGACCGGTTGCGGTCGACCCCCTTCGGCGTACGCGTCAGTCGTTGTTCCAGAACGGGTAGTTGCCGGTTGCGCGCAGGATCGCCCCGCCGATGATGTTGATCACGCCGAACGCGATGGCGAGGTAACCGAGCAGCGGCGACTGCCCGTACCGCCGGGCATCGCGGATGGACAGGTAGCCGAAGACGATGCCGAAGATGCCGCAGCAGATCAGCCCCAGCACGATGCCCAGCACGCCCCACAGGGTGGTTCGATCGCGTCCCTGGGCCGGTGGCGGCGGGGGAGGCGGGTATGGCGTCGTCACAGCTTCCTCCGAGCGGTCGTGGGCGACGTGCCGGCCCGGACCGCGACCGGTGGGCCCGTCCCGGGTGGCGGCGACTCGCGCCCCCTCTGGGCCGAGGCTAGACCGGCCCGGGTGGGCAGGACGTCGGTTCGGTGAACTCGCCGTCCTCAGGAGGGGTTAACGGACTGCCACCGCCCGCGCGACGTGCCAGAGTAGAGCGGATGTCCCCCGTCACCCCTGACCGTCCCAGCCGTCCCGGCGGTGTGAGCGCCGACGACCGGCCGGTCGACCGTGCCGCACCGGCCCGGCGGGTGCCCGCGCCCCGCGCGGGCGGGTCGCCGCGCGGGCGTGCGCCGCTGCCCGTCGCCGCCGGGGTGGCCGCCTGCTGGGCCGCCCTCACCTCGTACCTGCCGGTCGCCATCGTGCTCGGTCTGGTGCAGC